>JAYTPB010000068.1:0-74855 GCA_043747445.1 Sphingomonadales bacterium
CATATTGGGTCATTCTTTACTCCCTCTCCCCTTCAGGGGAGAGGGCCGGGGAGAGGGGGAGTTCCCAATCCATCGGCCCTATTTTGTTAACGAGGACAGTCCCCTCTCCAGTTTGGCGGGTGGCTTGCCCCCGGCAAACCACCAACCTACACTCCTCTCCCCTGAAGGGGAGAGGGAACTATCCTTCAATCTTTGAGAAATCGGCCACGCGGTGCACCGCGCTTACGAACCGTTCGAGCAATCCTATCCTATACGCCCGCTTTTGCGGGTCGGGATCATTGACCATCACGCCCTCAAAGAACGCATCTATCGGCGCGCGCAGGGTGGAGAGTGCCGACATCGCGCCCTCGAAATCCTCAGCAGTAATCGCGGCGGTCGCCAGCGGTTCAGCGGCGTCGAGCGCGGTCTCCAAAGCCAATTCCTCCCCGGCACGGGGAGGGGAACCATCCGCAGGATGGTGGAGGGGCACCCGCAGTTTTTCCTGAACGTCTGACGGAGAAACTCCCTCACCCTGCCCCTCCACCAGCTTCGCTGGTTCCCCTCCCCCGGAGGGGGAGGATTTAAGGATATTGCCCGCGCGCTTATACCCGGCGAGCAGGTTCGCACCCGCGTCAGTCCCTACAAACGCCTGCAAAGCCTTCACCCGCGCGAGCAGACGGACAAGATCATCCTCGCCGCCGAGAGCGAAGACCGCATCGATGAGGTCGTAGCGAACACCCGCTTCACGTTGCTGGACTTTGAGGCGGTCGGCGAAGAATGGCAACCAACCCTCTTCAATGTCGTTATAGCCAGCCCATTTTATTAAACCCCCATCATCATCGGATAACTCGTCAATAACGGGAGCTTCACGATCAAAAGGATTTACTGATCGATCCCACAAAATGAACCAATCATCGATAAGCTGATCTTCTTCTTCGTTCGACCATTGTGAGCTGTCCACAAAGTCCACCTGAGCATCGGGCCGACGATATAATCGACCGTTCGCTCCTGCCTGCTCCAGATAGTTTGTTGCAGATTTCCAAATGATATCTAACAAAGAGGCACGGATCAAATTGTCAATGACGAGCGCGTTAACGGAAAGAACGGCTCGTCGCAGAGCGTAAGGATCCTTCGATCCCGTTGGCTTAGCGTCAATCGCAAAAAAACCAGCAATCGTATCCAGCTTATCCGCCAAACTCACCGCCACCGTTACGGGCGCGGTGGGGACGTCGTCGCCCTGCCCGACGGGCTTGTAATGATCGCGGATCGCGTCGGCGATGGCGTCGCCGTGCCCCTGCGCGCGGGCGTAATAGCCGCCCATGATGCCCTGAAGCTCTGGGAATTCACCGACCATCCCAGTGACGAGATCAGCCTTGCACAGGCGGGCTGCGGTTTCGGCGAGGGTGGCTAAATCCTCCCCGCTCCGGGGAGGGGAACCATCCGCAGGATGGTGGAGGGGCACCCGCAGTTTTTCCTGAACGTCTGACGGTGTGACACCTTCACTGTGCCCCTCCACCAGCTTCGCTGGTTCCCCTCCCCTTGCCGGGGAGGATTTAATTACCCCACTCTCAACCAACCACCGCGCCAGCTTCGCCACGCGCTCGACCTTATCGGCAACCGTACCCAATTTCTCATGAAATACAATCTGCGAAAGCTTCGCCGCCTGATCCTCTAGGCGCACCTTCAAATCCTGTTCCCAGAAGAACTTCGCATCCGAAAGCCGCGCGGCGAGCACTTTTTCATTGCCCGCGATCACGGTCGCGCCACCGTCACTCGGCTCAAGGTTCGCGGTGCAGACGAACGCATTGGCGAGCTTGCCCGTGCTATCCCTACAGATGAAATATTTCTGGTTGACCCGCGCGGTAAGCTGAATGACCTCCTCAGGAACGCTCAGGAAAGCCGGATCAAACCGCCCCAGCATCGGCACCGGCCATTCAGTCAGGCCCGCATTTTCCGCGACCAAGCCTTCATCGGGCACAAGCATAAGGCCAGCCGCGCTCGCCGCTTTTTCAGCGCCAGCGCGGATGATCGCGCGGCGTTCGTCTTGATCAACGATCACATGGGCCGCGCGCAGCTTCATCGCATAGTCCGCCGCGTTGCCGATGGTGATCAGGCCGCTGTGATGGAAGCGGTGCCCGGTGGTGGTGGAACCCGCAGAAATCTCAGGAAGTTTACACGGCACAACCTCATCACCAAGCAGCGCGATGATCCCCTGCAAAGGCCGCACCCAGCGCAGGCTTTCAGTCGAAGCCGAGGCATCACCCCAACGCATGGATTTGGGCCAAGGGAAGGCGCGGATGATCGCGGGGATCGCTTCGGCGAGAACATCCGCCGTCTTGCGACCGGGCTTTTCGACCACCGCGAAGTAAATGCCGTCGCGCTCCTCAAGCTGATCCTGCGTCAACCCGGTTTTGCGCAAGAAGCCCTCAAGCGCTTGCGGCGGGGCGGAGGTTTTCGGCCCCTTGGTTTCTTCGCTGACGGCGGCGGTTTCAAGTGGCAACCCACGCGCGATCAGCGCGAGCCGACGCGGCGTGGCATAGGTCTCCACTGTCTCCACTTTAAGTCCAGCCTTGGCCAATTCCTCGCCAAACAGCCGCGCGAGATCAGCCCGCGCCTTATCCTGCATCCGCGCAGGAATTTCTTCGGAGCGGAGTTCTAATAAAAAATCTGTCATGCAGCCCTCTCCCTAAAGGGGAGAGGGACAGGCGCGCAGCGCCAGGGAGAGGGGCCGCAATAAACCGCCCCCTCTCCCGGCATCGCTTCGCTCAGCCACCCTCTCCCCTTTAGGGAGAGGGAAAAATCACGCACGCCCATCACGCCGCCCACCCGTTCTTTTCCATCCACGCCTGACAGCTTCCCTTCGCGAGATCGCGGACGCGGCCCATGTAGCTGGCGCGTTCTTGCACGCTGATCACGCCGCGCGCTTGGAGGAGGTTGAACAGGTGGCTCGCCTCAATCGCCTGATCATAAGCCGCAAGCGGAACGCCCGCATCAAGGCAGCGCTTGCACTCGGCCTCGGCCTTACCGAACCCGTCGAACAGCGACGCCGTGTCCGCGACCTCAAAATTATAGGTGCTGAATTCGACCTCATTCTTCAAAAACACTTCGCGGTAGCTGACGCCCGGAAGTCCATTTTTGGGATCATTGAACCGCAGATCATAAACGCTATCGACGCCCTGAATATACATTGCCAGCCGCTCAAGCCCGTAGGTCAGTTCGCCCGCAACGGGTTTGCAATCAAAGCCGCCCATTTGTTGGAAATAAGTGAACTGCGTCACCTCCATACCGTCGCACCAGACTTCCCAGCCTAGCCCCCACGCGCCGAGCGTTGGCGACTCCCAATCATCCTCAACAAAGCGGATATCATGCTTGCGCGGGTCAATCCCGATGGCATCAAGGCTGCCGAGATACAGCTCTTGTAGGTTCGGCGGCGATGGCTTCATAATCACCTGATATTGGTAATAATGCTGGAGCCGGTTTGGATTTTCGCCGTAGCGCCCGTCGGTTGGGCGGCGGCTCGGCTGGACATAGGCCGCATTCCAATGATCGGGGCCAAGCGCGCGCAGCGTCGTCGCGGGATGAAACGTGCCCGCGCCCATCCGCATGTCATAGGGCTGAAGAATGACGCAGCCCTGCGCGCCCCAATAGGCGTGGAGCGTCAGAATCAGGTCTTGAAAACTAAGGCTTTTGGCGTCCGACATGGCGGCAGGCCTTGGCTTAACCTCACGCGGGCGTCAACGGTTGATCGGATCAGCCATTGAAGTTTGCGCCAAAAACGACGACATAGCGCCCATGAAACATAAATCACTTTTCGCAGCGCTTGGGTGCGCGCTTCTTCTTTCAACCGCTACTGTGTCATGTGCCAAGCCCGCACCAACCAAGGCCCCAGCCGCCGCCAAACCCGCGATGTGGAAACTGGCCGATGCAGATACCACCATCTATCTCTTCGGCACGATCCATGTGCTGCCAGCGGATTATGAGTGGCGCACCGTGGCCTTTGATGCAGCCGCCGCCAAAGCTGATACGCTGGTGCTTGAAGTGGCTGACCTTGGCGATAACGCGAAAACGGCTGAGATATTCACCCGCCTCGCGATGTCACCAAACCTGCCGCCCGTGCTTGACCGTGTGCCTGCTGATAAACGCCCCGGCCTGAAGACGCTTATTGATAAGGTGGGTTTTCCGGCGGCATCCTTGGCGCAGTTTGAAAGCTGGGCCGTGGCGATCACGCTTGCCGGCGGGATGCTCAAGGATCTTGATCTTAGCCCCGATAACGGCGTTGAGCGCAAGCTGACCGAGCAATTCACCGCCGCTAAGAAACCCATTATCGGTCTTGAAACCTCTGAGCTTCAACTTGGCATTTTCGATAAACTCCCTCAACCTGCACAAGATATGTTCTTGGCTGGCTTGGCTGATGAAGTCGCCGATCCCAAGGCCGAATTCGATGCGATGCTCGGCGCGTGGGCGAAGGGAGACAATAAGGCCATCGCGAAGACTTTTGATGATGAGCTTCGCCAATCACCTGAACTGACCGATGCGCTGTTGCGCAATCGCAATGCAAACTGGACGGCGTGGCTCGCCAAGCGGCTTGATACGCCGGGTACGGTGATGGTTGCCGTAGGTGCGGGGCATTTGGCGGGCGTGGATTCGGTGCAGGGGATGCTTGCCAAAAAAGGCTTGAAAGTGACGCGGGTTCAGTGAGCCGCGAACGCCCATTCAAGCAGGTTGATGTTTTCACATCGGTGCCGCTGCTTGGTAATCCAGTCGCGGTCGTGCTTGACGCGTTAGGGATGACTGACGCTGACATGCAGGCGTTTGCCAATTGGACGAACCTTTCCGAAACCACCTTCGTCTTGCCGCCAACCCAGGCGGGCGCGGATTATGCCGTGCGGATTTTTACCCCGCGCAATGAGCTTGTCTTTGCCGGGCATCCGACGCTTGGCACCGCGCACGCGGTCATTGAGGCAGGGATTGCTGCGCCAAAGAATGGCAAGATCATTCAACAGTGTAAACTTGGGCTGATTGAGGTGAGCGTTGGCGACACTGGCCTTTCGCTCAAAATGCCGCCGAACACAGTGACACCTGCGCCCGATCCGGCTGCGCTCGCGACGGCTTTGAAGGTCGCGAACTTCGGCAAAGGCGCGCCCCAAGTCGTCGATGTCGGGCCGCACTGGGTGATTGCCGAACTTGATACGGTCGAGGCGGTCGAAACGCTGACGCCCGATCTGCCAGAGCTTGCCGCCTATGACCGTGCGCATCATACAACTGGTATCACGCTGTTTGCGGTGGTGAGCGACAGTGAAATCATCGTCCGCACCTTTGCCCCGCTTGATGGCATCGCCGAAGATCCCGTGTGCGGCAGCGGCAACGGAGCGCTTGCCGCTTATCGCCTGCACAGCGACGCAATCAAAGCTGGTGACCGCTACCTCGCCTCACAAGGCCGACAGGTCGGTCGCAATGGTAAAGTCCACATCCGTATTGACGGCAGCGACATTCACGTCGGCGGCGATTGCGTGACCGTGCTTGAAGGTATGTTCCGGCAGGAGAAATAGAGGATATGTTCCGTTCAGGCTGAGCTTGTCGAAGCCTTCCCTTCTTCTTTCTTATGCGAACCGCGCGCTAACGATTGGATCATTGCCCAATCACCCCTTATCAAAGCCAGCTTCTTTGCGCGTGACCAGCCTTTTAACTTGCGCTCGGCTTCCAGCGCCTCAAGCCGTGTCTGAAAATTTTCTGACCAGACGAGCTTCACTGGTAATCGGGTTTGCGTGTACCCGGGTATAGCCCCGCTTTCATGTTGACTAATGCGTCGCTCAAGACTGTCGGTGTGGCCAACATAAAATGTCTGGTTAGCGCAATGAAGCATATAGACCCAAAAACTCATCGTCAGGGTGTAAAGGAAAAGGGAAGGCTTCGACAAGCTCAGCCTGAACGGTTTGGGGTTTGGAGTTGTAAAAACTCCATTCGGCTTTGGCCCAGCAAGCTACTATCAAAGCCTTCCCTTTCCCATTTCCTCCAACCCAGCTAAGGCCACGCCCATGAACCCTATATTCCCTGTAATGGCTGGCGGCGCGATTGGCGCGGCGCTGCGCTATCTCGCTAGTTTGGCGCTCGCTGGGCGAAGCAGCTTTCCGTTTGCTACGCTTGCCGTCAACCTGATTGGTGGCTTCGCAATGGGCTTGCTTGCTGCACTCGTCCTGCGCGGCGTGGCAAGCGAAGGCGTTCGCCTGTTCGTCGGCGTTGGCATTCTTGGTGGTTTCACCACCTTCTCAGCATTCAGCCTTGAAAGTTTCCAAATGATCGAACGTGGACAAATGGCGATGGCGGCGGGTTACGCAGTCGCTTCGGTCGTGGGATCAATCGCCGCACTCGCGCTCGGTTTCGCGGTGGCACGCACATGAGCGACGCCGTCCGCACCTTCACCGTAAAGCCCGATGATGACGGCATTCGCCTTGATCGCTGGTTCAAGCGCAACCTGCCCGATGCGAGTTTCAACCTTGTGTCACGCTGGGCACGCACTGGTCAACTCCGCGTGGACGGGAAGCGCGCCACGCCGGGTGATCGGATCGAGGCGGGTCAAAGCATCCGCGTGCCCCCGGCTGAGGCCGCACCCACGCCCGAAAATGCGTCGGTGCGCCCGCCTCGGCCAAAGAAGCAGCGCCCCGAACTGAGCGAAGATGAAACCGCATTCGCCGAAAGCCTTGTGATCTATAAGGATGACGCAGCACTCGTGCTTAACAAGCCACCCGGCCTCGCGACGCAGGGCGGCACCAAAACCGATGAGCATGTTGACCGCTTGCTTGACGCGCTATGGTTTGAGATCGACGGGCGGCCAAAGCTTGTCCACCGACTTGACAAGGATACCAGCGGCGCGCTCTTGATTGCGCGCAAGGCCAGTTCCGCCGCGCATTTCGCCAAGGCCTTTTCAAGCCGTACCGCGCGCAAGGTCTATTGGGCCATCGTCGTTGGCGTGCCCGAAATCCATGACGGCATGGTCGAGCTGCCAATCTCAAAGCAACCCGGCAGCGGCGGCGAGAAAATGCACGTTGATCAGAAGGAAGGCAGCCCCGCGCGCACCCGCTACCGCGTGATTGAACGCGCGGGCAATACCGCCGCTTGGGTTGAGCTTCAGCCCTTCACCGGGCGTACGCATCAGCTCCGCGTCCATATGGCGGCAATTGGTCATCCAATTGTCGGCGACGGCAAATACGGCCTGCGCGATGCGTTCCTGACAGGTACGATCAGCCGCAAAATGCACCTCCACGCGCGGCGCATCCGCGTTGATCATCCAACCGGCGGCGGGCAGATTGACGTGCGCGCTGATCTGCCGCCCCATTTTGCCGAAACGCTCACTGATTTGGGTTTTGATGAGGCCAACGGTGATGCGCTGCTCCTCGATGAAGTGAAATTCAAAGACACTGCCGAGGGCAAAAAGCGCCTTGCCACCAACATCGCCAAATCGGCACGCAAGGAACGCAAGGGCGAACGGCGTGGGCGGAGCAGTTCGCCGCCTGCGCGCGGGAAGGGCAAGACGAAATAATGCATCCCAATGCGGCCTTTCGCTGGGACGACCGTGATACCCTGCGCGGCTTTGCGCGTGAGATTGGTTTCGGGATGCTGTTCGCCGGAACGCCCGATGGCCCGCGTGTCGCGCATTTGCCGTTTGTGTTTCTGGATGATGACCGGATCGCGTTCCACACCGCGCGCGGCAACGGGATTGCCAAACATCTGGACGGTGCCGAAGCGCTGTTCGTGGTCAACGGGCCCGACGCTTATATCAGCCCCGACTGGTACGAACTTGGCGGTGATCAGGTGCCGACATGGAATTACCTCGCGCTTGAAATGCAGGGTGTCGTGCGGCGGATGAGTGACGAGGCACTCACCGCGCAAGCCGATGCGCTGACCGCTGAACAAGAAGCCCGCCTCGCCCCGAAGCCCGAATGGACACGCCATAAAATGAGCGACGGGCTATTTGATAAAATGCGCGGCGCAATCATCGGCTTTGAAATGCGCGTGACCGCATGGCGCAGCACCGCCAAGCTTGGTCAAAACAAACCTCAGGAAGTGCGCAACCGTGTTGCCAATGCACTTGAAACCCACGGCCAAAAAGCAATGGCGCATTTAATGCGTGAGCTTGGAAAATGAACCGCCTCGCCCTCTTTGACTGTGACGGCACACTCGTTGATTCGCAGGCTAACATCTGCCTCGCGATGGAGGATGCCTTCACCCGCGCTGGAATGACGCCGCCCCCGCGCAGCGCGACCCGGCGGGTGGTTGGCCTCAGCCTTGTTCCCGCGATGCAAGCGCTGCTGCCCGACGCTGAGGATGCGCTCCACAAAGCACTGGCGGAGGATTATAAGAATGCCTTCCACCGCCTGCGCGGGCGTGGTCTGGTCGAAGAACCAATGTTTGACGGCATTCTCGCCGCGATGGACGCGCTGCAATCTGATGGCTGGCTGCTCGGCGTAGCGACGGGCAAATCGGATCGCGGGCTTGCGCTCTGCCTTGAACATCACGGAATATTAGACCGGTTTGTGACGCTCCAAACCGCTGATCGTCATCCGTCAAAGCCGCATCCGTCAATGGTGTATCAAGCGATGGCCGATGCAGGCACAGCGCCGCAAACGACAGTGATGATTGGCGACACGAGCTTTGATATGGCGATGGGCGTTGCTGCGAAGGCGCGCGCGCTCGGCGTTGATTGGGGCTATCATGAGCCGCACGAACTGAGCGCGGCGGGGGCATATACCGTTGTCAGTCACCCCAACCAGATGCTGAAGGCAATGACATGAACGAAGAACTGGCCAAAAAACGCTTCATGATCCTCAATCTTGTGCGCTTTTCAGCACTCGCTTTCATCTTTGCAGGTGCGGCCAATATCGGCGGTAAGCTGATGCCTGAATTGATGCCAGTGCTTGGCTATGTCTTGCTCGTCATCGGCGCGGTAGATTTCTTTCTCGCGCCTGTGCTGCTCAAACGGATGTGGCGCACGCCTGAATGAAACGGTTTTACAAGAGCGTTTCTGTGACGGCGGAGCGCGGCATTCTGCTTGATGCCCGGCCAGTGCGCACGCCGCGCAAGGCGCTGCTGACGCTCCCAACCAATGCGCTCGCCGAGGCGGTTGCCGAGGAATGGCGCGCGCAGGACGTCGAGATCAAACCTGAAACTATGCGGCTGGGCGGCCTTGCCAATGCCGCGATTGATTTGATTGCGCCTGACACGAAGGCCTATGCGGCGGGTCTTGCGGTTTATGCTGAAAGCGACCTGCTCTGCTACCGCGCCGATGATCCGCCTGAACTTGTCGCACGGCAATTGGCCGCATGGGAACCGCTGCTAGAGTGGGCGCAAGCACGCTATGATGTCACCTTCACACGCGTCACTGGGATCATGCACCAAGCGCAGCCAACCCAAACAGTTTCCCGGCTAGCTGCGGCAATTGCTTCACGCAATGCTTTCGAACTAGCCGCACTTTCGCACATTGTGACGATCAGCGGCTCTCTCGTGATCGCACTGGCTGTGCTTGAACGCGAGATTGAGCCAGACGCGGCATTTGACGTTGCTCATCTCGACGAGCTTTGGCAGGCCGAACAATGGGGCGAAGATTGGATGGCCGCCGACGCGCGCACGCTGCGCCGTGCTGACTTTGTGTCAGCCTGTCGGTTCCTGCGGTTGCTGAACGACGGCTGACGGCGCTGGCATTTCCGCCGCGACAGGCAGGAACCAGCGCGCAATCACAAGGCCAGCCACAATCAACATCGCTGAATCCGCGATGAAGGTATATGTCCAATACGTCCAATCATGGTGCAACCAGATCGGATTGCCGAGGTTGATCATCGCCGAGGCGGCAACCGAAAACAGGATGACGATTTTAGCGCGTGAGGCAAAATCGGGGATGCGCCGATCAAGCGTACTGAGCGCAGCCGCGATCAGGATGCAGACGATCAGTTCCTGCAAAAAGCCATAACCAATCCCGCTCATATCGCTGAGTGAAAAGCCCTTGCTGTTATAAAATACCGTTGCCACCGGCCCCTGCCCGTAAAGCGTCGTGCCAGACTGTGTTGAGGGATCAGGCACCATATATGTGCCTGTCTGCGGCAGGTTCGCCGCGAGTGCCGCTTGGACTGCGGCGCTTTGCGTCTCATTCGCGCTCGAATAAGCGACCATACCAATCGGCGTCGCAAAGAAAATAAAACCCGTCACAAACATCGCAACGGCAGCAGCAAAACTACCAATGGCTAACTTAATCATGACGATGGCGCTCCCTACATTGTAATGCAGTGGAGGCTATACCCATTGGGGCAGAGGCTCAAGCGCCTACTTCATTAGCCCGCGCACGAAGCCAATGAGGCCGGTTTGGCGGCTTCGCTTCAATCGTTCAGAAACGAGGATCGCGTTGACCTTTTCAAAACAGTGCTCAACATTATCGTTGACCAGCACATAGTCATACCCATCCCAGTGGCTGATTTCAGCGGTAGCACGTGACATGCGCGCATCGATCACTTCATCGCTATCAGTGCCACGCAAACGCAGACGGCGCTCAAGCTCCTCCATCGACGGCGGAAAAATAAACACGCGGACAACATCACCACCCGCAAGCTGATAAAGCTGCTGCGCGCCCTGCCAATCAATGTCGAACAGCACGTCGCGGCCGTCGGACAATGCCTTTTCCACCGCACCGTGCGGCGTGCCATAACGATGACCAAAGACATGCGCCCATTCAAGAAATTCGCCTTTGGCAACCATTTCCTTGAAGGTTGGCGTGTCAACGAAATGATAATCACGCCCGTCAACTTCGCCGGGGCGTGGTGGCCGGGTCGTTGCCGACACCGACATCTCAAGCCCGGCATCTGATGCAAGCAGCTTACGCGCAATCGTCGATTTGCCTGCCCCTGAAGGCGACGACACGATAAAAAGGATACCCCGTCGTTTGAATTTGAACGGGTCTGATGTGATTGCGACGGCCATATGCGCTCTTGCCCGCAACGATGGGGCTGCGTCAACATCGCCCGCGTGTGAAAATTATGTCAGCTTGGCTCAATCACATAAATTTCGCCGTCAAAATCGACGATATAAAGATTGCGTGCCTGATCAATGCCGAAGCTTGCAACATTAGTAATTGTACCCGCGACGGGGACAAAACTACTGGCGCGCAAGGTAAACACGCTTGAGGGCACCGTCTGACCCTGAACAAGGCTGGTCGCGGGAACACTGAAAATCACCGGACGGACGAAATCAGCAAAAATATATTGACCTTGAAGCGATTCAACTGGCCCTCGATAGACATAGCCGCCCGTCACAGAAAAGCCCTGTGTTGGCCCGGTGCCGTGGCTATATTCAGCGACAGGCGGCGTCGCGCCTGCCGGTGGCTGACCACCAAATGTCCTAGTGCCTTCAAGCCGTGCCCAGCCAAAGTTGAGGCCAACCTCACCGGGGCGGATCAAATCTATTTCTTCAATCAAGTTTTGCCCAACATCGCCGATAAACAGATTGCCTGTTACTGAATCGAAGCTGGCACGAAACGGATTGCGCAGACCAAAGGCATAGATTTCAGGTGCACCGCCACTACTTGCAAACGGGTTGCTTGGCGGAATCGCGTAATCACGGTTTGCATCACTGATGAAGGCATCGCTGCGAACATCAACCCGTAAGATTTTGCCAAGCAAATTGTTCCGGTTCTGCGCATTATCTTGGGGATCGCCACTGCTGCCGCCGTCGCCGCTGCCGATATAAAGAAACCCATCAGGGCCAAATTCAATCCAGCCGCCATTATGATTGGCAAACGGCTGCGTGAATGTCAGGATGACATCGCCGACCTGGTCAGTCGGGACGCTGTTATTCGCAGGCACACGGTAGCTGCGAATTTCGGTATTTCCAGCCAAGTTGGTGACGTTGACATACAGCATTCGGTTGCCGCTAAAATCGGGCGAAAGTGCAAGACCGAGCAGCCCGCGTTCACCCCCACTTGATATAGTCGAAGCAATATCAAGCATTGGCACAGGATCAATCGCCCCCGTCGCGGGGTTGAGGATACGAATACGCCCCGCTTGTTCAGCGACCAGCACCCGCCCTGAATTATCCGGCAGCGGGATTAAACCGAGTGGCGCGGTAAACCCACTGCCCGCCCGTCGCACACGGAAAGCCCCATCAGAACGATCAGTTACGGTGATCGAGACATCAGCAAACAGCGTAAAGCGCGTATCGGCAAAGCCAATCCGCACGAGATAGATATTGTTGCGATCTGCGTCAGCCGGATTTTCAAAATCAGGTGCCGCGACAAAAGACAATGCTCCAGCAGCCGTAATCGCGAAGCGCGCCGCATCTGCCCCGCCTGCGATTGAAAAAGTTAGCGCACCATTATTGCTCGGTGTCGCTGTCGCTGTGTAAACTGTGCCACTGCTATTTTCAGGCACATTCTGCGCCGTGGCCGAGGTGAACACAGGCGGCAGATCAAGCGGCTGAGGCGGTGCATTCGTATCACCATCGCCGCCGCATCCAACCGAGGTCAGCAATGCAAAAGGCAAAAACGTTCGGAAAATGCGCGTAAGAACCATAAAAGCCTCGACAGTCTCTGCCTTACCCCGCAACCAAAGTTTAACTGACTTTGCTGCAAACTCAAATCAATTGGTCGAACAGGGGGAACATCATGGCTGATATTTCACGCAAATATTGGTTGATTACAGTGGTGATCTTCATTGTTGTTGCCGCGATCCTCTTTGCGATGGAGCGCCCGCCCATCTGCACCTGCGGTTTCGTCAAGCTGTGGGAGGGTGAGGTTAACGGCCCCGGCAATAGTCAGCATATCGCCGATTGGTACACCCCGAGCCACATGATCCACGGGATGCTGTTCTTTGGGTTAGGCTGGTGGCTAATGCGCCGCCGTCCGGTCGGCGCGTGGCTGATCATGGCGACCATCCTCGAACTCGCATGGGAAATTCTTGAAAACACGCCGATGGTGATCAATCGTTACCGTGAGGAAACGATGGCACTGGGCTATTCAGGCGATTCGATCCTCAATTCAATTGCCGACGGCGGTTGGATGATTGCGGGGTTCCTGATCGCGGCGCGCCTGCCTTGGAAAGCGACAGCGGCGATCATCGTCATATTTGAGCTGTTCACGCTCTATATGATCCGCGACAATTTGACGCTCAGCATCGTAATGCTGGTTTATCCACTTGAGGCGATCAAGCTGTGGCAAGCGGCGGGCTAATCAAGATAGGGGTCAACGAGGCCTTGCAGATCAACCGGTACAATTGACATCACCTCAAGCGCAGTATCTTCACCATCCCAATTCGCCGCTGACAACCGCTCATCGCGTTCAACGAGTAGCGCGCCAATCATTGGTTTTGTGAGATGCACCATTGCGGTCAGCCAAGCGTTGACGAGCGGATCACCGTCAGCACCCGCTAAATCGAAACTATCGATCACCGCCATGATATCACTGTTGCTGAACAGCCATTCGTCACAGACCCAGCGGTTGACGGTAAACATGGCGATAGGCAGCCCTTCAGGGCTTACCGAAAGCGCTGCAACATGAACGACATCGGCCCGGTCAGCCTCAAGATCGGCGGGCGCGCATTTCGCGCCATTTGGTTGTTCCATCGCCAATCTAGGCAAGAATAAATGGAAATGACCATGTTCGCCAGCGCCGCGTTCTTCAACCGGGTGGCAGTGATAAAAATAGCGTGAGCCGTTATGCGGGCTGACCGCATCATGCTCGGGATAATGTTCCCACAGTGTCGCTTCAACCTCGGGCGGCAGAACGCGGCGCATCAGCGGAATGCCCGACTGGTGCATTGCAATGGTCGTTTCAACCAGTGATTGTGCAGCCTGTTGAGGGGACATGATCAACCAGAAAAAGCCGGGGGCAGCGATACCACGCCGCCCCCAAGAGGTGGAGAAAATATCGTATGATTATGCCTTGGGGCTGCACTTCGCTGCACAGCAACCTGCCTTAGGCGCGCAAGGTTTGGCGGCGCAGCAGCCTTTCTTGGCAGCACAAGGAGCGGCGGCACAGCAGCCTGCCTTAGCAACCTTGGCCTTTTTGACTTTTTTTGCTTTGGCCGAACACGCGCCGCAGCTACTGCGCGAAATTGGCGCACATGTTGCTGATGCTGCGGTTGGCGCGATTGCCATCGTGAGGCCGCCTGCTACTGCAAGCATAGTGGCGAGATTAAGTGATTTTGTCATGTTTAGTCTCCTTGAGAGTATGCAAATCAGGGCTGTTACCCTTGGCCCAGAATGGGCGTGTGACGAACGCTAACGGATTCGTTGAGTACGGCCCGATGATCAGGAAATTTTCTGCCATTCGCCATTGGCCTGCTGAATGAAGCCAGCAATGTCTTTATTCCACTTATCCTGAACACCCTTATTGTAGTTCAGATAAAGCTTGCCGCTGACCACGCGGTAATATTCTGGATCACCCGGCGCTTTGCTGCCACCAGCCATCGCCCAAGCGCAATAGCCACCATATTGCGGGGCAAATTTGGCTGGGGTCGCCTTGAATGTGTCTGCATTGGCCTTGTTCGCGAAATGATAGGTCGCGCCGTTGTACGTAACTGCAAACGCCTTATCGCCCTTCTGCGGGGTGCCTTTGCCCGTGAAATAGCTGGTAACGTCATAACCGCCAGCGGCGACGGAACCGAATAAGCCGGTGTAGGTTGGCTTTGCAATCGCAGGAGCCGATGCGCCAAGCGCGACAACTCCAAGCGCAATTGCGACACCGAGGTTTTTCATAATTTTGATCATTTTCTCACCCTTATACTTTGTGATCTCTGTCACATTTCGGATGAGGTGCTGCGTTGGTTACAGCGTCAATCGATTAAATTTACCCGCGTAACACTCCAACCTCAGCGAACGGCTTCACTTCATCAGGCGGCATACCAGCGTCGGCGAGCTCGCGTTGCCAGATGCCGACATCATTCCACTGCCCGCTCTTATAACTTACCTCACGGTACGCGCCAGCACGGCGGAAACCGGCGGCCTCATAAAGTTGGATCAAGCGGTCATTGGGCGTCATCAGTGTTGAAATGGCTTGCGTAAAATTCTGTGCGATCATTGTTGCGATCAGGCTGTTGAGCAACGAACGCTTGATGCCCTTCCCCTCAAGTTCGCCCGCCGAATATACCGCAACCTCAGTCACAAAGCGGTAGGTTGACCCCGCACGAAACGGTTTGCCATAGGCGTAGCCGAGCACAACGTCGCTTTCAGTATCAACCGCCACAATCCACGGATACAGCCCATCATGCGCGATCATCCGCGCGCGCATCCCCTTGGTTCCCGGCGTTTCGGATTCAAACGAGACAGCGTTGGTCACAACATAAGGCGCATAAATTGCCGCAATCGCAGCAGCATCGTCGGGTGTGGCGGCGCGGATATCAATCATTAAAAAACCTGTTTTTGATCTGAGTGAAGATGTTCGTCGGTGTTGGGCTTATCACGGTTGGCGGGCACGACAAACAGCGCACCTGAACCGCCGGGCCTGTGATAACCGATGCGGCATCGCCAAGACCTGCAACAAACGCGGCCTGCTGCTGACGCACCAATCGCGTGATGATGTCAGTGCGCGAGGTTTGTGCCCTTCCCCAACCCGCGAGCAAGCCCGCCAGATAGCTCTCTTTTGGTGCAAGAACGACGCGGCGAACATCACCCGGCGCAATCTTCGCGCGCTTGGCGGCTTCAGCAACGGCATCATCTAGCGAACCAAAGGCATCAACCAGCCCAAGCTGACGCGCGGTGCCGCCATCCCAGACGCGCCCTTGCGCAATTTCGGCAACCTTTTCGAGCGGCAATTTGCGTGACGCCGAAACCAGTTGAAGAAACTGGGTGTAGATATTTTCAACGCTCGTTTGAATGAAGTTGTCAGTTTCAGGATTGAAACCGCCGATAAAGTCAGGCTGACCCGAAAGCGGCGTCGTTTTTACGCCGTCGCTGGTAACCCCGTAGCGGCCAAGCGTGTTTTCAAAGCTTGGGATGATCCCAAAGACGCCAATTGATCCAGTGATCGTTGACGGTTCAGCAAAAATTTTATCGCCTGCCATTGCGACCCAGTAACCGCCCGATGCGGCAACATTGCCCATCGAAACAATGACCGGCAGGCCAGCCTTCTTGGCCTCCATCAGCGCGAGCCGGATTTTTTCGGAGGCCAGTGCCGAACCACCGGGTGAATCGACGCGCAGCACCAATGCCTTGAGATTCTTCTTGGCAAGGCCTTCGCCGATGAGTGCTGAAACAGTATCGCCGCCAGCCGATCCGCTCGGCGCTTCGCCGTCAACAATCGTGCCTGCGACGTGGATGATGCCGACCGCATCACCGCTCGTACTGCGCGGATTGGCCTTGATATAATCGGCAATCCGACTTGAGCGAAAGCCTTCGCGCGCATCTTCATCTTCGCCAGCCAGCGTGGCAACGCGCGAGGTGAAGGCTGTGTAATCGCCAAGCTTGTCAACCATTCCGGCCTTTAGGCTTGCCTCCGCAAGTGACGCACCGTTGCCATTTGTTCCGGCAAGCGGGTCTTTAATAAAGGCCGCAAGCTGCGCCTTTGGCCGTGCCTTAGCGACACGCGCCTGCCAATCAGCCCAGATTACATCGGCCAGCGCTTGATTGGCGGCTTTTGCCTCGGCCGATTGCTGCGTCAGCGTGAACGGCTCAACAAAGCTCTTATATTTGCCGACGCGGTAAACATGGACATTAACCCCGAAACGGTCAACCAACCCCTTGAAATAAGGCTGCCTGCCCCCTGGCCCCGCAATCGCAGCAGCCCCCATCGGATCAAGCCAAACCTCACTCGCGTGCGCGGCAAGGCTGTAATTCTGATCATAATATCCCGTAGCAAAGGCAAGCACGGGCTTTTTCGCGGCCTTTACCTTATCGAGCCGCTCGCCAATATTCTGGAGCGCAACCCGGCCCGCCCCGGCAAAGCGGTCAAGATCAAGAACCACGGTTTTGATATCATCGTCGGTCGCCGCAACATCAAGCGCATTGAGGACATCATCAAGCTGATACTGTGTACCAACCGTGCCATCACCGAGCAGGAAGCTGCGCGCGTCAATCTCAGTTTTTTGATCAACAATCGGCCCGTCAAATGCAAGCAATAGCGCGCCGCCTTTGCCGCGCGCTGCGTTGGGATCTGCAGACATCACGGCATAAAGCGCACCAAAGAACAGCAGCATGAATATCAGGACAAGCCCGTTCTTCACCCCAACCAAGACACCCCACGCAAGTTTTGCAAGCTTCATAACACCGCCTAAGAAATCACTATCGTAATCCCGGCGTTAAAGCGACTTTGCCAAACTGTAAACGCGCTTGGCTGACTCTCATCTGCCAACAGGCCACAGTCTTCTACCAGCGGATAAGACGCGGCACGATCAGCCGACCCGCAACGGCGCAGAGCGTTACCGCAACGCTGTACCAAAACCCGATATAAAAGATGCTGACCGAGTTGCAGTAGACGTTAAAACTGAATGTGCCAAAACTGCCCGCCGCGATGCCGACCAACCAGCCCGCCCGATTGAGCGCGATGGGTGCGCCGCGCCGCAACCACCATGTCATGAAGCTTGCGATCCAGAGCGCACTGACGCTGCTGATCATCAGGCAGCGAGGGCCAAATTCAAAATCGAGCATGAACAGATCAAGTGGCTGCCCCGAAGCAGAAAGATAGATAAATTTGGCGAGTGCCGCAAAAGGCAGCACCGCCGCCGCCGCAAGTGCCCACACCCAGCCATTTTGCACTTTACCAACCGAAGGGCGCGCCATCGCAGACACAGCAAGCGTGGTTGCCAGGCCAAGCAGCAGCAATAGCCCTGCGCGAATGATGACGATCGGATGCGGGTTGCCTGCAAGAACATCACCGCGCATCCCGTAAGTCAGCGCGACAATCACTGACGCGACAAATGTGGCCCCCACCGCCAACAGCAGAGTATCGCGACGCTTTAACACACGCACAGGTGTCAAATCATCAACCAGAGCGCTTATATCAAACTGTACCATCTTCATTCTCTTTCAACCAGCGCGGCCAATTTTTTAAGGCCACGGTGAATATTCACTTTGACAAGCGGCTCCGATTGACCGCTGCGCAGCGCGGCCTCGCTAATCGATAGCCCATCAATCTTAACCATTCGAATAACATACGCCTGCTTTTCGGGCAGATGCTCAAGCAAGCGGTCGATACTAATCCGCGCGATAATGCCCGATTCATCGGACGCAACGCTTAATTCTGCGACAAGCTCGGTCTCATCGGCGCGGTAGGTTTTGCGCAATTGATCAACCCAGCGGTAACGCGCGATCGCCGCCAGCCACGGCAAGAACGGCCGTGAAGGCTCATACGTCGCGCGCTTCCGGTGGAGCGAGATCAGCGTTTCTTGAACCAAGTCATCAACCGCCGACGGCGCAATCCGCTTTGAAAAATAGCGCGCCAGCCATGTTTTACATTCGCCGAGCAACGTGACGTAGGCAAGTTTATCTCCCTGTTGAACCATCGCCATCAGGCGCGCCAGAGATGCATCATTTGCCACCATAAACGCCAAACCACTCCACACCGTATAATACAAGGCCAAGTCTGAAAGGGAGGCTACGCACAATCCAGACTTGGCCCTGAGGACTGCCATTGCTGGCAACCCGGCTCAGGGATAACGCGACCCAAGGGGCATTGAATACCACCGGGTTCCCTGAGCAAGCTCATTCAAATATTGCTAAATATTTCGGCCTAACGACGGCTTTGGTTACAGGCGCACAAAAAAACTTCGCGGCACCGCAGATGTTCGTCTAACGCCGTGCCGATGTCTGCAAATGAAGCCTCTTTAGAAAACAGCACCTCACATCCGTGGCGCGACGAGGCGTGGGCGATGCTCGCGCTCGCGTGGCCGTTGATCCTGTCAAACCTCACCATGACTCTGATTTCGGCGACTGATGTGATCCTGCTCGGCAGGCTTGGCGCGCGCGAATTGGCAGCGTCTGCGCTCGGGCTGAACCTGAACATGGCGCTGACGATTTTCTCGCTAGGGCTGGTTTATGCCGCCGCTCCGATGATGGCCTCCGAAATTGGGCGCAAATCCAATTCGGTGCGCGATGTGCGGCGGACGTTCCGGCAAAGCCTGTGGGCCATCGTCACGATTGTCATCCCGATGTGGGTGCTGCTCTGGCATACCGAAGGCATCATGCTCGCGTTTGGCCAAGAGCCAGAACTCGCCAAGGGCGCGGGCCAGTTTATCCACGGCTATCAATGGTCAATGCTGCCGTTCCTGTTGTTTCAGGCGATGCGCAGTTTTCTGGCAGCACTTGAACGCCCCGGCTGGGTGCTGGCGGTGAGCCTGATTGGCATTGCGCTTAACGCCTTGATTAGCTGGGCCTTGATCTTCGGGAAATTCGGACTGCCGGCACTTGGGCTGTTTGGCGCGGGGCTTGGCACGTCAATCGTTTGGACGTTGATGATGTTCGCGCTCGGGCTTGTCATCATCCGCGCGCGGCGCTTCCGGCGATACCGACTGTTCGGCCGGTTCTGGCGTCCCGATTGGGCGCGATACCGCGCAATATGGCAACTTGGCCTGCCAATCGCGATCACACTTGGGTTTGAAGCAGGCGTATTTGCCGCCGCAGTCTGGTTGATGGGATTGATCAACGCAGATTCAGTCGCGGCACATACCATCGCGCTCCAGATTGCCTCAATGACCTTCATGGTGCCGATGGGACTCGCCCAAGCTGCAACGATCCGCGTTGGCATCGGTTATGGCCGCAAGGATGACGCGGCGATCCACCGTTCGGGATGGATGGCGTTTGTGCTGGGCGTTGGCTTCATGGCGGTAATGGCGCTTACGCTGCTGCTCTTTCCCGGCGCGTTGATCGGGATATTCATTGATCGCAGCTTGGCCGAAAATGCGCGCGTGGTTGAACTTGCGGGATCATTCCTGTTGGTTGCGGCAGTGTTCCAGATCGCGGACGGCGCACAAGTCGTCGGCGCGGGGATGCTGCGCGGCCTGCACGATACCCGCGTGCCGATGGTGTTCGCGCTGTTTGGATATTGGGTGATCGGGATCGGGATTGGCACCGGCCTCGCCTTCTGGGGCGGGATGCAGGGCGTTGGCATCTGGATCGGGCTGGCGTCGGGGCTTGGCGTGGTCAGCGTGTTGATGCTCTGGCGCTGGCGGGCGCGGGCAAGATTAGGATTATTGCCACACGCTTAACAAAATTCTCGACCTTCGGCCTTGACGTGACTGCTTTTAACTACCATTTCGCACTTGCTAGCAATCACCCTATGCGAGTGCCAGCACCCAAGCGAAATCACAGAGTCTGTCCGGCATTGGCTGGGCAGCAAATATGAGGAAAAGCATATGAAATTTCGTCCATTGCACGATCGCGTGCTTGTTGAGCGTGTCGAGGCCGAGGAAAAGACGGCTGGCGGCATTATCATTCCAGACACCGCCAAAGAAAAGCCACAAGAGGGCAAAGTCGTTGCCGTTGGCACTGGCACCAAGTCAGAAGATGGCAAGGTGACCCCGCTTGACGTGAAGGCTGGTGATACCATCCTGTTCGGCAAATGGTCAGGCACTGAAGTCAAGGTTGATGGCAAGGATCTGCTGATCATGAAGGAATCCGATATCCTTGGGATCGTCGGCTAACCCAACCCTCCCCCACGAATTTTTTGAAGGAATAAGCACATGGCTGCAAAAGACGTAAAATTTGGCCGCGACGCGCGTGAGCGCATCCTGCGCGGCGTTGATATCCTTGCCGACGCGGTAAAGGTCACACTTGGCCCCAAAGGCCGTAACGTCGTACTCGATAAGAGCTTTGGCGCTCCCCGAATCACCAAGGACGGCGTAACCGTCGCCAAAGAAATCGAACTCAAGGATAAGTTTGAAAATATGGGCGCGCAGATGGTGCGTGAAGTTGCTTCGAAAACCAATGACGCCGCAGGCGATGGCACCACGACAGCAACCGTTCTTGCCCAAGCGATCATCCGCGAAGGCATGAAATCAGTTGCCGCTGGCATGAACCCGGTGGATTTGAAGCGCGGCATTGATCTTGCGGTGAACAAGGTTGTTGCTGATCTCGCAGCCCGTTCAAAGCCTGTTGCTGGCACATCGGAGATCGCTCAGGTCGGAACGATCTCAGCCAATGGCGAAAGCGAAATTGGCGAAATGATTGCCAAGGCGATGGAAAAGGTCGGCAAAGAAGGCGTCATCACCGTTGAAGAAGCCAAGGGTCGTGAATCCGAACTCGACGTTGTTGAAGGGATGCAGTTTGACCGTGGCTATCTCTCGCCATATTTCATCACCAACCCTGAAAAGATGACGGTCGAGCTTCAGGACCCCTACATCCTGATCCACGAAAAGAAGCTGTCGAACCTGCAAGCAATGCTCCCAATTTTGGAAGCCGTTGTTCAGTCAGGTCGTCCGCTCCTCATCATTGCCGAAGACATTGAAGGCGAAGCGCTTGCGACCCTCGTGGTCAACAAGCTGCGCGGCGGCCTCAAGGTTGCAGCGGTTAAGGCACCAGGCTTTGGCGATCGTCGCAAGGCGATGCTCGAAGACATCGCAATCCTGACCAAGGGTGAAATGATCAGCGAAGATCTTGGTATCAAGCTTGAAACCGTAACCCTCGGGATGCTCGGTTCGGCCAAGCGCGTCACGATTGACAAGGACAACACCACGATCATTGACGGTCTGGGTGAAGCCGATGCGATCAAGGGCCGCGTTGAAGCGATCCGTGCGCAGATCGAAAATACCACCAGCGATTATGACAAGGAAAAGCTGCAAGAGCGTCTTGCCAAACTTGCTGGCGGCGTTGCCGTGATCAAGGTTGGTGGTTCAACCGAAGTTGAAGTGAAAGAACGCAAAGACCGCGTTGATGATGCGCTTCACGCAACACGCGCGGCAGTTGAAGAAGGCATTGTTCCCGGTGGCGGTACAGCACTTCTTTATGCCACCAAGGCACTTGATGGCATGAAGGGCGTCAATGACGACCAGACACGCGGTATCGATATCATCCGCAAGGCGATCATTGCCCCACTGCGTCAGATCGCAAGCAATGCTGGTTTTGATGGCGCTGTGGTTTCGGGCAATCTCCTGCGCGAGAATGACGAAAACCAAGGCTTTAATGCATCAACCGATGTGTATGAAAACCTCGTCAAGGCGGGCGTGATCGATCCAACCAAAGTTGTTCGTACAGCCCTTCAGGATGCTGCATCGGTCGCTGGTCTCTTGATCACCACCGAAGCCGCAATCTCGGATGCACCCGAAGATAAGGCTGCTGGCGGCGGTATGCCCGGCGGCATGGGCGGAATGGGTGGCATGGGCGGAATGGACTTCTAAGTCTGCTCAATACCCAACGCAAAAAGGGGCCGGAGGGGAAACCTTCCGGCCTTTTTATTGCGCAGGCACCGGCGGAGACGGCACGTCGCCCGTGTCATTCGTCAGGCGCGGGGGTGGCTCGGTTTGATCAAGCATTTCTGCCGCGTCGTTGAGTGCTTCGGCTTCCGCAGGGGTTGCCGCGTCAACGCTGTTCGGCGCAGGCTCCTCGGCACATCCTGCGAGGAGTATTAGAGGCGCAAGCCCGAGAATCAAACGCATGTCAATGTCCTCATTTTGAGCAACACTTAGATACAAAAAAGGCCGCAACCCGGTTTGGGATGCGGCCTTTCTTAAAGCAAATTCAGCCTTACGGCCAAATAAATTACTTCTTCATTGCGTCTGCAGCGGCATCGACTGCGCTATCTTTCATAGCGTCAGCTTTTTCGCCCATTGCATCGGCTTTTTCGCCCATTGCATCGGCACCGTTCATCACTGCATCTGCACCGGCTGCAGTGCCATTGGCCATCGCGTCAGTTGCGTTGCCCATGGCTTCCATTGATGCGTCAGCAGCATTTTCAGCGCCAGCAACAGCTTCGGTTGCCATTGTGTCAGCAGCGTTTGCTGATTCATCGGCGGCCTTCTGGCTGCACGCAGCAAGCGTAAGTGAAGCGGCGAGTACGAGTGACAGAGTTGCAATCTTCTTCATAAAAATATCCTCCCGTTGGGGTCAAACAAAGCGGCGAGCACGCAAAGGGATTTCACGCCGCTCGGACCCGCAGCATTGCCCCCTAGCGATTCGTTCTTTTGTTGGCAATTGGATTTTTTTAATGCTGTGTTAAGCTGCACAAAACGGACGATGGAATCCGCAGTCCACCGCTTATCCGATACCAATGAGCGAAATCTGGCGGCCATAATCAGTCTCGCCGGCGTGACAGGTGCGGCGATAGCTGAAAAAGCGCTCCGGTTCGGCATAAGTATCGAGTCCCAGCGGATCAATTCGGAGGATCCCTGCGGCGCTGAGGCGGTGGATGACATAGGCTTCGATATCAAAATAATGATGCCCGGCCTTGCCCCCGGTAAAGAAACGTTCGTTGGCCGAATCAGCCTGTTCAAACACCTTCGCAAAATCATCACTGACTTCATACGAAGCGCGGCCAATGCACGGGCCAATCGCTGTGACAATCGAATCGCGCTGCGCACCCAGCCCAACCATCGCGGTGATGACATTATCGGTGACGCCGCCAAGCGCGCCTTTCCAGCCTGCGTGGGCCGCACCAACGATCCCGCGCTCAATGTCGGCAAAAAGCACCGGGACACAGTCAGCGGTCAATATACCGAGCAAAAGCCCTTGCCTGTCGGTAACCACCCCGTCTGCATGAGGCCGCGCATCATCGGGCCAAGGTAAGGCGACTGTCACAACGTCGGCAGAGTGGACTTGGTGGAGGGTTACAAGCTGAGCGCCCGGCAATACGGCCTCACCCGCACGCCGACGGTTTTCGGTCACCGCTGCACGCTCATCGTTCGAGCCTAGTCCGACATTAAGGCTGGCATAGAAATTAGCCGAAACCCCGCCCCGCCGTCCGAGAAACCCGTGATATACGCCCGTTAGAGTGCGTGATGCGAGGACGTCGATAGCTTCCACTTGTTCCACCTTCTCAAAATCCTGCTGGTTCGGGCCAGTGCGGCGCGCGCAGTGCCATTACGCGGAACAATGTTCCCATAGCATCGGGCTCAGTCAAACGTTCCCGCGCCGCGCCAATCTCTGCGGCGCGCGTTGGCGAGGCCTTGGTGAGTGCTGCCGCACGTGCCTCAATCCCAAGCGCAGTCAACCAAGTCCCTTGCCCAACCGGCCCTGAAACCGCCGCCCCGGCTAGCGCTGCTGCCGCGCTTAGCGTTGCAAAATCCACATGCGCGCTCAGATCCTGCTCACCCACTGAATCAAATGGGTTGGCATAGCGATGCCCTTTGACCGCTTGAAGTGTTTCTCCAACCGCTGGGCCGTCATAACCATAATCAACGATCAGCGCCGCGCCGCCTTGTATGCCTAACCGTTTGGTAAGCGCTGTAACGATGGCAACGCTCGCTGGCGCGCTTTCGATAATGCTGCCAACGGGCGAATCACGCAGCGCCTTTGGGATCAAGCTTTCGGGCACAGCCTTATCTGCGACGGGCAAAAACAAACGTCCTTGGGCGGCGACCCGCCGCTCGTGCCAGTCCGCACGCCCGCGAATCAATTGATGGATTGGAAGCGCATCAAAAAATTCATTGGCAACGATCAGGAGTGGCGCATCGCCAGGTAATGTCGATATGTCGTCATGGAATATCGCACCCGGCACCCGCTCGGCCTGCACGCCTCGCAATGCGGGGCTGGTTTCAACGAAGTGCACGCAAGGCGTGAGGCCAGCCAAAGCCATCGCCCGAAGCGCATCTTGGGCGAGGCTGCCTCGGCCGGGGCCAAGCTCAACATAATGCACTTGGGGTCGTCCTGTGCGATCCCATAGGTCAGCAAGCCAGACGCCAACAAGTTCGCCGAACATCTGGCTGATTTCGGGCGCGGTGGTGAAATCGCCCGCAATCCCGAGCGGATCGCGCGTCGCGTAATAATGCGCGTTTGCGGCTGCCATAAAATGGGCAACCGATATCGGCCCTTTTTGTCGAATCGCTTCGGCTAAGGCTTCAACAACGCCGCCAGTCACGCAACACTTGCAGCGCCGCTAACCGATTCGACGCGCACCCGGCGCGATTTCGCGGTGAAGATCAGATAAAGCCCGACGAGCAGCATCGGCAGGCTGAGCGTCTGCCCCATAGTCAGCCCCCATGAAAGATTCTCAAGGCCCACATCAGGCTGACGCAAAAATTCAAGGCCAAAGCGCGCAGCACCGTAAATGACCAAGCCTGTGCCGACGAGCCGCCCCGGATAATAGCGCGAATCGGTTTTCCAGAACAGGAACCACAGCACGATCATCGAGACGAGGCCCTCAAGTCCGGCCTCATAAAGCTGGCTTGGGTGCCGGGGAATTTCATCTCCTGTGCCGGGGAAGATTACGCCCCAAGCAAGCGTCGTTGGACGCCCCCAAAGTTCCCCGTTCACGAAATTGGCAACGCGCACGAGGACAAGGCCAAAGGGCGTCGCGCAGGCAATATAATCGCAGACGCGGAGCATATTGAGCTGATGCTTGCGGCAAAATAGCGAGATCGCGAAGATTGTGCCGAGGAAACCGCCGTGGAGCGACATGCCGCCTTCCCACAGCCGCAGCACGCTCAGAGGATTGAGAAACATCTCTGGTTTGTAGAAAACACAGTATCCCAGCCGCCCGCCAAGAATGATGCCAAGCGTTGCGTAAAAAACGAAATCATCAATATGCCGCTTCGCCATTGCAGCGCCCGGCTGAGCAATCAGCTTGGTCAGATACCACCAGCCAAGCATGATGCTCGCGATATAACTCAGCGAGTACCAGCGCAGCTTAAACCAGCCAAGATCAAGCAAAACCGGATCAAGCCCGAGTTGGTCATAACGTATGGCTGACGTAGCGTCAGCGAGAATCGACAGGATCAAGGCTTTTCCCCATGGCTTTTGCCCTCCATAGAGTGGCAAAACGATAAGACCAAGAGGGAGAGATTCGCTATGCCATCAGTGCTCGACACGCGCATGGATGCTGTAACCGCACTATTGACCGGCCCGGGTGGGGCAATGCCAGTGTCGACCGTCGAAATCGGCGGGGTCACACTTCCCTTCATCACCGTCGCGCCGCCCGCTCTGTCGCATTATTTCGCTTATTTCTGCGCGCAGCACGGCGACAAAGAATTTCTTGTCGATGGCGATGAACGGCTGAGCTTTGCGCAAGTGTATGTGGCGGCAAACCAAGTCGCCAAGGCATTGGTCAGCGGTTACGGCGTAAAGCGCGGAGACAGAGTTGGCATAGCCGCGCGCAACGCGCCGAGCTGGATCATCCTCTACATGGGCATCCTTATGGCGGGCGGCGTGGCAACGCTGCTCAACGGCTGGTGGCAGGGCGGTGAACTTGCCGACGGGATCGACGATGTCGGCGTCAGCTTGCTGATCGCCGATGCGCCCCGCGCCAAACGGTTGAGCGAAGCAAACCGCGCGATCATGGCCGAAATGGTCGTGATTGACCTTGGGCTGCCAACCGCGCAGGCCCTCGCGCCAATTATTGCCAAGGGAACGGGAGACGCGGTACTTCCCGAACTTACCGGGGATGATCTTGCAACGATCCTCTTTACGAGTGGATCAACTGGCCAATCCAAAGGCGCATATTCAACGCACCGCGCGGTGGTGCAAGGCACGTTTAATTATATCATTCAAGCGATGGGGATGCTCGAACTCGCGGTTGAGGATGGGCTTGAGATTAAGGAGGGCGCACAGCCAGCAGCACTTCTCAGCGTTCCGCTCTTTCATGTTACGGGCGCAGTGCCGTTAATGCTCGTCAGTTTTGCGGTTGGCCGCAAGATCGTGATGATGCCAAAATGGGATGCCGCCAAAGCGATGGAGCTTATCCAGCACGAAAAAATTACCAATTTCACTGGCGTGCCGCTGATGAGTTTTGAGATTATGACGCATCCGGATCGTCATAAATTTGATCTTTCGACGCTTCAGGGGATGGCAGGCGGCGGGGCACCGCGCCCGGTCGATCATGTTCGCCGCTTGGCCGACGAAATGCCACATGCGCCGCCCGCACTTGGTTACGGCCTCACTGAAACCAACGCGATTGGCTGCGGCAATTACGGCCAGAATTATCTTGATAAGCCAAACAGCACGGGGCGTGCATCAGCGCCGCTAGTTGATCTCGCGATCCTTGATGATGACGGCAAACCCGTGCCGCAAGGCGAACACGGCGAGGTCTCGATTCGCACCGTTGCCAATTTTAGTGGCTATTGGAACCGGCCCGATGCAACCGCAGCGGCAATGACAGCTGACGGCTATTTCCGCACTGGCGATCTCGGCTACCTTGATCCCGACGGCTATCTTTATATTGTTGATCGCAAGAAAGACATCATCATCCGGGGCGGCGAAAATATAAGCTGCCAGGAGGTTGAGGCTGCGATTTATGAACATGCAGCGGTTGCCGAATGTGCCGTATTCGGCCTGCCCGATGAGCGGCTGGGTGAGGTTGTCGGTGCGATTGCCTATTGTCACCCCGGCCAAAGCGCGACTGCCGGAGCACTCGACGCATTTCTTCGGGAACGGCTTGCGGCGTTCAAAGTGCCGCTGCGCCTGTGGTTCTCGCCCGATCCGCTCCCTCGACTTGGCACCGAAAAGATCGATAAGGTTGGCCTGCGCAAGGCGCACCGTGCGCTGTGGGAAGCCGAGCAATAGGCCAATCGCGGTGCGGAAATCGGTACAGCCTTAAAACTGCTTTCCACAAGTCGGCGAAATGCACTAACGCGTCGTGATGAACCGGCGTCCGCTGTCCGATATGATCCCTGATCTTGCTCTGTCGCGCCGCTCGCTGATCGTTGGTGGCGGCGTTGCGGGCGGGCTCGCGATTGCGTGGGCACTTTGGCCGCGCCGCTTTCCGCCCAATTTGGCGGCAGCCCCCGGCGAAGCAATCCTTAACGCATGGATCAAGATTGGCAAAGACGGCCATGTGATCATCGTCGTGCCGCAGATCGAAATGGGTCAGGGCAGCTATACGCTCATCCCACAAATCATTGCTGATGAACTTGGGGCCGACTGGCGCACAGTTGGCGTTGAGCCAGCGCCGCTCAATCCGGTTTATGCCAACCAACTTTTTGCCCAAGAATGGCAGGATGGCCCCTTTGCAACTGAACCGCTGCAAGTAACGGGCGGTTCAAGTAGCGAACGCAGCTTTGCCGTGGCAGCACGGCAGGCGGGGGCAGCAGCGCGCATATTGCTCTGCAAGGCGGCGGCTGCGCGCTGGGATGCGGACTGGCGCGCGTGCGAGACATCGCAGGGTTTTGTCACACGCGGCGATGATCGGATTCGTTTCGGTGAACTGGTTGATGAGGCAGCGGCACAGACATTGCCCAAAGACATCCCGCTGCGCACAGATACTGAAGGGCGGATATCTGGACGCGGGGTCAACCGCCTCGATATTCCGGCAAAGATTGACGGCTCGGCCAATTTTGCGGCTGACATCCGCCTGCCTGACATGCTTTATGCTGCGATCCGTCAGGGGCCGCTTGGCGATAGCCGCCTGATCAAGGCCGATAAAGCGGCGGCTGACCGGATCAGCGGCGTGCTTCACATTGTTGAGCATGAGCGCTGGGTCGCAGCAGTCGCGACCAACTGGTGGGCGGCAAACCGCGCGCTTGATGTGATGCGCCCGCGCTTTGAAACACAGGGAAAGCTGGCAGAGGATCGTAGCATCGCGGCTGCACTCGCCCAAGCGCTTGACGGCGATGGCAAACGTATCGCTGAGGCAGGTGATCTTGCTGCGGTCTTTGCTGGGGCGCGCCTCATCAAGGCTGAATATGACGTTGGCCTTGCAGCCCATGCGGCACTTGAGCCGATGACGGCAACTGCGGCAATTGATGGCGACCGGATGCAATTATGGATTGCCACGCAAATGCCGGGGCTGGCCGCGCGCGCCGCTGCCCAAGCAATTGGGATGGATGAAGCCGATGTCACCGTTCATCCAATGCTCGTTGGCGGGTCATTTGGGCGCAAATATGAAATTGAAATCGCCGCTCAAGCCGCAATCATCGCGAGCAAGGTCAAGCGCCCGGTGCAACTGATCTGGTCACGCGCTGAAGATATGATGCACGACCGTTTCCGCCCACCAGCCAAGGCGAGGCTTGCGGCACGGCTCGGTGCTGCGGGCCAAGTTGATGGCTGGCTGTGCAAGATTGCTGCGCCTGACGGCCTTGGTGAAATGCGCGCGCGGACGCTCGGCGGGCTATCTGCTGATCAAGCGCAGCGTGACCACGCGGGTGAGGCGAGCGCACATGCAGTAGCAGGCGCTGTCCCGCCATACAGTCTGGTGACCTATGCAGTTGATCATCACCCTGCCGACATCGGCGTCGCAACCGGGAAATGGCGCTCAGGCGCGCATAGCTATACCGCGTTTTTCACCGAGTCATTTATTGATGAACTCGCCCGGCAAAGCGGGATTGAGCCATTTTCATTTCGCATGGCGATGCTTGGCAGCAACCCCCGGCTTGCGCTGTGCCTCTCAAAAGCAGCGGCCAAGGGCGGTTGGGATGGCGGCGCACCGGGCACAGGGCAAGGGATTGCATGCCATTCAATGCTCGGCAGCCATATCGCCGTCCTTGCTGAAGCGCAGATGAGCGATGATCAGCGCGTCCGCGTCACGCGGCTGGTCTGCGTTGCTGATGTTGGTCGAGTGATGAACCCTGATATTGCGCGCCAGCAGATTGAGGGCGGGCTGCTGTTTGGGATGGCCGCTGCTGTCGGGAACAATGTGAGCATCAAACGCGGCATCGCGGGGCCAAAGCGGCTCGGTAAACTCGGGCTGCCACGCCTTGCCGATATGCCCGAAATGAGCGTTGAACTTATCGTCAGCAACGGCGAACCCGGCGCGATTGGCGAACTTGGTGTGCCAGCGGTTGCGCCTGCAATCGCCAATGCACTGTTTGCGGGCACAGGCAGGCGCTTTCGCTCGCTGCCATTATCTCCGGCGCGCGCGTTATGATCCGTCCCGATGATCATCCCGTCACACGGATTGGCAAGGTCGGCGTCTTGATCGTCAATCTCGGTTCGCCCGATGCACCGACGACTGAGGCGGTTAAGCGCTATCTGCTTGAATTCCTGTCCGATCCGCGTGTCGTCGAAATCCCGTCAATCCTGTGGCAGCCAATCTTGCGCGGTGTCATCCTCAATACCCGGCCAAGCAAATCGGCCGCCGCCTACCGCGAGGTTTGGAGCGACGAAGGTGCGCCATTGATCGTCATCACCAAACGTCAGACCGAGGCGATGCAAGCGCGACTGGGGCCGGACATCATTGTCGATTTTGCGATGCGATACGGCAACCCTTCGATTGAGCAGCGCCTGACAGCACTTCAGGATCAAGGCTGTGACCGCATCCTCATCGCGCCGCTTTACCCGCAATATAGCGGGGCGACGACCGCGACTGTCAATGACATGGTGTTCAAAACGCTTGGGCAGATGCGCTGGCAACCCGCAATCCGGACGCTGCCGCCTTACTATGATGATCCAGCGCATATTGCTGCACTCAAGACCGATATCGAAGCTGGCCTCGCAGCGCTTCCCTTTACGCCTGACGCAGTGATGGCGAGTTTTCATTCGATGCCTGAGCGTACTTTGCTGCGCGGCGATCCATACCACTGTCAGTGCCAGAAGACCGCGCGTCTGCTTGGCGAAGCACTTGGCCTTGAATTGATCGTATCGTTTCAATCACGGCTCGGTCGCGCAAAATGGCTTGGGCCTGCAACCGATGCAACGTTAGAGGAGCTTCCCGGCAAAGGCATTCGCAAGCTGGCGGTAGTCGCACCGGGTTTTTCTGCGGACAATCTTGAGACTCTTGAGGAAGTCGCGATCCGGGGCCGCGAAAGCTTCCTTGAAGCTGGCGGAACCGACTTTGCCTATCTCCCCTGCCTCAACGATAGTCAGCCAGGACTCGACATGCTCGCTACTTTACTTTCGCGTGAACTTGAAGGGTGGGCAAAGCCGCGCTAGCGTCATCTCAAATCACAACAGGAGAGAGATATGGCACGCGTCGCAATTGTAACCGGAGGCACTCGCGGAATTGGAGAGGCAATTAGCGTTGCTTTGAAGGATCAGGGCTTTACCGTTGCCGCAAGCTATGCCGGCAATGTTGAGCGCGCCAAGGCCTTCACTGAGCGGACGGGAATCGCGACCTACCAGTGGGATGTGGCCGACCATGCGGCCTGCCTTTCGGCCTGCGCACAGATTGCGACTGATCTTGGCGCGGTTGATGTCGTGATCAACAATGCCGGGATCACGCGCGACGGCACTTTGCTGCGGATGAGCTACGAAGCGTGGAAAGAGGTGATCGACACCAATCTTGGCGGCTGCTTCAACATGGCGAAGGCAACCTTCCCCGGAATGCTTGAGCGCGGCTGGGGACGGATCGTCAATATCGGATCAATCAACGGGCAAGCAGGCCAGTACGGCCAAGTTAATTATGCCGCCGCCAAATCAGGTATCCACGGTTTCACCAAAGCGTTGGCGCAAGAGGGCGCTAAAAAGGGTGTCACCGTCAACGCAATCGCGCCAGGCTATATTGATACTGACATGGTCGCCGCCGTTCCCGCTGAAGTGCTGGCCAAGATTGTTGCGAAAATTCCGGTTGGTCGCCTTGGCCAAGCAAGCGAAATCGCGCGGGCGGTTGGCTTCCTCTGCTCGGATGACGGCGGGTTCATCACTGGATCAACGCTGTCAATCAACGGCGGACAGCATATGTATTGAGCATGGGGCCAATCAAACGCTCAGTCACAATCGCAGGCCACGAAACCTCAATCAGCCTTGAGCCGCTGTTTTGGCAAGGGTTGAGCGAGGCGGCAATGGTGCTTGGTTTACCGCTCAATGCCTTGATCGCACGGATTGATGCGGAACGGATTGAGGCGACTAACCCACCCAACCTCGCAAGCGCGCTCCGCGTCTGGCTCTATGCGCGGGCGCGGGGTTCGGTTAATGAAACATTATCATAATCCGGAGACCACCCCAATGTTCCGCAAACTCTTTCTCGATCATCCTGCCGAAGTCGGTGAGAGTTACCGCGAGCATTTCGGTGTCGCCTCAAGCTTTGGGGTAATCATGATTATCGGCGGGCTTGGTGCAATCGTTCACGCCTTCATACCCGCTTGGTGCAAAACCACTGGCAGCACGACGATCAATCGACTTCACAAACGGATCGTCGATGCGCGCGGCGCAAACCGCGATGCGCGCACCATCGAATGGATGATCTGACCCCGCCGCTATGGCTTGTCCGCGCCGACGGCGTCCGCCTTGCCTATCGTCACCAGCCCGGCAAAGGGCCAACGCTGGTGTTCCTACCCGGCTACATGTCGGACATGCAGGGCAGCAAAGCACTTGCGCTCGAAGCATGGGCAATTCGCAAAGGCAGGGCGATGCTGCGTCTCGACTATTCGGGATGCGGTGAGAGCGAAGGCGTATTTGAAAACGGTACGCTTGATATCTGGCGCGATGATGTGCTGCTCATGATTGACCTGTTGATCCGGGAGCCAGTGATATTGGTTGGATCATCAATGGGTGGGTGGCTCGCACTCCTGATTGCGCGTGCCCTGCCTAGCCAAGTGGTTGGAGTGGTCGGAATCGCGAGCGCACCTGACTTCACTGACTGGGGGTTTAGCGATGCGGAAAAGGGCAGACTCGCCAAATATGGCCGCCTTGAGCGCGTATCCGAATATGGCCCCGAGCCGATGATCACCACGCGCGCTTTCTGCGAATCGGGCAAGGCCAATCGCCTGCTGCAAAGCGAGATCGCGATTGATTGCCCGGTGCGGCTGATCCACGGGCAAGACGATCCCGACGTGCCGTGGCAGATCAGCCTTGATATTGCCGCGCAGCTTCGTTCAGCCGATGTGCAGACGCTGCTGATAAAAGACGGCGATCACCGCTTGTCGCGCCCGCAGGATATCGCGGTGCTGTTGCGAACGGTACGTGAATTGCTGGAGGCATTATGACCCTATTTTTAGCCGTGCTGGCAGCCGCAGCGCCCGAATCCAACGCGGCGCGCTTTGCCGACTGTGTGGCGCTTGCCAATACGAACCCGGCCAAGGCACTTGATGAGGCAGGCGAGTGGCGGATCAAAGGCGGTGGCGTTCTTGCCCGCCAATGCACCGGGCTTGCCTACGCCGCGCTCAACCGCTGGCAAAGTGCAGCGCTCGCTTTTGAACAAGCCGCCAAAGCATCGGAGGCTGATGGTGACGGGCGTTCAGCGCGGCTTTGGGTGCTAGCGGGCAATGCCGCGCTGGCCGGGCGCGAAGCTGTCAAGGCGCGTGCGTATTTCGATACAGCGCTTTCGAGCGGCATCCTCAAAGGCGGCGAAGCGGGCGAAGCGCATCTTGACCGCGCCCGCGCGCGCTTTGCGGCAAATGACACTAAGGGCGCACGCGTAGACCTTGATGCAGCGCTCAAGCTTGTGCCTGCCGATCCGCTCGCCTGGCTGCTTTCTGCAACGCTCGCGCGCGGTGACGGTGACCTCAAACGCGCTCAAGCCGACATTATCGAGGCAACCAAACGCGCACCCGATGATGCGTCTGTCGCCAATGAAGCGGGTAATATCGCGGTGATGTCTGGCGCCGATGAGGAAGCCCGCGCCTCATGGGAGGAAGCTGTCCGGATCAAACCCGATAGCCCGGCGGGTAAGGCAGCGGCTGCAGCACTAGCGCAACTACCGCCAAAATCAGGGGCTGCACCAAAGCCATAAACAGGTTAATGGGAAGACATGAAATATCTCCACACCATGATCCGCGTCAGCGATCCCGCCGCCACCATCGCCTTCTTTGAACTGCTTGGCCTCAAAGAACTCAAGCGATATGATAGCGAGGCCGGAAAGTGCACGCTCATTTTCCTCGCAGCCCCCGGCGATGAAGAGGCTCAGGTTGAGCTTACGCATAATTGGGATGAGGCGGGCTATAGCGAGGGCCGCAATTTCGGGCACCTCGCGTATAAAGTCGATAATATTTACGAGAGTTGCCAGCGGCTGATGGCGGGCGGGGTGACGATCAACCGCCCGCCGCGTGACGGGCACATGGCGTTTGTCCGCTCACCCGATAATATCTCAATTGAGCTATTACAGGCCGGGCCAAACCTCGCTCCGCAAGAGCCTTGGGCATCAATGCCAAACACAGGGCATTGGTAGGATGAGCCTCGAAATCATCCGCATTCCAGTGCTGTCTGATAATTACATCTGGCTGGTGCGCGAAAACACATCTGGCGAGGTGATGGTGGTTGATCCTGCGGTTGCTGAACCTGTACTCGCCAAGGCGGATGAGCTTGGCTGGAACATCACTCACATCTGGAATACGCACTGGCACCCTGATCATACGGGCGGCAATGCCGCGATCAAGGCTGCAACGGGCTGCACTATCACTGGGCCAGCAGCCGAGTTTGAACGTATCCCAACACTTGATGTGCAAGTGTCAGGCGGAGATGTGGTGCACCTCGGCACCACCAAGGCGCAGGTGATTGATGTGCCCGCCCACACCGCCGGGCATATCGCCTTTCATTTTGATGAGAGCCAAGTGATTTTCGTCGGCGACACATTGTTCGCGATGGGCTGTGGTCGATTGTTTGAAGGTACTGCTGATCAAATGTTTGCGAATATGCGCAAACTGGAGGCGCTTCCTGACAGTACGGCGGTTTATTGCGCGCATGAATATACCCAGAGCAACGGGCGTTATGCGCTCGTTGCCGAGCCAGAAAATCAGACGCTGATTGCCCGAATGGCGGCGGTGGACGCAATGCGCGCGCGCGGCGAACCTACCGTGCCGACTACAATCGGGCTTGAACGTGAAACCAATCCGTTCATGCGCGCGAATAGTGTGGCACAGCTTGCGCAGCGCCGGGCAGCAAAAGATAGCTTTCGTGGCTGAACGCTGCTATAATGCGGTAACGCGGGGGCGGCTCATCAAAGGAGACTGACATGCGTTTCATTCTATCGCTCGCCGCCATCGGCCTAATCGGAACCGCAGTGGTTGCGGCAAGCCCTGCACAGGAAGAACGTGCTGCGAAAGAAGCCGCAGCGCTTGAAAAAGCAATCGCTGGCAAAGTTGCGGGTAAGCCTGTCAGTTGCATTTCACTCAGAGATATTGATCGCAGCCAGAATATTGGCGAAAACGCGATTATCTACCGCATCTCAACCAACCGCTTTTATGTGAACAAGCCGCGCGGCGGTTGTTCAGGGCTGCGTGATGGGCGCGCGCTGATCACACGGATTCCGACTGACCGGCTGTGCAGCGGCGATGTCGCGCGGGTTGTTGATCTCACGCTTGGCTTTGAAGGTGCTGCCTGTGTCCTTGGTGATTTTACGCCCTACACCAAAGCGCGCAGCTAAACATCTCATCACATTAGATGATTTTTGGTCGTTGTCGGCCCGCTTCGATTCTGACTTACTCTACTGTCAACGTTACCGCGCGGCGGTTGCGGGCCCAGCTTGCTTCGTCTGATCCAAGCGCGTCGGGGCGTTCCTTGCCATAGCTGATAGTTGAAATCCGCGCAGCGTCCACACCAAGTGACGCAAGGAAATTCTTCGCCGAATTGGCGCGTCGTTCGCCGAGCGCAATGTTGTAATCGCGGGTGCCACGTTCATCGGCATGGCCTTCAATCGTCACGCGCTTATTGGGATATTTGGCGAGCCATGCGGATTGGCTGCGGAGCACTTCCTGATCCTCACCGTCGACATCAAACTTATCGGTATCAAAGAAAATCCGGTCGGCGGTAATGCTCGCCACAAAATCTTCCTGACTGCCCGGCGTCGGCCCCGATGGCTGCGTTGGCGTGGTTGCTTGGCCGTCACCCTGCGTCCCAATTGGCGCGGGCGGGAGTTCAACCCGTTTTTTGGCACAAGCCGAAAGCGCGATCAGCGCGACGGCGATCATCAAGCTGTTGCGGGTTTTGATCATATAAAAACTCCTCTTAAATTCACGGAAGCAACGGCCCCCACGCGGGGTCGGAACCTTCGATTGGCGTCGGGATACGCCGTTCATTAACGCCTGTCAGATCAACCTGCCAAACGCTGGCCTTGCCAGATCCCTTTGCAGTACGGAAAAACTGGATCACGCGGCCATTGGGTGACCAGCTTGGTGCTTCATCTTGCCATGTTTCGGTGAGCAGTTTTTCACCATTACCACTCGGCGTCATCACGCCAATCCGAAAATTGCCGGCAATCTTGGTGAAGGCAATCAAATCGCCGCGCGGGCTCCATTCAGGCGTGGCATGGCGACCGCCACCAAAGCTGATCCGCTGTTGATCCGAACCATCGGCATTCATCACATAGATTTGCTGGCCACCCGAACGATCGCTTTCAAACACGATCCGCTTGCCATCAGGGGAGTAGCTGCCGCCTGTATCGATACCGGGTGTAGTGGTCAGCCGCTGCGGGGTGCCGCCATTTGCTGAAATACGGTAGATATCAGTGTTGCCCGCAATCGCCATTGAATAGAGAACCGTTTTACCATCTGGTGAAAAGCGCGGGGCAAAGGTCGGGTTCGCGCTTTCAGTGACGAGGCGCTGTTTACCGCTGGTGATATCATAAATGAAAATACGTGGGCGGTTGTTGAGATAGCTTAGATAGAGGATTGACTTATAATCAGGCGAAAAGCGCGGGGTGAGCGCCAAAGTCTGACCGTTCGTAATGAAACGGTGGTTCGCGCCGTCCGAATCCATGATCGCAAGCCGCTTAACCCGTCGGTCTTTGGGGCCGCTTTCAGCGATATAGGCGATGCGGCTATCAAAGAAGGGGCTTTCGCCCGACAGCTTGGCGTAAATCGCATCAGCACATTTATGCGCCGCGCGTCGCCAGTCCGCAGGGGACACAACATAGCCTGCGCGCGTCAGTTCAGATTTAAGGGCAACATCGTAAAGATAGCAGCCAACCGTAATCGCGCCGTCGGGGTTCGCGCGTACAAATCCTTGAACCAGCGCCTCTGCACCCTTGCCCGACCAATGATCAAATTCAGGCTTAGTCACCTCTTCAAACGCAACGCCTTTAAGGCCAGCCGGGCCAGCGGGTTTGAACAGGCCGCTACCGCGCAAATCGGACGCGATCACTTCGGCGACTTGGCGTCCAAGCGCAGTGGTTGACCCTGCTGCGGTTGACGCGTCAGCGGGCGTTGGCATGGCAGGCACAGCGATATTGAGGTCAGCCTGAATATCGCCAGTCACGTCAACGCTCAATTGCGCGAACGCAGGTTGGGCGAAAAAAATGGTCGCAATCAATAACAAACGCTTCATCGGGATAGTCTTCCATCGAAATTGAGCGGCTTTAACCATTTCCAGCCGTCATAGAACTGCGCGGGCAAATTAAACGGTGCCGCGCGACGAACTGCCTGAATTGCGCGATCAGCATGGAGTTTGGCTTGCGCGCGATTGCTGTCATTGATCCCGTCCTGCGTAATCACTTCGGGATCGGAGGCAAGCGAGCCATCTTTGTTAAGCCGCACACTCAGCCTAGTGATCAGCAATTCCGCATCCGCGCCCGATGGCGGGCGCCAATGCGGCCTGAGCTGTGTATAGATCAGTGAGTTTAGGCTGGCCTTTTGCGAGCCAGTCATCGCAGCAACAGAAACGCCAGCAGGTTGAGCAGGCACGGTAGAGGGTGGCGCGACCTTGCCGGGTTTCGTGAGCTTGGCTTGGCTTGGCGTGTCGGTCAGGCCCGAAACAATGCTATTTGAAAGCCCCGGCCTGCGCCGTGCCTCGGGATCAGCCTTAGCAACCTTGATTGGCTTAGTAACCGGCTTTGGCTTGGTTTCGGCCTTTTGCTTGGGTTTTGGCGCGGGTTCAAGCTTCGCAGCAGGTTTGGGTTCAGGCTTTGGCTGAGGTTTTTCGATCAGCGGCGGTGGCGGCGGCGCAGCAAGGATTGGCGCAGGCGCAGGTTCTAAAGGCGCTGGTTCGCTTTGCGGCAGGGTAGGTGCTGGCGGCGCTTGCGTGGGCGCTGCTGAACGAAGATCAACCTCAGTCGCGAGCGTGACTTCAACTGGCTGACTATCAAGCTTTGGCAGGTCTGGCGCACTCAACAGCCCAAGCGAAAGCGCTGCAAACAGGGCGACATGGCCAGCAATCGCAACGCCAAGCCCGGCTTGTTCAGCGCGATCCATTATTCGCCGACGTCCCCGCTCGCGGTCGTAACGAGCGACACCCGGTTGAGGCCAGCGCGGTTAAGCTCTCCCATCACGCGCATGACTTCACCGTAATCAAGCCCGGTATCGGCGCGGAGATAAATTTGGGGTGGCTTATCCCCGCCGCTGTCGGCAATCGCCGCAAGACGCAGCGGCAGATCGGACATTGGCACAGCATTTTCGCCGATGAACAGCTTGCCGTCCTGATCAAGTGAAAGCTGCACTGGCTCCTTCTCCTGCTCAAGCGCTTTGGCACGGCTATCGGGCAAGTTCACGGGAACCCCCGCAACCAGCAGCGGCGCTGTCACCATGAAAATAATCAGCAGCACGAGCATCACATCGACCATTGGCGTAACGTTAATCTCGGCCATCGGCGCGCGGCGATTGCGGCCACGGTGCGAAGGAAGCGGGCCCATCGCCATTAGCGCTCAAGCTCCAATTCGCGGCTGAGGGTTGCGTGGAATCCGTCGGCGAAGCGGTTAAAGCGCGCCTCCATCCGGTTCATACTGTGGCTGAAACGGTTGTACGCAACCACCGCCGGGATCGCCGCGAACAGCCCAAGCGCGGTGGCAAACAAAGCCTCGGCGATACCCGGCGCAACCACCGCGAGCGAGCTATTCTGCTCTGCGGCAATCGCGGTAAAGCTGCGCATAATTCCCCAAACGGTGCCGAACAGCCCGACGAACGGCGCGACACTGCCGACGGTCGCAAGGATATTCAGCCGATCCGACAGCCGATCAATCTCGGCGGCAATCGCAGCACCCATTGCCGTGGCGAGCCGCGCGCGCGTCCCCTCTCGGTCGATTAGCTTAACCTTGGTTGAGCGCCGCCACTCAACTAACCCAGCCTGAACCACTTTGGAGATTGGCAGATCGGAGCCACGATTGGCCTCCTGAAATGCGTCAACATCGTCCGCTTTCCAGAAATCACGCTCATAGCGATCAGAGGCGCGGGTTACGCGGCGGAGCTTCATCCACTGGGCAATGATGATCGCCCATGTCCAGATGCTTGCGATCAGCAGCCCGACCATCACGAGCTTCACAATAATGTCTGCTTGAAGGAAAAGCGCAATCGGCGAAAGCGTGGTTGCATCCGTATTCAGTAAAACCGCGTCCAAAAATCTACTCCTTCAACAATCGCTCAAATGCCGCGATCCACGCCGCTGGCTGGCGCTTTGGCCGACCTTGGGGCGAAAGAAAAGCCGCTTTGACCTCCGCCTCGACCAACAGTTGCCCATCTCGCATGACTCGTTGATGAATCGTGCAACCAACGGGACGTACTCCCTCAACCGTGGAGATGATCAACAGATCGTCATCAAAGCGCGCAGGTGCCCTGTATTTGATGTTGATCTCAGTGATTGCGTAAACGCCCTCGCCCGCCTCAAACAGTTCGCGCTGCATGATCCCCGCGCATTTGAGCATGTCAGACCGCGCGCGTTCAAGGAAGCGCAGATAGTTCGCGTGATAAACCAGCCCCGAAAAATCAGTGTCCTCAAAATATACGCGCACCGCAAAATGATGGTCACGCCCGAAGAAGTGGCCGGATAGCGTTTGCACCTCAGTCATTGCCGTCGAACAGGCTGTCCTGAATATCAGCAGGCGGGTTCAGTCCCAAATGCTTCCACCCCCGGCTGTTGAGGCAGCGCCCCCGCGCCGTCCGCGCGATCAGGCCAAGCTGGATCAGGTACGGCTCAATCACTTCCTCAACCGTATCGCGCGGCTCGGACAGCCCAGCCGCAAGCGTTTCAACGCCGACCGGGCCACCGCGATAAACGTCGGCAATCATCATCAAATAACGCCGATCCATTGCGTCAAGCCCAAGTCCATCAACCTCAAGCCGATTAAGCGACGCATCAGCAATCTTTGCCGAAACCATCGTCTCACCCGCCACATTGGCGAAATCACGCACACGGCGCAGCAACCGCCCGGCGATACGCGGGGTACCACGCGAACGCCGCGCAATCTCGCGCGCGCCGTCCTCAGCAATACCTAAATCTAGGAGCGCAGCCGCGCGGCGGACAACTTTTTCAAGCTCATCCACGGTATAAAAATTGAGCCTAACCGGAATGCCGAAGCGATCGCGCAAGGGCGTTGTCAGCAAGCCCTGCCGCGTCGTCGCGCCGACCAGAGTGAATTTTGGCAAATCGATCCGCACAGAGCGCGCCGACGGCCCTTCGCCAATCATCAGATCAAGCGCGCGATCCTCCATCGCAGGATAAAGCACCTCCTCAACCGCAGGCGCGAGCCGGTGAATTTCGTCGATGAACAGCACATCGCCGTCCTCAAGATTGGTGAGCAGTGCGGCCAAATCCCCCGACTTTGCAATCACCGGGCCAGAAGTTGCCCGAAACCCAACCCCCATTTCGCGCGCAATAATCTGCGCCAGCGTCGTCTTGCCAAGCCCCGGTGGCCCGAAAAACAGCACATGATCAAGCGCATCGCCGCGTGACCGGGCGGCCTCAATAAACACGCGGAGATTCTCGCGCGCCGCTTTCTGGCCAACAAATTCGTCGAGCGATTTTGGGCGCAGGGCTGCATCCACGTCCTCAGGACGGCGGGTAGCGGTTAGGAGAGGGTTGACAGATTGATCTTTCATTGGCATATCAATAACAGTTTAATCGTTTATATGATTGAATGAACTTCTGGTATTAGAAAGGATTACAAATGGAAAACGAAATCGGAAACACCATTCGCCATTATCGCCTGAAAACAGGGATGTCGCAAGAAAAGCTGGCGATGGCTGCTGGCGGGCGCAACGTTACACAGATTAACGCCTACGAACGAGGCCGGTCTCGCCCCTCTCCACGTGTCTTGGCTGAAATTGCCATGGCCTTGGGAGTAACATCTGATGATCTTCTTGGCAGACACGAAGTCAGCCAAGCTACCCAGAACCTCGCGAATTTGCTAGGTGAGTTTAAGCGCCGCCTTTCCGAATTGACGGGCCTTCCTGACACAAGATTCAAAATCAGCATAGATGTTGGTTGAATATGGCTTGAGTAAGTGGCGATTGATTTCGCCACTTACTAAAACTCTTCTCGTTTTTAGGATTTCGAAGCGATAAAAATCAGGACTTCATAAAATCCGTAAAATCGCTCCAATGTTCAACCTTGAACCCACGAATGTCGCGCACGCAGAGCGGAAACCACGACAATGCCTTGAGCGCGTTCATCGCCAGCGTCACATTCACCAGACTGTCATTCTGCGAGATATAAACACTCCCCTGAACGCGGGTAAATCCGTAACGATTTAGCACTGCGCCAATATCAGCATAGGCTTGGCTCACGCTTTTGGGATGCGAATTGCGTGTCTCATGCAGCAGCAGATCAAAACCAATCGCAAACATCAATCGGCTTCGGGATCGCGCAAAATGTCATTCACGGGATAATCCGCATCCTCACCTGATTCAAACAAATGGATGCGCATTTGCGCTTCGCCCGATGGCGAGACAGCGGTAGGCCCAACCACCTCATAGGGTGGGCCTTCAAGGCCGAAGCGCCGGATCGAACCGACTAAAACTCCCATATCAACCATAGCTGCTTCCGTTCGCTTTGCTGTAATATACATATTAACGCTCCACTGCCTCAAATGCCAGCCTTCTTATCCAAAACCCGCTCAAGCACACGCCCAAAGGTCTCGGCGTCTTGCGCACCGGGGATCATGTATTTGCCGTCGACGATGAAGGCCGGAACACCCGTGATATTCTGATCCTGCCAGTGCGCGACTTCGGCGTCCACAGCGGCGGCATAGCGGCGGTCGGCGAGAATCGCTTGCGCCTCATCGCGGTCAAGACCGACGCCTTCCACTGCATCAAGCAACACCGCGTCATCCGAGATATTGGCCTGACCGGTAAAATAGGCGTGAAACAGGGCGAGCTTCAAAGTGGTTTGCTTGCCCTGCTCGCCCGCCCATATCAGCAATTCATGCGCCTTATGACTATTATAAATGCGGCTATCCGGGCCATAGCGGAAATCGATACCAAGCGCCTTGCCGGTATTCACGAGCCTAGTGCGGTTCTGGCTGCTTTGTTCGGGCGTCGCGCCGTAACGTTCGCGGGTGTAATCGGTGAGCAACTGCCCTTCGGGCGGTGTCGCCGGGGCCAGCTCAAACGGATGCCAGCGGACGATAATATCCACGCGATCAGCGAGCGTTTCTGCCGCAGCCGCAAGCCCGCGATAACCGATGATGCACCACGGGCATACAACGTCGGACACAATATCCACGGTCAATTGGCGTCGCTCTGTCATAAATGTCTCCGCATGGGTGATTAGGGGGATATCACAGTCATGCAAGACCCTCAAATCAAGTCATTAATGCTACTGCGAATAAATCTCATAAAATAGTTGGTTACGGATCATTTAAGCGGTTGTTCTGGGGCTAGAATCGGCTTACGGCGTCGCCAAATTCCGTTACGACCCCAAGGAGGAACAATCATGGCACGCAAGAAAATCGCGCTGATCGGCGCTGGTAATATTGGTGGTACACTCGCGCATCTCGCGGCTCAGAAAGAGCTTGGCGATATCGTCCTCTTTGATGTGGTTGAAGGCGTTCCTCAGGGCAAGGCGCTTGATCTGTCACAGTGCGGGCCAATTGAGGGCTATGATGCAAAGATCACCGGCTCGAATGATTATAAAGATATCGCAGGGGCCGACGTTATCATTGTAACAGCAGGTGTCGCCCGCAAACCGGGTATGAGCCGTGATGATCTGATCGGTATCAACCTTAAAGTCATGAAGGCCGTCGGCGAAGGCATTAAGAATAATGCACCGGGTGCATTCGTTATCTGCATCACCAATCCGCTTGACGCGATGGTGTGGGCGCTGCGCGAATTTTCTGGGCTTCCCCATTATATGGTCTGCGGCATGGCAGGCGTGCTTGATAGCGCGCGGTTCAGCCACTTTATTGCTGATGAGTTCGCTGTGTCGATCCGCGATGTGAACACATTTGTGCTAGGCGGCCACGGCGATACGATGGTTCCCGTAGTGCGCTACTCAACGGTCAACGGCATTCCCGTGCCTGATTTGGTCAAGATGGGCCTGTCTTCACAGGAAAGAATTGATGCAATCGTTAAGCGCACACGCGGCGGTGGCGGCGAAATCGTTGCGCTGCTTGGCACAGGATCGGCCTTTTATGCCCCCGCTGCCTCGGGAATCGCAATGGCCGAAGCCTTTCTGCGCGATCAGAAGCGTATCCTGCCCTGCGCGGCCTATGTGAACGGCCAGTACGGGTTGGATGACCTTTATGTCGGTGTCCCGGTAATGATCGGTGCAGGCGGCGTCGAAAAAATCATCGAGATTGAGCTTGATGCAGCGGACAAGGCCGGACTTCAGGTCAGCGTTGATGCGGTCAAGGAATTGCTGGTCGCGTGTCGGGCGATTGATGGGTCACTCGCCTAACACTTGCGCGTCTGTCGTCGCGAGAGAAGGTTGCGCCGATACGAATTTAAGGAAATTGAATGTCTATCCTCGTCAATAAAAACACGTGCGTCATTACCCAGGGGATGACCGGAGAAACCGGCACGTTCCACACCGAGCAAGCGCTGGCTTACGGTACGCAAATGGTTGGCGGGGTGACGCCGGGTAAGGGTGGCAGCACGCATATCGGCCTGCCCGTATTCAACACGGTGGCCGAAGCGGTCGCGAAGACGGGCGCAGATGCCAGTGTCGTCTACGTCCCACCGCCGTTTGCCGCAGACTCGATCCTTGAGGCAATTGATGCTGAGGTGCCGCTGATCGTGTGCATTACAGAGGGCATTCCCGTGCTTGATATGGTCAAGGTTAAGCGCGCGCTTTCAGGTTCCAAATCGCGACTGATCGGGCCGAACTGCCCCGGCGTGCTGACGCCAAATGAATGCAAGATTGGCATTATGCCGGGTTCGATCTTTTCCAAGGGTTCAGTCGGCGTCGTTTCGCGTTCGGGCACGCTGACTTATGAAGCGGTGTTTCAGACAACCGCTGAGGGGCTTGGCCAGACGACTGCGGTTGGCATTGGCGGCGATCCAGTCAACGGCACCAACTTCATTGATGTGCTTGAGCTTTTCCTTGGCGATGACGCGACGACATCAATGATCATGATCGGCGAAATCGGCGGCAGTGCTGAAGAAGAAGCCGCGCAGTTCTTGATCGATGAGGCCAAACGTGGCCGCAAGAAGCCTATGGTGGGCTTTATCGCTGGCCTCACCGCGCCTCCGGGGCGGCGGATGGGCCATGCCGGCGCGATTGTTTCAGGCGGCAAGGGCGGCGCGGAGGATAAGATCGCAGCGATGGAAGCAGCGGGCATCCGCGTTTCGCCATCACCTTCTGAACTTGGCACAACACTTGCTGCGCTTTTGAAGGGGTAAGCTTCTTTGACATTCCTCCCCCAAGGCTATTCCGCCTGAGAAAAGTGAGTATCATGGGTATCGAGAACCATAATTTCGAGAGCGAGCAAGGGCCAAGCTGGGCACGCCCCAACTGGCCGCCGAGCGCGACTGATGATCTGACAGCAGCGCTTGACCCAACCCAAATGGCCGTTGAGATTAAGGCGGCGGCGAAGGCAGCGGGCAAGCCACTATCCGAAGGCGAAATTGAGCGCGCGGCGCGCAATTCGATCCGCGCGATGCTCCTCATCCGCACCTACCGCGTGCGCGGGCATCTTTCGGCCAATCTTGATCCGCTCGGCCTCGCAAAACAGGATGTACCAGCCGACTTGACGCCGGAATATCACGGATTTGTTGGTGATGACCAAGATGCGCCCGTCTATGTCGGGCGCAACCTTGGTCTTGAATGGACAACAGTGCGTAAACTTGTTGAGATTTTACGCGCAAATTACTGCGGCAATGTCGGCCTTGAATATATGCACATCTCCGATGTTGAGGAGCGACGCTTCTTTCAGGAGCGGATGGAGGGTGCCGACAAATCAATCGGGTTCAGCCCCGAGGGCAAGCGCGCGATCCTCGCCAAGGTGATTGAGGGCGAGCAATACGAAAAATTCCTCGGCCGCAAATATGTCGGCACCAAGCGGTTCGGGCTTGATGGCGGCGAAGCGATGATCCCCGCGCTTGAAAGCTTTATCAAAACCGGCGGCGCGCTTGGTGTGCGTGAAATCGTGATCGGGATGCCTCACCGGGGCCGATTGAACGTCCTCGCCAATGTGATGGCCAAGCCGTACCGGATCATCTTCCATGAATTTTCGGGCGGGTCGGCCAATCCCGATGATGTTGGCGGATCGGGTGATGTCAAATATCATCTTGGCACTAGCACTGACCGTGAATTTGACGGCATCAAAGTGCATATGTCGCTCGTCCCCAATCCATCGCATTTGGAGGCGGTTGATCCGGTCGTCCTCGGCAAAGTCCGCGCGAACCAGACGATGCGTGATGATCTCGCGAACCATGTTCAGGTGCTGCCCATCCTGCTCCACGGCGATGCCGCTTTTGCAGGCCAAGGGATCGTCTGGGAATGCCTCGGCTTTTCGGGCATTCGCGGCTATAATACCGGCGGCTGCATCCACTTCATCGTCAATAATCAGGTTGGCTTTACCACCAGCCCGCAATTCGCGCGAAGCTCGCCCTACCCTTCCGACGTCGCGAAGGGGGTTCAAGCGCCGATTTTCCATGTTAACGGTGATGATCCAGAGGCGGTAACCTTCGCCTGCAAACTCGCCATCGAATATCGCCAGACCTTCCACCGCGATATCGTGATCGATATGTGGTGCTATCGCCGCTTTGGCCATAATGAAGGTGATGAGCCAAGCTTCACCCAGCCGCTGATGTACGCCAACATTAAGACGCACCCCCCCGTCAGCGCGGTCTATGCCCCGCGCCTGATTGAACAAGGCATAATCGATACAAATTGGGCGGAGGCACACGCCGCCAGTTTCGTTGCACAGCTTGAAGAAGAATTTATCGCGGGCGCCAATTACAAGGCGAATGAGGCCGATTGGTTCGGCGGTCGCTGGGCGGGGCTGAACAAGCCAGCCGATCCTGAAACCGCGCGCCGTAATGTCGAAACCGGGATTTCGCGCAAATTGCTTGAAGGGCTTGGCCGGACGCTGACGACAGTGCCGGGTGGCCACACCATCCACCCAACGCTTGCGCGGGTGCTTGAGGCCAAGAAAGCGACATTTGCAAAGGGCGAAGGGCTAGACTGGGCCTCAGGCGAAGCGCTCGCATTTGGATCGCTGCTGTCCGAAGGTTACGGTGTCCGCCTGTCGGGCCAAGATTCAGGGCGCGGCACATTCAGCCACCGCCACGCCGTGTGGGTCGATCAAGGGACTGAGGCCAAATATATCCCGCTTTCAACTGTGCCGCATGGCCGTTTTGAAGTGCTTGATAGCCCGCTGTCAGAGTTCGGTGTGCTTGGTTTTGAATATGGCTATGCTGGCGCTGATCCCAAGGCACTGGTGCTGTGGGAAGGCCAGTTCGGCGATTTTGCCAACGGCGCACAGGTAATGATTGATCAGTTCATCGCGAGTGGTGAGAGCAAGTGGCTCCGCGCCAACGGCCTCGTCATGCTCTTACCCCACGGCTATGAAGGCCAAGGGCCGGAGCATAGCTCAGCCCGGCTTGAGCGTTATCTGCAACTCTGTGCCGAGGATAACATCCAAGTCGCCAACATCACCACGCCCGCCAATTATTTCCACATCCTGCGGCGGCAAATGCACCGCGCTTTCCGCAAACCGCTGATCATCATGTCACCGAAATCGCTGTTGCGGCACAAGATGGCGGTCTCAAGCGTTGATGAATTCCTTGACAACAGCCACTTCATGCGTATCCTCTCTGATCCTTGGGCACCCAAAGATGAAGATGTAAAGCGCGTCGTCCTCTGTTCTGGCAAGGTCGCGTTTGATCTGCTTGATGCGCGCAATGCAGCGGGCGATACTGATACCGCGATCCTGCGGCTTGAGCAGCTTTACCCCTTCCCCGGCGAACCACTGGTCGTGCGACTTGACCGGATGCCAAACGTCGAAGAAGTGGTTTGGGCGCAGGAAGAACCGAAAAATAATGGTAGTTGGTCATTCGTTGAACCCTTCATTGAGGAATGCCTAACCAAAGCTAAGGTTGCGCCAACCCGTGCCCGCTATGCCGGACGCAAGGCGAGCGCATCGCCCGCAACAGGCCTTGCCAAACGCCATCAGGCTGAACAGGCCGCGCTTATCGCCGACGCGCTAGGGCATAATGTCCGCGCCGAAATCAGACGCCAGCGGAAAGGCTGATTATGAGCACCGAAGTCAAAGTCCCCACCCTTGGCGAATCGATTGCCGAAGCCACGCTTGGCCAATGGCTCAAGAAACCCGGCGATGCTGTCGCGATGGATGAGCCAATCGCGAGCCTTGAGACCGACAAGGTCGCGGTTGAAGTCCCCTCACCTGTTGCCGGGATTATGGGCGCACAAATGTTTGCCGAGGGTGCCACCGTTGGTGTTGGCGCGGTGATTGCCGCGATTGAGGCGGGATCAGGTGCGCCGTCTGCGACTGTTCCCGCTGTCGCCGCGCCGGTTCCTGTGATTGAAGCCGATGCTGGTGATCTTACACTTTCACCATCGGTACGCCGCCTGATCCTCGAACACGGCCTTGATCCATCGAAGATTAAGGGCAGTGGCAAGGACGGTCGCCTAACCAAGGAAGATGTGCTGGCCGCTGTCAGCGCGCCCGCCGTTGCTGCGGCAGTGGCGGCTGCGCCTGCTGCTACACCTGCGCCAACTGTGCCAAACAGCGATCGCGGCGAAGAACGCGTCCGCATGACGCGTCTGCGCCAAACCGTCGCGCGGCGACTGAAGGAAGCACAAAATACCGCCGCGATGCTCACCACCTTCAACGATGTCGATATGACCGAAGTGATGGCTGCGCGGACGAAGTATAAGGATTTGTTTGAAAAGAAGCACGGCGTCCGTCTCGGCTTCATGGGCTTTTTTACCAAGGCCGTGTGCATGGCGCTGCGCGACATTCCGTCAGTCAATGCGAGCATCGAAGGCGAGGAAATCGTCTACCGCAACTATGCCGATATCTCAGTCGCGGTCTCGGCTCCCAACGGCCTTGTTGTCCCCGTAATCCGCGATGCGCAAGATATGAGCGTTGCGGGCATCGAAAAGACCATCGGCGATTTCGGCGCCAAGGCCAAGGCCGGCACGATGACGATGGATGATATGAAGGGCGGCACCTTCACCATCTCAAACGGCGGGGTTTTCGGTAGCCTCATGTCAACCCCGATCATCAACCCGCCACAAAGCGCCGTCCTCGGCCTCCACCGCATTGAAGACCGCCCGGTTGTGCGTGATGGCCAAGTGGTCGTCCGCCCGATGATGTATCTCGCGCTCAGTTACGACCACCGCCTAATCGACGGACGTGAAGCCGTGACCTTCCTAGTCGCGGTCAAGAATGCTATCGAAGATCCAACACGGTTGCTGATTGATTTGTGAGGCAGACATGAACTGGAAAGATCATATTCATTCTGATCCCGAAATTGGTTTTGGCAAACCGATTTTCCGAGGCACACGCATCAAAGTGGAATTTGTTCTGAAGCTGATGGCAGAAGGCTGGGCTGCGCCTCAAATGGCTGAAGAATATCCAGGCATTCAACCTGTGCATCTGCTTGCCGCTGCTGCCTTTGCAGCCGAGATGATGCAGGATGAGGAATACGCCGCGATTGGACAGGCGAAAGCGGCTTGAAATTCCTGCTAGACGTGAACATCGGCACTACCATTGCGCGCGGCCTGCAAAACGTTGGTCACGATGTTGTTCGTGCGGCCCTTGCCTTGCCTACATGGTCTGACAAGGATTTAATTGCGTTAGCTGTTAGAGAAGCACGCGTGATCATTACTGAAGACAGTGACTTCACTGATTTAATCTTTTCATTTGGGGTGCAGCCACCGCCTTCTTTGATCTACATACGCCGAGGTGACGAACGTCAGCACAGTTTTCTGCCCCGCATAAACGAAATCATTTCGACAGCACGACTGGAAGACCATATCATTGTGGTGACTCCAACCAACACGCGCTATCGCCCTTTTCCAAAGACGGATTAAGACAATGACCGACACACCCTATGACCTCATTATCATCGGCTCCGGCCCCGGCGGCTATGTCGCGGCGATCCGCGCGGCGCAGCTTGGGCTAAAGGTTGCCTGTGTTGAGGCGCGTGACACGCTTGGCGGCACTTGCCTCAATGTTGGCTGCATTCCTTCCAAAGCCTTGCTCCATGCCTCCGAACTTTATGAGGAGGCGCATTCGGGCGCGCTTGCCAAGTTTGGGATTGATTTCAAGGGCGTCTCGCTCAACCTCGATCAAATGCATGCAGAGAAGGCGAAAGCCGTCACAGAATTAACGGGCGGCATCGCATTCCTGTTCAAGAAGAACAAGGTCGATTGGCTTAAAGGCCATGCTGCCTTCACATCGGCGAACAGCATTGATGTAGCGGGCACCAACTACACCGCAAAGAACATGATGATTGCGACAGGATCATCTATCACCCCGCTACCCGGCGTCACGATTGATCAGAAGATTGTGGTTGATTCGACGGGTGCGCTGGCACTGCCCAAAGTGCCTAAACATATGGTCGTCATCGGTGGCGGCGTTATCGGGCTTGAGCTTGGTAGCGTCTGGCGGCGGCTTGGCGCTGAGGTGACCGTGGTTGAATATCTCGATCAAATCCTGCCCGGCATGGACGGTGAAGTCCGCAAGGAATCGGCGAAGATTTTCAAGAAACAAGGCTTTGTCATTCGCACGAGTACCAAGGTCACAGGTGTTACTGTCAAGGGCAACAACGCTACTCTTACGGTCGAGCCTGCCGCTGGCGGTGCTGCTGAAACGATTGAGGCGGACTGCGTTCTCGTCAGCATCGGGCGGCGGCCCAACACTGACGGCCTTGCGCTCGATAAGGCCGGGCTTGCCACCAACAATCGCGGGCAGATTGAAGTCGGCCATGATTTCCAAACCTTAGTGAAAGGTATCTATGCCATTGGCGATGTAACCCCCGGCCCAATGCTCGCGCACAAAGCCGAGGATGAGGGGATTGCAGCGGCGGAATTTGCCGCTGGCCTCACTGGCATCGTCAATCATGATCTGATCCCCGGCGTCGTCTACACCCATCCCGAAATTGCGAGCATTGGCCTTACCGAAGAGGAAGCCAAGGCGAAGGGCGAAATCAAGGTCGGCAAATTCATGATGATGGCCAACAGCCGCGCGAAGACAAACCGCGATACTGACGGCTTTGTAAAGGTGATTGCCGACGCCAAAACTGACCGTGTCCTCGGTGTCCATATCATCGCCACGCTCGCCGGAACGATGATCGCGCAGGCAACCCAAGCAATGGAATTCGGCGCAACCAGCGAAGACATCGCCTACACCTGCCACGCCCACCCAACACATTCCGAAGCGATCAAGGAGGCGGCAATGGCAGTGATGGGCAAGCCGATCCATATGTGATCTATTAGAATGCAGCTTAGCTCAAAATGATGGCCCCGCTTATCTGGCTTGACCTGTTCGGGATCGCCGTATTTGCAACGTCGGGTGCGCTCGCGGCGGCGCGGGCGCAGCAAACACTCGTTACGTTCAGCTTCTTCGCGCTGATAACTGGGGTTGGCGGCGGCACCGTGCGCGATTTGCTTATCGGTGCACCGGTATTCTGGGTGCATGATTGGCGGGTACCTGCGGTTTGCCTTGCCACGGCATTGCTGATCTGGATCATGCCCGCCCGAATGTGGAATGCGCGCGCACTTGATTGGTTTGATGCGGTCGGCTTAGCCGTATATGCCGTATTTGGGACAGCAAAGTCGCTTAGCCTTGGCATCCCGCCTTTGCCTGCGATGATGATGGGCGTTATCACAGCCTGCGTTGGCGGCATCATCCGTGATGTGCTGGCTGGCGTACCTTCGATCCTGCTACGGCCCGAAATCTATGTGACCGCTGCTGCGCTCGCCGCAGGATCATTTGTGGCCATGGTCTGGCTGGGGATCCCGGTGGTGCTTGCTGGCCTATTGGGCGGGTGTGCCGGATTTGGCCTCCGCGCGCTCGCGATCACACGGGGATTATCGATTCCATCTTACCGACGTTAGGCACCAAGCCTTGATTCTGTCCGATTATGCGACAGTTGGTTACTATACAGCTAACCAAGCCATTGACTTGTCATTGGGGTGACATAAACGGACTCTAGTGGCGTTGGTATGACGCAGAGAATTACCTTGGGGGCTAGAGTGAAAATTTTGAAAGCGCTTGCGTTGGCTATCCTCGCGTGGAGCACGGCTCCTGCGCAGGCGGCGACTGTTTCATTCGGCTATATCGGCGCTGACCGAACAGCCCCGACCATCGTTCCCGGCCAAGGTCAGTTGATCAGGATCACTGACGGCGTAGGATCATTTTCATTTTTGCCGCCGTCGCTTGTCGGACAGTTGACCCCGCAATCGGGCACTTTTGGCTTGGCTGATCTGGCAAGCTTCACGCTTGACACCAGCACAGTTTTTACCTTTTCTGAAGTCAACCCATCAGGCTTTCCTTCGAGTGGTTTTTTTAATTACGGGCTTGCTGACCTTACCGCATTTTCGGCAACTTTTGCCAATGGTGCGTTAACAGCACTGAGCTTCGATACCAATGCGCTTTCAACAATCAGCACCGACGGCAACGGTGATTTTGGCCTGCAAAGCTTCCGGGTGACGGGCCTTGGCCCAGACGGCGCATCAACCTTCAATGGTGATTTTCAGCTTCTCACATCGGGACAGATTGAGATTGCGGCGGTGCCTGAGCCGGCAACATGGGCGCTGATGATTATCGGCTTCGGCATGGTTGGCGGCGCAGTTCGCGCGCGCCGTCGTCAGGCACTTTTCGCCTGACACTCCGCCTTGACAGACTAATTGCATTGACTTGAGTCGGCCCAGTGGCGCAGTTGTTTGCGCGGCTGGGCTAATGCTTTTGTGTGTTGCCCCTTTTTTGAGAGGTCTGGCGCAAATGCGTATTTCAATATTGAGCGTTTCGATTTTGGCGCTTGCGCTTTCTGCGCCGATTAGCGCGGCTCCTGCACCTACCAAGGTCGCGGCGGTCAATAATCCCGACGCTGCAATCGCGCAATTTTTCGAAGATTATGATGCCGCGCAGCTTGCGCGCTCACCTGTTGGAAAATCCTTCCGTGCGATCAAGGACGGTGATTATGCCAAATGGGATGATTATTCGGATGCCGAAGCCCTGCGCCGTCAACAATCCGATCAAATCGCACTCCGGGATATGCGCAAGCGCTTTGGCACTGCCAAGCTAAGCCCCGAAAATCGTCTATCTTTTCGCCTATTTGAAAAAATGATCGAACGGCGCAGCGCAGCCTTTGCCTATCGCAACTATGGCTATGCCTTTGATCAGATGAACGGCCCGCAAAGCCAGCTTCCCGCATTCCTCATCAATATTCACCGGGTCGATAGCAAAGCTGACGCAGAAGCCTATGTAAGCCGCCTTGGCGGGCTTGGCACCGCGATGGATCAGGTGATCGTGCGCGCAAAAGCGAATGCGGCCAAAGGATTGATGCCGCCCAAATGGGTCTATCCCTATGTCATCGCCGACGCGCGCAACGTGATTGCAGGCGCGCCGTTTACGAGTGCCGCGACTGATGCGCCTCTGTACGCCGATTTGAAGGCCAAGCTTGCCAAACTGACGATCCCGCAGGCTGAGAAAGATGCACTGCTTGCGGCAGGCGCAAATGCCCTCACAACTTCCGTCAAACCCGCCTACGAACGCTTGATCGTCGAAATGACGGCGCAGGAAGCGCGCGCGGGCACCGATGACGGCGTGTGGCGGTTTCCCAAAGGGGCGACCTATTACACCGAGCGGCTTGGCAACTATACGACAACCAACCTAACGCCCGACCAAATCCACCAGCTTGGACTTGATCAGGTCGCGCGGATTCACGGCGAAGTGCGTGAGATTATGAAGCGCGTGAAATTTGAGGGCGATCTATCCGCCTTCTTCAAATATATGCGCGAGGACAAACAGTTTTACGCCGCCAACACCGATGAGGGCCGCGCGCAATATCTCGCCGCAACAGAGAAGGCGAAGCAGGATATCACTGCACTGTTACCGCTATGGTTCGGCGTTCTTCCTCAAGCACCGATGGTCGTTAAGCGCGTCGAGGCGTTCCGCGAAAAATCAGCGGGTAAGGCGTTTTACCAGCGGCCTGCGCCCGATGGATCGCGTCCGGGCACTTATTATGCCAACCTCTATAATATGGCTGACATGCCGATGACCGAGGTTGAGGCGCTGTTTTATCATGAGGGCGTTCCCGGCCATCATCTGCAACTCGCGATCCAGACCGAACTCAAAGGCGTACCGCCGTTCCGCAAATTTGGCGGGGTGACGGCTTATTCCGAAGGCTGGGGGCTGTATTCGGAGAAGCTTGCCAAGGATATGGGGCTTTATACCGATCCCTACCGCGATTTCGGGCGGCTTCAGTTGGAGCTTCACCGCGCAATTCGATTGGTGGTCGACTCTGGGCTTCACCACAAGCGCTGGAGCCGCGAACGCGCGATCAAATATGTCGAGGATAATTCAGCCGACGCACCCGGCGGCATCGTCAAAGCGATCGAACGCTACATTGTCTATCCGGGGCAAGCCACCGCCTATATGGTCGGGCGGCTCAAAATTACTGACTTGCGTGCCAAAGCGGAAAGGCAGCTTGGCAGCAGGTTTGACATCAAGGGTTTCCATGATGTCGTGCTCAAAAGTGGCCCCGTGCCGCTTGACGTGCTTGAGGAGCAGGTGAACGCTTGGGTGGCGACGCGTTAGGCTAAGCCTGCCTCAATCGCGCAATATTCCTTTTCCTTGGCGTACATATAGTCGCGCGTGAGCGGCACGACATCGCGTTTACGCGCGAGCTGGATTTGGACGTTGCAATGCCCGTCATGACGGAACGCGATGATCGCGGCCGAGAGATAGAACGTCCACATCCGGTAAAAGCGCGCGTCATAGAGCGCCTCAATATCGGCACGGTGGGCAAGCACGCGCTTGTACCACTCATCAATCGTGAAACCGTAATGCAGGCGCAGCACCTCTATATCGGTTGGCCACAGCCACGCTTGTTCAATTGGCGGGAGTATTTCTGAAATCGCGGGTGAATAGCCGCCGGGAAAGATGTAGCGCGCGGTAAATGGATCGGTTGCGCCAGGGCCATCAACCCGCGCGATCGTGTGGATCAACGCGATCCCCTCGGGCGTCAACCGATCACGCACGGTATCAAAGAACGCATTATAACGCGGACGCCCGACATGCTCAAACATTCCGACCGAAACGACGCGATCAAACGTGCCACTGACGTTGCGGTAATCGATCAGTTCAAACTTCACCTTATCCGAAACGCCCGCCGCATCGGCCCGCTGACGTGCTACTAAGAGCTGCTCTTCAGACAGCGTAACGCCCGTGACTGACACACCCGCCACACGGTTGAGGTAAAGCGCAAGCCCACCCCAGCCGCAGCCGATATCAAGTACGGTGTGGCCAGGTTCAAGACAGAGCTTAGCCGCAATATGCGCGAGCTTATCCTTCTGCGCAGTTTCAAGCGTGTTTTCTGTGTCCGTGAAATAGGCGCAGCTATATTGGCGATCGGCATCAAGGAAGAGATCATAGAGCCGATCCGACAGATCATAATGATGCGCAACGTTTGATTTGGCGCGTGTACCATCATTGCGCGGCAGCAGCCGCGTGATCCAGCGCGTGTTACGCCACAGTGAGACACGGCTCTTATTATCCCAATCCCAACGCATGTTGTATCCAACCAGATCAAGCAGACCGAGGACATCATCATTCTCGATGGTCAGACGGCCATCCATCCACGCCTCACCCGCGCCAAGCGCTGGGTTGCGTGCGATGGCGCGCGCAGTGGCGGCATCCTTGATTGCAATCTTAACAGGGGCGCGCGCTGGGTCAGGCGTACCGTAGCGAACGGTGGCAGCGCCGGGGCCAGTGACAACCAGTTCGCCGATTTTGATCACACGGGTAAGGAAACGTTCAAGCAGCATAAGATGGGTTTGCCTTTATCAGCCTGTCAGGGGCATTCGTCGCGGTGCGATATGGGCTAAGCTAGCGCGCTGCAATCCACTTTCGCATCGTGAAGCGATTGAAGGGCGTTCACGCAAATTTATTTTTAAGATCACATTTACCATCTTGCCATTTCAAAAAGTGAGGAAGCCCCGCGCGTCGCAGCCAATCGTGATCTTAGTCACTCCATGAAACGAGTCACAGATGCGACGAAACGAGTCTCGCAACCGTAATAAATCACTTGCGTCTCACCAAAGATTGATCACTATAGATGGTGGTTAGTCAAGGGGGCAACCCAACAGCTTGTGTTCGCAAACGTCGAGGATCACTCTTCGCCGCACGTGAAGATTCGCTGTCGGTAGGGGCATAAAAGCAAAAAATAACCACGGGTCGATCGAAAAATGCTATCAAGGATGTTCGCGCTCTGATGGCCTTAAAATCATGCGAACGAGTCGTTTTGAGTATAGGGGATGTGAGCAGTGGATTTTCGTGAATCACAATTGGTTAGCGATAGCGATGTGGCGACTTTGATTGAAAACGTGAACGTTGAGCGGGCCGACAAAGGCACGATCACTGATTCGCGCAGTCGGCTTGAGTCGTATCCGTTGATTAAGGATAATGCGCGCGATGCGCTGCTGACTGAGTTTGGCAAGGACACGCTCAAGGATCGTTATCTGCTGCCGGGCGAAACCTATCAGGATTTGTTCGTGCGCGTGGCGTCGGCCTATGCCGATGATCAGGAACATGCCCAGCGAATTTATGATTATATCTCAAAGCTGTGGTTCATGCCCGCAACGCCGATTCTTTCAAACGGCGGCACCGGGCGCGGCCTGCCTATCTCATGCTATTTGAACAGCGTTGATGATAGCCTTGAGGGCATCGTCAACACATGGAATGAGAATGTCTGGCTCGCGTCGCGCGGCGGCGGCATCGGTACTTATTGGGGCAGTGTGCGCGGCATCGGTGAACCCGTTGGCCTCAACGGCAAGACCAGCGGCATCATTCCGTTCGTCCGTGTGATGGACAGCCTGACGCTTGCAATTTCACAAGGCTCGCTGCGGCGCGGTTCGGCGGCGGTCTATCTCGACATCAACCATCCCGAAATCGAGGAATTCCTTGAAATCCGCAAAGCATCGGGCGATTTCAACCGCAAGGCTTTGAACCTCCACCACGGCGTCCTCATCACAGATGCCTTCATGGAGGCTGTCCGCAGCGGTGCTGAGTGGAACCTCGTCAGCCCCAAAGATGGCAGCATCCGCGCAACCGTTGACGCGCGCTCGCTCTTCCAGAAAATCGTTGAAACACGCCTTGCCACGGGTGAGCCTTACATCGTCTTTGGTGACACTGTGAACAAGGCGATGCCGCGCCACCACCGCGAACTTGGTTTCAAGGTGACGACGTCGAACCTCTGCTCCGAAATTACGCTCCCAACGGGTCGCGATCATCTCGGCAATGACCGCACGGCGGTGTGCTGTCTCTCGTCGCTCAACCTTGAAACTTGGAATGATTGGAACGGCGACAAGCGCTTTATCGAGGATGTCATGCGCTTCCTCGATAATGTCCTGACTGACTATATTGACCGCGCCCCGCCAGAAATGGCGCGCGCCAAATATAGCGCGAGCCGTGAGCGTAGCGTTGGTTTGGGTGTCATGGGCTTCCACAGCTTCCTCCAAGCGCGCAGCCTGCCGTTTGAAGGCGCGATGGCCAAAAGCTGGAACCTCAAGATATTCAAGCATTTGAGCCAAGGCGTCAACGAAGCCTCAATGCTGCTCGCCACCGAACGCGGCGCTTGCCCCGACGCTGAAGAACGCGGCGTGATGGAGCGGTTTTCGTGCAAGACCGCAATCGCGCCAACCGCATCGATTTCAATCATCTGCGGCGGGACGAGCGCGTGCATTGAGCCAATCCCGGCGAATATCTACACCCACAAGACGCTCTCGGGCAGCTTCTCAATCCGCAACCCGCACCTAGAGGCGCTGCTGATTGAGAAATCAAAGAACAGCGACAATGTGTGGAACAGTATTCTTGAACAGGGTGGCAGCGTTCAGCATCTCGATTTCCTCACGCCAGAGGAAAAAGACACGTTCAAAACCAGCTTTGAAATTGACCAACGCTGGCTGATCGAACTCGCGGCGGATCGCACCCCTTACATTGATCAGGCGCAGTCGCTCAACCTGTTCATCCCGGCTGACGTCGAAAAATGGGACCTCCTCATGCTCCATTTCCGCGCATGGGAATTGGGCGTGAAATCGCTCTATTATCTGCGCTCCAAATCGATCCAGCGCGCAGGCTTTGCCGGCGGCGTCGAGGCGGACAACACCATCGACCTCAAGCAAATTGAGGTTGAGGTGAAGGATTATGATGAGTGCTTGGCATGTCAGTAGTTTCGATCAAAGTGGTACTTTGATCGAGGGGGAGGCTTTATGTCGCTTACTCCATCACTGTATGACTATGCTCTAGCTGTGAGCTCTATTTTTGGCGGTACGGCCCTCATAATATGGCCCGGTCCAGCTGACAGCAAGGCGATCACAAAGCACAAGCAGCGCTTAGCTGATCGAGAAGCACGCGGCACGGATGCGTACTTTGAAGAGAAGCGGTCAATCGAAGCCTACAAGCCGTTCAAGGCAGTTTGGAAATATCGTTTGTTGGGCTTTGTTCTGACAATTTTGGGTGCGGCTTATTTAGCCTTACTCCATTTTACGAAGTGAGTAGCGAAGACGCATGAACATCGACGGCAACCGATTCCGGCAAGCGCGTTTCGCCAGTTTTCTGGCGCTGGCTGACCGTGTCCAGACCTCCGGCGCGGCGATCCGGATTCTCGATATCGGCGGCACGCAGAGTTATTGGGAGGGGCTGGCTCCGCTTTGGGCAGGCCGCAATTTTGATATCACCATCGTCAATCTCGACACCCCCGCGAGTGACAGCGGCGCGTATCATATCCGCACGGGCAATGCCTGCGCGATGCCCGAATATAGTGACAATGCGTTTGACATTGTCCATTCCAATTCAGTGATTGAGCATGTCGGGCAGTGGCCGCAAATGGCCGCGATGGCGCGAGAAGTGCGCCGCCTTGCCCCGCATTATTATCTGCAAACGCCCAACCTGTGGTTCCCCGTTGAGCCGCATTACCGCAGCCTGTTTTTCGCGCTCCTTCCCGAGGCTGTCCGCGCGCGCAAGCTGATGAAGCGCCGCCACGGCTTTCGCGGGCCACACCCCGATTTCGCCAGCGCCATCGCTGATGTCCAGACCGTCAACCTGCTTGATGCGCGCGGACTTACAGCGCTTTTCCCCGATGGCAAATTGATCCGTGAACGTTTTATGGGTCTCACAAAATCACTGACGGTGGTACGATGAAATCGAACCGCGTCGCTCTTATCTTATTGTAAAAGGAGTAGCACCCATGTCACTTACCGTCGCGCGCAACCAGTATAAGCCCTTTGAATATCCTTGGGCCTATGACTTCTGGAAACGCCAGCAGCAGATCCATTGGATGCCCGAGGAAGTGCCTTTGGGTGAGGATTGCCGTGATTGGGCGCAAAAGCTGACTGATCATGAGCGCAACCTGCTCACGCAAATCTTCCGCTTTTTCACCCAAGCCGATGTCGAGGTGCAGAATTGCTACCACGAACATTATGGCCGCATTTTCAAGCCGACCGAGATTAAGATGATGCTCGCGGCGTTCAGCAATATGGAAACCGTCCATATCGCGGCTTACTCGCATCTGCTTGACACCATCGGGATGCCCGAAAGCGAATACGGCATGTTCCTCCAATATGAGGAGATGAAGGCCAAGCATGATTATCTCGCCACCTTCAATGTCGAGAGCGATCAGGATATCGCGCGCACGCTCGCGATGTTCGGCGGCTTTACCGAAGGGCTGCAACTCTTCGCGAGCTTTGCAATGCTGATGAACTTCCCGCGCTTCAACAAGATGAAGGGCATGGGCCAGATCGTCACATGGTCGATCCGCGACGAAAGCCTCCACTGCGAAGGGATCACCAAGCTGTTCCACGCCTTCACCAAGGAGCGTGACTGCCTGACCAAGGCGGTGAAGGACGATATCCTCGATTGCTGCCAGACGACCGTGCGGCTTGAGGATGCCTTCATCGATCTCGCGTTTGACGCCGGGCCAGTGCCGGGGATGACCGCGAAGGAAATCAAGAAATACATCCGCTACATCGCCGATTGGCGGCTCAATCAGCTTGGCTTCAAGCCGATGTACATGATCGACGAACACCCCCTCCCCTGGCTCGCGCCGCTCCTCAACGGAGTGGAACATGCCAACTTCTTCGAAACGCGGGCGACCGAGTATTCGAAGGCGGCGACGCGCGGCAATTGGAACGAAGTGTGGGACAGCTTCGACCGTCGCGGCGGAGCAAAAGCCGCGAACGACGGTGCGGCTGTGGTCGAAGCACCCGAGGCGGATATGTTTGCACAGGCAGGGATCGCGGCGGAATGATTTGTACATAATAAGAACATCATGTATGAATTTATAGAGAACGATCCAGATGACTCGAACTTAAAGGATTTCCAATATGGCAAAAAACACCGGAGATAATTTTCGGCGCGGCTCGGTGGATGATCGCAGCCAATTTCAGCACCCGAACGGACATTGGATCAAACGTGATACTAATAATGGTCAATTTAAGGAGGTTAAGTCAACGGACGGCAAATTTAAGGGTGTAGCTCGTGAACCAGATCGCCGATAAATTTAGTATTTAGAAAATGAATCCACCATTTGATCCTAGAAGCCTAGCGAATTTTATAATTCGACTAGGCGAAGAGTACCACCTAGATGTCACTCAAATATCTCTTCAGAAAGTCTGTTATTTTATTAACGGACGTTATTATTTAGATAATGGTATTCAATTAGTGTCTGGATATTTTGAGACATGGAGATACGGCCCAGTTCATCCATTGATTTATAACGAGTTTAAAAAGTACGGAAATAAATCAATTTTACATAAGGCAAGTATAAGAAATTTGAAGACGGGTGAATCTAAAGAAGCACCAGAGCCTGATGACCCTTACCTAAGACGTTTTATTACGCGCGCAACGCTTGAACTACTGCCGTTAGGGTCAACACGCCTTGTAAATCTTTCTCATGCCAAAAATTCTCCTTGGGATATTCTTACAAGAGCCGGCGGGGATGAGCGAAAATTCGGAATGAGAATTACTGAAGAAGTCTATACCACACATTTTCGAAATCAACTGGCAAGCGTTAGCGATACCAGTAGTTCTGGAGAAGAATATGTCGAAACGCCACCTCCCTGAAACTGAGATTGCTAATCTTGCTTTTTTACCAACAGACCAAAAGCGTATAAGGCTTGAAGCATTTATTAAACCGAAACGCCCAAAAGGGTCATATGATCCCTTTCGTTTCGGATATCCAGACGCAGTTAACCTTCAGTCACCGATGTTCCCAGAGCATAAGGTTTTTTCTAGCTGGGAAAAAGTTAGAAATCGTGTGATATCAAAATGTTATGGTGACCCTGATCTGGAGGCAATGAATCTCGCTGTAGCTAGAGCAACATATGATTTTGCAAAGATCAGAAACCTTTCCGCAGAACCAATAGAAGTGCCCGGCGTAACAATGGTTCCTGGCCATTCATATCGATTTGGAGCGCCATTGTTATTGCGCTCAGAAGATATTATTTCTGTTGCATTTTCTGATTTACGTAGAACAAATGGCCTATCAGTCCATGGTCGTAGAGTAGTATTTTCACATCTTCACGAACGATTCAGAGTCAACTTTCCGGAATTTGCAGGAATAGATTTAGAAATATGGCGATACTCAAATTGTGATTCGCGCCAAATCGTGCCTATTAAGTACAGAAACGAACCAATTTATGAATATAAAGCTCTTTCTGATGATATGAAGGAAACCTATGATATTTTAGATAAAATTCTTGATGGATATAATGTCAATCAGAAAAATATTTCTGATTTGCCTTTATTTAGATCGGCATAGATATTTCCTGTACTCAGAAGCCAACATTGGTTCATGCCAATGGCACTAAACCATCAAGATAATAACTGATATTGCAATATAGCTTTGTTGGCGTCATAATGTCTACGGTGGTCTTGCCTCGATAGCCGCCTCCGTCGGAGCGAAACGCAAGATGGGCTGCTGTCTGCGGGGTTGGTGGTTATCCTGACACACAAAAACCATCATCATTTTCAAGTCATTCAAAAGTAATGCCAGAAGGTGCGACACCACCATAATCGCTTCGCGCCTTTGCGTCTTCGCGCGAACCCAATTTCTATCCTCACCGCGAACATCACATTTAGAATTATCTCACGCCAAGAGCGCCAAGCCGCCAAGAAGAAGGCAGTGGCCCTTTCAGGCCACCACCCCTCCCCTTTACTCCCGCCAATAGTCATGCCGCTCCGCCCCGTCGAAAGCGGCCTCCTTTTAGGCAGCAGGCTTTGAAATCTTGATCCTGATCCGCAGGGGCATGGATCGTTGCGGCCGAGTTTCTCGACGAGTTCAATGCTCTCATCGTCCTCTGGCCTACCGCGCACGAAGCGTAGCCCGCGTTTGACGTTGGTTTGGGAAGAGGCGCGGATTAAGTCAGAACGTCATGCTGAACTCGTTTCAGCATCCAACTATCTACACACTCAACAGGCGTTTCTCTCGCACCGCGATGGATGCTGAATCGAGTTCAGCATGACGGGTTAATCGGAACCAGCCGCCTTTCTGAAAAGAGACTTGGTTGTCTTATCCTCTTCGTGGCCTTCGTGTCTTCGTGTGAGCCAAACTTTCCCCCTCTACGCACGCGGCAGGTTTTGGATTGTTTCACACGAAGACACGAAGGCCACGAAGATGTGCGTTAATCACGCCAGCCGACCCCATTGGGAACGATTGGCGCGCGCGGCTGTTTACCCTTGGTAATATCAATCTCAAGGAACTGACCCTATGCGTATCGCCTATCTTATTATCCCCGCCGCGATTTTCGCGATCGCCGTCCCTGCCTCGGCGCAGGCGCGCAATTGGCAGACGATTGGTGAGCGCTCGATTGAATACGGGATTGACCGCGACAAGATCGAACTGCGCGGCAATGCCCGCCACCGTCAGGTGCGGATTTGCGCGGTGCGGCGTGATTTCAAACTGCTTGATGCTGACGTAAATTTTGCCAATGGCGGTGAGCAGGATATTTCCGAAAGCCGCACGATCCGCGCGGGCACCTGCACCCGTGCGGTCGATCTGCGCGGTGACCGGCGCGACATTACCAATGTGAAGCTGTTTTATTCACGCTTCAACCGTGGCCGTGCGCCCCTGATCCGTATTCAGGCGCGTTAATTATACAGACCAGCCCCAAGCGTTTAGTCAAATAATTCCTCAAGGAAGGATTTGCGGCGCTTGGGACGGCCATATTTGTCGTAGCCGCCGTGCTGTGGATAGCCACGGTGATCGCCGCCCCATGGCTGTTGCATCGGGGGTTGTTGCTGCATCGGAGGCTGCTGCGGCGGGGTTGGTGCTTGCGGCGCGGGCGGCGCTTCGACGGCGGCGCGTTCAAGTATCTTGTCAAGCTCTCCGCGATCAAGCCAGACGCCGCGACACTGCGGGCAATAGTCAATTTCAACGCCCTGTCGCTCGCTCATCGTCAGTGCGACTTTGCAAACGGGGCACGGCATTCCGACGGCTGGGTTTGACACGGGATGATCTCCTTGCTTGGGCTTAATCATGATATCGTAGGCCGTGCAGCGCTTTCAAGCGGCGCAAATAAAAAAACAGGCGCATCCTTTCGGACACGCCTGTTTTCAACCGGACTCAAAAAATCACGTTATGCGTAAGTTACCTTGGTGGTGCGACGACGCATTGCGCCACCGACGAAACCAAAGCCGACGATCATCATCGCCCATGTCTCTGGCTCAGGAATGGCGCCGAAGAATGGGTTGAGCGTGGTGAATTCACGGTCACCATTGGCAATCACGTCATAGGCGATGTCAAAGCCAATCGCATCAAACGCCGCGATATCAAGCGAAGTAATGATGCCTTGCTGACCGCGTGCAATCGTTGGATCAAGCAGGCCAAGCTGAGGCGCACCTGGTGCCGCATCCTTGAAATGTGATGCTTGTTGGCCATCGCCGAAACGCCTGCCAGTTGAGAAGAAGCCTTCCTGAAATATTGAGCGACCGCCATCAATCGAGAAATATGCTGGGCTGCCAATCTGCACATCGTTGGCACCAAGCGCGGTGCTTGCCGCAGTGTAGCGGAAGAGATCAAGTTGGGTCAGGAATGTGAAGCCGTTGAGGTTGCCAGTGAATGCGGTGTTGCCATCATAGATGTCAACGCCTGAGCGGAAACCAAGCGCGTGGCCGATTTCATGGATCGCAATCGCAACGAAATCGAACGCATTGGAATCAATGCCATTGGTTGGGTTGAAATCGAACGCAAAGCCAGTGCTGAACTGAACTGTTCCGTCGATCTGGTTGGCAAGATTGGCGCCAGTGTAAACCGGGGCAAGGCCGAGCGCCTTGAGCACTGAGGTATTCACCGACAGGCTGTTGTTATTGCGGCTGCCGTCATTATCGAATGCGGTTTGCAGCGGATTGATCGCAACGCCCGTACCATCAGCGCGCGGCCCTGAAATCAGGAAGTTATACGCACCACGGCCAGCGCCATCGACGCTGGTTTTGAAGCTTTGCGAATTGGCGCTTGCAATCCGGTCAAGGTTTGAGCGGCTACGCGATTGCAGGATATTAACGAAAGGCTCAAGGAACACGCCGTTGGTCGTGCTGCCAGTTGAACCGAGAACACCCGGCGCAAGTGCGGAGAACCCAACGTTGAGGTTCACCGTGCTATTGGTTGTGATCACCCGTTCCCAGAAATTGGCGGCGGCGCGGAAGCCGCGAAACGCATCTGTGCCGGGTGTAACGTTATTCAGGTTGAAAAGGTTGATCGTCAAAGCCGATGCTGGCGTTGACGACAAAGCGACGGCTACAAGCGCGGTTGCTGCCGCGAGTTTACGCAATTTAGTGGTGATCACAATTGTGCCCCTGTACAATTTAGAAGCCCCGTTAGGGAAAACTTTGAGCCAATCTCAAAAGTTAAAAATTTGTTAACACAGTACGTGCCGCTTTCAAGCCAAAACATATCCCGCTATGAGGCAGTTAACCAACATTATGTGCTTGAGAGGCGTTTATACAACAGCATATGATATACTATTTCACACAAATATTGCCCTGATTGTGCTGTTATAATGTTACATTATAGTCTATGTTGATATTTGGAACCAAGGAACACCCGCCATGTCGCTCGTCCAACTTATCTATGCATCACAACCATTTGGCTATGACAGCGCCGGGCTTTACAACATATTGTCGGTGTCGCGCACCCTCAATGAACGGGACGGATTAACCGGGGCATTGGTATGCCGCGCCGATGTTTATTTGCAATTGCTTGAAGGGCCGCAGGACAAGATTGATGCGACTTATGCACGAATCCTGAAGGATGATCGCCACCTTGACGCACAGATATTGCTCACCGGGCCAATAGAGGCGCGCTTGTTTCCAAAATGGGCGATGCACCATGATCCCGCTGACTCCTTAATGTGGACGCAGGCGCAGGTTGATGCGGGTGCGCTGCATACCGCCAGCCCAGACGCGCTCCGCACGGTATTTGAACGCGTCTTGAAAGACTAACGCCCGACCATATCCTCGGGCCGCACCAGTCGGTCGAATGTCGCTTCATCAACCAGCCCGAGCGCGAGGCCGGCTTGTTTGAGCGTCAGCCCATTTTGATATGCGTGCTTGGCGATTTTCGCCGCATTGTCATAGCCAATCTCGGGCGTGAGCGCGGTGACGAGCATCAGCGAGCGATCCACCAGTTCCGCGATGCGCGCGCGGTTGGGTTCAAGCCCAGCCACACAGCGCAGCGTGAAACTCTCAATCCCGATGCTCAGCAAATCAATTGAGCGCAGCACATTCGCGCCGATCATTGGCTTGAACACATTCAATTCCAAATGGCCCTGCATCGCGCCGACGGTGACGGCCTGATGGTTGCCAATCACTTGAGCCGCCACCATCGTCAGCATTTCACACTGGGTCGGGTTGACCTTGCCCGGCATGATTGAACTGCCGGGTTCATTTTCGGGCATGATGAGTTCGCCAAAGCCTGAACGCGGGCCACTGCCGAGTAAACGAATGTCATTCGCAATCTTGGTGAGCGCCACAGCGAGGGTACTCAGCGCACCCGACAGGTGAACAAGCGCATCATTGCTGGCCAGCGCCTCAAACTTATTAGCCGCTGGAATGAACGGTAGCCCGGTAAGCGCGGCAATCTCCTCCACCACGGCTTTATCAAACCCCGGTGGCGCATTCAGTCCCGTGCCGACCGCAGTGCCGCCCTGCGCAAGCTTGTAGACGCCGTGAACAGTCGCGCTCTCAATCCGGTTGCGACAGGCAAAAAGCTGGGCAGCATAGCCTGAAAATTCCTGACCAAGCGTCAGCGGGGTGGCATCCTGCATATGCGTGCGGCCAATTTTGACAATATCATCCCATGCCGCACTCTTGGCACCGAGCGCCTCAAACAAACCATCAAGCGCTGGCATCAACCAATGCTGCACACCAAGCGCCGCTGCAATATGGAGCGCGGTTGGAAAACTGTCGTTAGAGCTTTGCGCCATGTTAACATGATCATTGGGATGCACGGGGGACTTGCCGCCGCGTGTGCCGCCCAAGCATTCATTGGCAATCCCAGCGATTACCTCATTCACATTCATATTGGTCTGCGTGCCCGAACCCGTCTGCCAGATGGTAAGCGGAAATTGATCGGCAAAGCTGCCCGCCGCAATCTCCGCAGCGGCGGCCTCAATCGCGTTGGCAATCGTTGGCTCAAGCCCGTGGTGGCGATTGACCCGCGCTGCTGCCTGTTTGACGATGGCAAGCGCCTGAATAATCGCAGGCGGCATTTGCTCACGCGCACCGAACGGGAAGTTTTCGATGCTACGCTGGGTTTGTGCCCCCCAATAGGCGTCTGCGGGAACGTCGATTGCACCGAAACTGTCTGTCTCGGAGCGGTACGCGGTCATTTCTTGCGGCCGAAATCCACCGCGACGACATTAGAGCCATCCTCAACGGGCACGGCGGCGGGACGATCATTTTCGGCGGGTTCATGCCGTTCGGGCAAATCTTCAACCTGTGCCTGAAACTGAAGTGCAAAGTTCACCGCTGGATCAACAAAGCTGACGATTGAAGAGAATGGAATCGTCAGATGTGAGGCGATCTGGTTGAAGGTCAACCCAACCTCAAACCCACTATCATCGACCTTCAAATCCCAATATTTATTCTGGATAACGATCGTCATTTCGTCGGGGAACCGCTCAATCAAACTGCGCGGGATCGAAACGCCGGGGGCTTGCGTTTTGAAGCTGATATAAAAATGGTGGTTTCCAGGCAAGCCTGATGTCGCAACATCGCCGAGTACCCGGCCAACCACCGCACGGAGTGCCTCTTGGACGATTTCATCGTAGGGAATCAGGCTATCGGGCATATCTTCACTCATGGCGCACAGGTGAACGTTAGCGCAAGCGCGGTCAAGATGCGTTGCACAGCATAAAACACACGTTATAGCGCACCGTCATGCGGACAGGCTCGATTCATCGCAAAACCAATGAAACCTCGATTGACGTTATGCTCAATCTTGATGGCACAGGCGTGTATGACGTTACGACAGGCATTGGTTTTCTTGATCATATGCTTGAACAGCTTTCGCGCCATTCGCTCATTGATTTGCAGGTGAAGGCGGTGGGCGATCTCCATATCGACCAACACCACACCACTGAAGACACAGGCATCGCGATTGGTGAAGCCTTGCTCAAGGCGCTCGGCGATAAGCGTGGGATCACGCGTTATGGCAGCGCTTATGCGCCGATGGATGAAACGCTGACCCGCTGTGCGCTTGATATCTCCGGGCGACCCTATTTTGTGTGGAAAGTGGCGCTGAGCAATCCCCGGCTTGGCGAATGGGACACTGAACTGATCGAACATTGGTTCCATAGTTTTGCGACCGCCGCAGGCATCACGCTCCACATCGAAAATCTCTATGGGAGCAATAATCATCATATTGTTGAGAGCTGTTATAAGGCGCTTGCCCGCGCGTTGCGTGTCGCAGTTGAGATTGATCCGCGTAAGGGCGACAGCATCCCCTCGACCAAGGGGACGCTCTAGCCGTGCGCGTTGCACTCGTCGATTACGGCGCGGGAAATCTTCAGTCAGTCAGGAACGCGCTGAAAGCAGCGGGTGCTGATGATATCCTAGTGACCGCTGATCCCGACGCGGTGCGCGCGGCTGACCGGATCGTTCTCCCCGGCGTTGGGGCATTTGCGCACTGCATGGGTGCGCTTTCAGGCATCGACGGGATGGTTGACGCGCTCAATGAAGCGACCGGCCCAGCAGCGAAACCCTTCCTCGGCATTTGCGTTGGCATGCAGTTGATGGCGCAGGCGGGTGAGGAGCATGGCAGTCACGCCGGGCTTGGCTGGGTCAATGGCCGGGTGCGGATGATGGACGGCAGTACCGGCGTTAAAATCCCGCATATGGGCTGGAACGATGTGGTGCCCACTGAGGCGCATACACTGATTGAGCCGGGTGAGGCTTATTTTCTCCACAGCTTTGCCTATGACGGCGATGATGTGATCGCGACGACAGAACATGGCGGCGCAGTGGTCGCTGCGATTGGCCGCGATAATCGGATTGGTGTGCAATTCCACCCGGAGAAAAGCCAGAAATATGGATTAGCGATGCTTACAAGGTTCCTGAAATGGAAACCTTGAAACGCACTCTTCGCGCCTTTGCGTCTTCGCGCGAAATTCCCTTTTTTGGTTCGCGCGAAGACGCGGAGACGCGAAGAAAAAGAGCGATTTCATGTCTTTAATAATCTTCCCCGCAATTGATTTGAAAGCTGGCCAAGTCGTCCGCCTCGCCGAGGGCGATATGGACCGTGCGACGGTTTACGGCGATGATCCTGCGGCGCAGGCTTTGCTATTTGCTGAGGCAGGGGCGGACTATCTGCATGTTGTTGATCTTGACGGCGCGTTTGCGGGCCAGGCGGTCAATGCCGCTGCTGTCGAAGGCATCATCAAAGCATTTCCCGGCCATGTCCAGCTTGGCGGCGGCATCCGCACCCGCGCAAGTATCGAGCGCTGGTTTGATCTCGGCGTATCGCGCGTGGTGATTGGTACCGCAGCACTTGATAATCCCGAACTCGTGCGCGAAGCAGCCCGCGATTTTCCCGGCGGGATTGTCGTCGCGGTTGATGCGAAAGACGGCATGGTCGCCACCAAAGGCTGGGCCGATGTGTCCGATGTGCGGATCGAAGAGATGGCCGAACGGTTTGAAGACGCTGGCGTTGCCGCCCTCCTTTACACTGATGTAGGCCGCGACGGGATGCTCAAAGGCTGCAATGTTGAGGCCACGGTTGACCTCGCCCGCGCCACTAAGATTCCCGTGATCGCCAGCGGCGGCGTCGCCGGGATTGGCGATATTCGGATGCTTTCCTTGTTCTCCAAGGATGGAATTGAAGGCGTCATCACTGGCCGCGCGCTTTATGACGGGCGGCTTGATCTGGCGGCGGCGCTCGCGGTTGCCGCAGCCGCATGACCGTCCGTATCCGCGTTATCCCATGCCTCGACGTCAAGGATGGCCGCGTCGTCAAGGGCGTGAATTTCGTTGATCTGCGCGATGCGGGCGATCCGGTTGAGGCTGCGCGCGCCTATGACGCGGCAGGCGCCGATGAGCTATGCTTCCTTGATATCAGCGCAAGCCATGAGGGGCGCGGCACACTCCTCGATATTGTCGCGCGGACGGCAGAGGTTTGCTTCATGCCGCTCACCGTTGGTGGCGGCGTGCGCAGCGCGGAGGATGCGCGCGCGCTGTTGCTTGCAGGCGCGGACAAGGTCGGCGTCAACAGCGCGGCGGTCGCTCGGCCTGAACTGGTCGCCGAAATCGCTGACCGTTTCGGCAGCCAGTGTGTTGTTGCCAGCGTTGACGCGCGGCGCACTGAGTTTGGCTGGGAAGTATTCACCCACGGCGGGCGCACCCCGACCGGGATTGACGCCATCGCCCATGCGATCCGCTTGGCAGAACTTGGCGCGGGCGAACTGCTTGTCACGTCGATGGACCGTGACGGGACGCGTGATGGCTATGATCTTGATCTGACGCGCACCATTGCTGACGCTGTTCAAGTCCCCGTAGTCGCGAGTGGCGGCGTCGGCAATCTTCAACATCTCGTCGACGGCGTTACCAAAGGCCATGCCAGCGCCGTCCTCGCCGCCTCAATTTTCCATTTTGGAGACGCAACGATTGCACAGGCACACGGTGCGCTTGCGGCGGCTGGATTGCCAGTACGTACTATTTAGGCACAGAATCGTCGATTTATTTTACGTTAACCGTCGTCTTTGTCACATCATTTACCAAAAAAATCAGGTATAAACCGAGTCGTTCAGCAATTGGCAGGCTTCTTGCTTCTAATTGATGGTCAAGTTGGCTGGGGGCAGTCGACGCGTAAAAGGGTATCAGGGGCTATCATGAAAATAGGACGGACGTCATTATTGGCACTGGCGATAATCGCCACCATTCCCGGCGCTGCGATTGCGCAGAATAGCGGCAAGGTGGCCGCGCCGCCGCTACCACCGCAGACAAGCACCGAAATTCCCGAACCCGGCGATTTCGCGCTGTTCTTGATTGGCGTTGCCGGACTTGTCGTTGGCCGATGGACATCAAAAGCACGCAGGCGTCGTCAGGAATAATGGCGCGCGCTTGACCTTGAGGCAGCGCCCGCGCCAAAAGGCTCATTATGAATGATAGCCTCTCCCGATTGGAAGCCACGATTGCCGCGCGCCGCGCTGCCGATCCCGCGACATCCTATGTCGCCAAACTCTCTGCCGCTGGCCGGGAGAAGATTGCGCAGAAGGTTGGCGAGGAAGCGGTTGAAACCGTCATCGCGGCCCTCTCTGGTGATCCTGCGAAGCTGACCTCCGAAGCCGCAGACCTGATTTTCCACCTCATCATGCTCCTCGCAGACGGCGGCGTCACCCTCGCCGACGTCACCGCCGAACTTGACCGGCGTGAGGGTGTATCAGGATTGGCCGAAAAGGCTGCTAGAAAGGAGCCATAATGCCAATCGATGCCACTGCCCCTTATGATGACAGCAACATCTTCGCGCGTATCCTGCGCGGGGAGATTCCCAACAAAACAGTTTACGATGATGAATGGGCGCTCGCCTTTCATGATATCAACCCGCAAGCTCCCGTCCATATTCTTGTGATCCCCAAAGGCCGCTATGTCAGTTGGGATGATTTCAGTGCGAATGCGAGCGAGGCAGAGATTGCGGGCTATATCCGGGCGGTCGGCCATGTTGCACGTGAGGCAGGGCTGCCGACGCCTGGATACCGCTTGCTCGCCAATATCGGCGGGCACGGCCATCAGGAAGTGGCGCACCTCCATGTCCATATCTTTGGCGGAAAACAGATGGGGGCGATGCTACCGCGTTAAAACGGTTGCACGTCGCGGAGAAGCGGCTAGGTTCGCGCCAACAAAAAGATTATCCGGGAGTATGTTATGAATTTCAGTCGCGTCAAATCGATCGACGCCATCCTTGCAGCGGCGAAGAAAAAATCGCTGACAAGGACATTGGGTGCCTTTCAACTCACTTTGTTCGGGATAGGCTGCGTTATCGGCACGGGCATTTTCGTTCTGACGGCGGCTGGCGCGCAAAAGGCCGGCCCCGGCCTCATGCTTGCTTTTGCGATTGCTGGTGCAATCTGCATCGTTGCAGCGCTTTGTTATGCCGAAATCGCCTCAATGCTCCCGGTTGCAGGATCGGCTTATACATACACTTATTCAGTCATGGGCGAGTTACTTGCCTGGACAGTCGGCTGGGCGCTTGTCCTTGAATATGCCGTTGCGGCGAGTGCTGTGTCGGTCGGGTGGTCAGGCTATTTTTCGGGTACAATTTTAAACGAGTTTTTCGGGATACAATTGCCCGCTGCGCTCTCCGCCGGGCCGCTTGCGCTTGGCGGCGCTGAGGGCGGTGTGATTAACTTGCCAGCCGTTATGATCGCGATGCTGATGACATGGTTGCTGATGATCGGCACCAACGAATCAGCGCGGGTCAATGCGATCCTCGTCGCAATTAAAGTGACCGCTCTCACCGCTTTCATTGTGCTGACACTGCCCAAGGCTGAGGCCGCAAACTTCAATCCCTTCTTGCCTGCTGGCGTGTTCGGCGGGTTCGGGTCTGGCGTAGGCGCAGTTGGCGCAGCCGCAACAATCTTCTTTGCCTATGTCGGTTTCGACGCGGTTTCGACGGCGGCTGAAGAAACCAAAGACCCGCAGCGTAACGTGCCTATTGGCCTTATCGGCTCGCTTGGCTTCTGTACCGTGTTCTACATCCTCGTTGCCGCAGGTGCAGTTGGTACAATCGGTGGCCAGCCCATCATGGGGCCGGGCGGCATTCCTTTCCCCGCTGGTTCAGAAGAGCTTGCGCGGCAATGTGCGCTTCCTGAATTCGCCAATATGCTGGTGTGCTCAAATGAAGCACTCGCGCATGTGCTGCGTCAGATCGGGTTTAGTCAGGTTGGCAACATGCTCGGCATCGCGGCGTTTGTTGCGCTGCCATCGGTGATCCTGATCCTGCTGTTTGGCCAGACGCGCATCTTCTTCGTGATGTCGCGTGATGGTCTGCTTCCAGAAGGCCTTTCGAAAATCCATCCCAAGTGGAAAACGCCTTATGTTGTTACCGCGATCACTGGTGCAGTCGTTGCGTTTGCAGCGGCGTTCCTGCCCGTTGGTCAGCTTGCCGATATTGCCAACGCAGGAACGCTCTACGCGTTCATGATGGTTGCAATCGCTGTCATGATGCTGCGCAAAAGCGAGCCGAACCGGGTGCGCAGTTTCCGCACTCCTGCACTTTGGCTGGTCGGGCCAGCAACGATTGCTGGCTGTATCTTCCTGTTCCTCAACCTGCCGTTTGAGGCGATGATCGTGCTGCCCGCATGGGGCGCCGTCGGGATGGTGATCTACTATCTCTACGGATACCGCACGAGCCACGTCGGGCGCGGGCTGACCGAAGTTCATGAGGCTGATCCAGACCTGCCCAAATCGCCGGTCGAAGATATTGTCTGACTGTGTATCCTTAAAAGTCATTCCCGCGAAGGCGGGAATCCATAATCTCAGGCCTTGAGAGTATATGGACTCCCGCCTTCGCGGGAGTGACGGTTTGTGAGTGTTTATCCCAACCGCACATTCACGAGCGTCGCCAAATCGGCCTCTGGCCGTGGGCCGAAGTGTGAAATGACCTCCGCTGCACAGACTGAACCCATTGTCAGGCTGTCGGCAACTGAACGGCCTTGGGCTTGGCCTGAAAGGAAACCCGCCGCGAAGAGATCGCCAGCACCTGTGGTATCAACCACCTTCGCCACTGGCTCGGCACTAACCGCCGTGCGGACGCCGCCCGTTTCTGCAATTGCGCCGTGTTCGCCGCGTGTGACGACGAGCAGCGGCACCTTGCCCGAAACCGCCGCGACTGCCGCGTCAAAATCATCAATCTGGGTGAGTGAGCGAATTTCGACTTCATTGGCAAACAGGATGTCAATCTGCCCAGCATCAATCAGCGCATTGAAATCGGCGCGGTAGCGATCAATCACGAATGCGTCTGACAGGGTGAAGGCAACCTTGCGCCCGGCGTCCTTCGCGCACGCAATTGCCGCCTGCATCGCCGCGCGCGGCTCGGCTGGATCCCAGAGGTAGCCTTCGAGATAGAGGACCGCGGCGCTTGCGATCAGATCACGGTCAATCGCGGCAGCGGGCAGATATTGCGACGCGCCGAGGAAGGTGTTCATCGTCCGCTGACCATCAGGGGTCACAAGGATCAGGCACTGCGCCGTTGGCGGCTCTGCTGCGCGCACAGGCGTATCAAACGCCACGCCGATCGCGCGAATGTCATGCGTGAAAACGTTGCCAAGCTGATCCTGCGCCACCTGCCCGATAAAGCCGCAACGCTGACCAAGTGCTGCCATCCCGGCAATGGTGTTTGCAGCCGATCCGCCACTGATTTCCTTGCCCGGCCCCATTTTGGCATAAAGCGCGGTTGCCGCATCCGCATCAAGCAATTGCATTGATCCCTTGGCCATGCCCTCACGCGCCAGAAATGCATCATCGGTGGTGGCGATCACGTCTACAATAGCATTTCCGATGGCGACAATATCGAGGCTGGCTTGGGTCACGAGGCATAATTCCTGAATTGGTGTGAAGTGGCCGCCCGCCTAGAGGTGCAGACGGTGATTGACAAGGCTGTGATCAGCGCGGCAAGATAATATGATGAGTTACCGCAGCCTTTCCGTCATATTTGGCGCGCTGATCCTTTCGGCCTGCGCCGCAACGCCAAGGCCTGCGAAGGTTGCATCACCCGTTCAAGTTTCACCGCCACTCGTTGCCCCTGCTGGGCTTGACCGCGTGATCGGGCGCAATGCTGGGGCGCTAATCTCGCTGTTCGGCAATGCTGACCAGGATGTGCGTGAGGATAACAGCCGCAAGCTACAGTTTAGCAGCGGGATCTGCATCCTTGACGCCTATCTCTATACCCCAGCCAAGGGCAAGGAACCGCTCGTCAGCTATGTCGATGCGCGCCAGCCCGACGGCGGATCAATAGACAAGGCGTCATGTGTTGCAGCCCTTACGAGGCGCAAGGAAGCGCGTTAAGTTCGGTTAGCCCCCACTCCGCCGCGTCGCGCACAACCTCTGACGGATCGTCAAGCAGCGTCTTGAGTGGCTCCACCAATTCCACTGATCCGCTGTTGCCTGCTGCAATCGCGGCGTTGCGCACCATTCGGTCGCGGCCAATCCGCTTGATCGGCGAGCCTGCAAAGACTTGGCGGAAGCCAGCATCATCAAGTGCAAGCAAATCAGCAAGAGCCGGTGCAGCAAGCTCAGCACGCGGGGCAAAGGCTTTGTTTGCCGCCGCTGCGTTCGCAAATTTGTTCCACGGGCAGACCGCAAGGCAATCATCGCAGCCATAAATACGGTTGCCGATGGCGCGGCGAAATTCATGCGGGATTGGCCCTTTATGCTCAATCGTCAGATAAGAAATGCAGCGCCGCGCGTCGAGTAGATATGGCGCTGGAAATGCGTCCGTTGGGCAGGCGGTTTGGCACGCGGTGCAACTGCCGCATTGATCGCGGTGTGGGACATCTTCTTCCAGATCAAGCGTGGTGAAGATGCTCCCGAGGAAAAGCCAACTGCCATGCTCTGCGCTCACCAAATTGGTGTGCTTACCCTGCCAGCCAAGCCCCGCCGCTGCGCCAAGCGGCTTTTCCATTACTGGTGCGGTATCGACAAACACCTTCAGTTCACCCCCCGCCTGATCAATCATCCAGCGGGCAAGTGCCTTGAGCGCTTTCTTCACCACATCATGATAATCAGCGCCTTGGGCATAAACCGAAATCCGCCCGCGCGCCTTTGCCTCGGCAAGTGCCAGCGGATCAATTGTGGGGGCATAGCTCATTCCGAGTGCAATCACTGAACGCGCGCCCTCCCAAAGCACCTGCGGATGGCCGCGCTGTTCTTTGCGCGTCTCCATCCACTCCATTGCGCCGTGGTTGCCGCGCTCAAGCCAAAGGTGCAGCCTCTGCGCCTGTTGCACCGACATATCTGCGCTTGTCACGCCCACGCTCACAAAACCAAGCTCAGCCGCCTTGCTTTTTAACGCTTTGGTGAAACTGCTCTTGTTATACGCCATGGATAACCGCTACCACGCGGTATCCATAGTTGGGAATAGTCGCAGCGTGATTGATGATACGCCCGTCCGGGCCACAGGACTGATCAAATATTT
>JAYTPB010000069.1:0-12106 GCA_043747445.1 Sphingomonadales bacterium
GGCGCTGTTGCGCTTGCCGTTATTGCCGTTGCCGGAACCGCTGCGGTATCGCAAAACGTGCCATCAACCCCGGTTGCGGTTGAACTGTTCACCAGCCAAGGCTGCTCATCCTGCCCGCCAGCGGACGCAATTGCTGAGCGGCTGGCGAAGGAGCCAAACACTGTCGTGATCACTCGCCCGGTGACCTATTGGGATCGCTTGGGCTGGAAAGATACGCTTGCGCGTGAAGCTAATACCTCGCTGCAAAATGCCTATGCCGCGCGCGGTGGACGCGGGGCAGGGGTTTATACCCCGCAAAGTGTTATCCAAGGCGGCGATGCCGCCGTTGGCAACCGTGAGAGCGAGCTTCGCCAATTGATCGCCGCTGAGAAAAAGCGCCCCGGCCCCTCGGTCAGCGCAGTGCGCTCAGATGACGGCGGGCGGGTTGTGACGATTGACGGCACGACGCCATCAGTTGCCACAGTCACAGTCGTTGCGCTCAAAAGCGAAAGCATGGTGCGGATTGGTCGCGGCGAAAATGGCGGGCGTTCGATCAAATATACCAATGTTGCGCTGTCAGATACTAACGTGGCGCGCTGGCGGGGTGGCAAGCTAACGTTCACCGTGCCGGGTGATGTGTTCAAGGCTCCGGGTGCGGATCGTTATGCTTTGGTGGTGCAGTTGGGCACTGCAGGGCGGATTATGGCGGCGCGGTATATTTGAAAATCTAGCCCGTCATTGCGAGCGCAGCGAAGCAATCCAGTCCCGAACTGGAGTGCTTCGCTGCGCTCGCAATGACGGGTAGCTTTCACCCCATCCGCGACTCAACCACATCATGAAAGCGGCGTATCCCCGCCTCTAATGTCCCAAGTGTCAATTGGCTGATCGCACCAGTTTCCAATCCCTCTTGACCAAGTGCCACTGCACGAAAATCCTCGGCTCCAAACACACTGCCGTCAAGTAAATCCCAACTGCGTTGCCAGTGATCGCGCGCTTTTTCAGTTGCTGGCGCTTCGGGGATCAGCATGAAATCCTCAACCAGCGTGCGCCCAACGCCTTGCGGCATTAGCACCATCAGGTTGACATAGTCGGGGCTGACCACAACTACCGTTGCGGGGAACAATTGGTAGGCAAAGGTTACGGCTGAACGAAGCTGCGGCCAATTGCCCATATCAATATCGGCAAGTTCAGCCGCGCGCCCAACCGCTGAACGCTGGTGCGCGCCGACGGTATCACCTGCGGTCACGCCGTCTTTGAAAAACGGCCCAATCGTGTTCGCGTGGAGCCGCAACACGTGATAGCTTTCAAGGAACGCATCCATGATCAGCTTCCAATTGCCCGCAACATCATGCGTGCGGCGATTGAAAAGGTGCAGTTCGCCAAGATTGAACGCATCGAAATCAGGGCCGATTGCTGATCCCTCTGCAAAATCGGCGGCGTCATCAAACGCAAACCAGATCAGTCCGCCCGATTCATGGCTCGGCAATTCCTTCAAGCCGTGCGCTGATTTATCAAGGCCGGGAAAGGTTTCGGGGCGCGGCAGGCCGATCAGCTTGCCATCGGTCTTGTATGTCCACGCATGATAGGGGCAGACGAGGCGCGCCGCGCACTGAATTTCGCTGCCTTCAACAAGGCGCGTACCCCGGTGCTGACACACGTTGCGGAAGACATGCGCCTTGCCATCGCCGTCACGCGTAATCAGCAACGGTGTACCAAATCCATCATGTGGCACCGCCATATTGCGTTCGGGGATGAGCGCGGAGGGCGCGATAACTTGAGGTAGGCGTTTGAATAATCGCGCCTGTTCAGCCTCAAAATGAGCCGGATCAACATAGACGGAGACTGGCACATGGCTGATCGCATCCGCCCGCCGCGCTTGGCCATCGGCGATTTGCTGAGCGAGCGCCATCTGGCCCGGAGTCGGCGTCATCATATTCATAGGGGCTATCCTTACCCGAATTTCACGTTAAGTTCGCCCCAAAATTGCGTGGGAGCAAGTGCGTTGAGTGAAGCAAGCCAAACCGTAGGGGAAAACCGGAGCATCATTGGCGCAGTCAAGCCCTATTTTGAAAAGGAATCGCTCGCGGCCTTCTTCGTCGGGCTTTCGTCGGGCTTTCCCTATGCGATGATTGGCGCGACGCTGACGACGCGGCTGGCGCAGGACGGGATTGATAAAAAGACCGTTACCGCCTTCACGCTTGCCTTTCTTGTTTACAATTTGAAGGTGTTTTGGGCGTGGATCGTTGACGGCGTTCGCTTGCCGGTCATTGGTGGGCTTGGCCAGCGCGTGTCGTGGCTGCTTTTGTCGGGTGTGCTCGTAATGGCGGCGGTTGTGAACCTCGCGTTGGTTGATCCAAGCGCAAATATCGGCGCGACGGTTACGGCGGCAATCCTTGTCGGCATTGCAGGCGCGACATATGATATTGTGATTGATGCCTACCGGATCGAAACGCTCAAGCCCTATCAGCTTGGGGTTGGCTCGGGCATGTCACAATATGGCTGGCGGATTGGCTCGGCGGGCGCGGGCGCGCTCGCGCTCGTGGTGTCGGCGCGGATGGGTTGGTCAGTCGCCTATATTGCCTGTGCCGTCTTTGCTTTGCCAGCGATGATCACGGGCCTGATCATGGGCGAGCCCGCACGGCGCGTGGTGACGATCCAGAAAAAGGGGCTGGGCGAGGTCTGGAATTCAATCGTCGGGCCGTTCAACGAATTTTTTCAGCGCTCGGGCGCGCTGCTCGTTCTGCTGTTCATTCTCGTCCATAAGATTGGCGATACGCTCGCCAATCTGACTTTCCGCCTGCTGTTCGATGATCTTGGTTTTACCAATGATGAGATCGCCTTTTATGATGTCGGCATTGGTTTCTGGGCCTATCTTATCGGCGTTTTCATCGGTGGGGTGATCTATGCCAAGCTTGGCCTCAAAAAATCAGTGTTGCTCGCGCTGATCCTGATGGGGATTTCAAACCTGAGCTTTGCCATGCTTGCAGCCGTCGGCCACAGCAATTGGGGAATGGCGGGCGCAATCGGCTTTGAAAACATCGCGAGTGGTTACGGTGGGGTCGTGGTCGTCGCTTACTTCGCTGCGCTGTGCGATTTGCGTTTCACAGCATCGCAATATGCCTTGATTTCGGCTGGCGCGAGTGTCGTTGGGCGGTTCCTGACGGGGACGACGGCGGGCGGGCTAATCGAAGGCTTTGGTTATGTGAATTTCTATCTGCTCACTACTCTGCTGGCGCTTCCGGGCATTGTCCTTTTCTGGTGGATGATGCGCACTGGAATGGTCGATAGCGCGCTCGGCACTGCGGGTGATGAGAAGGGGTCAGTTTAGAGGCCGCCCCAAATCCCCGAACGCTTGATTGAGCGCTTGCGCCGAGGTCAGCGCGCCGAGACAATTAGCTGTACCAAGACAGGTTGCGAGCAATTGATGCGCGGCATGGGGATCGCTGACCGCCAAAATGATCGTATCAATCAGCATGATTTCATCGCGCGTCATCCGACCGCAACAGCAGGCGGCAATGGTAACCTTCAATTTGGATACGCGCGCGGTTTCGGCGAGGAAGGCGCGCAGGAGAATGAGTGGACGCCTGTAACTCTGTCCGAACGTGCCAAGCAGCGCGTTCGATGCGTGGGCATCATTCAATCCGTGCGCACCAATGCGGCGGATGGCATAAAGCAGCAGCCTTTGCTCAGGCACAACCGGGGCAGCGCGGGGAAGGAGGATCGAAATCGGGCTGGTGTCGGTCTGCATCTTGGCTCTCCAATCATGATTCGGAGAGTGGATTATATGCTATTGCAAGTCAATCGCAATAATTACATCTTTACTCGGGTAACTGACCGTTCCTTTTGAGCGCCTCACCCGCGAGATAGAGTGAACCGAGGATTAGGATTGGGCCATCACCGCATTGATAGAGCGCCTCTTCAAGCGTTTCTGCGATGGTTGCAGCCATACCGAGCGTTGCACCAATATCTGAAAGTGCCTCTGGTGGATGATAAGGATGGTCAGTCACTGGCACCGCGATTAGACGATCCGCAAGCCCTTCAAAATGGCGCAATATGCCTCGCGCATCTTTGTTCGCGAGGATGCCTGTGATAATCTGAATCTTGTGACCAAAGGGCAGGCTTTGGCGAAAATGGGCAGCTACGGCTATTCCGCAATCTTCATTATGGCCGCCGTCAAGCCACACCACCCGCTCGCCCGTCAGCGGCCCCGGCTCAAGCTTTTGCAGGCGAGCAGGCCAGTGCGCCCAACCCATCGCCGCCTTGAGCGCGGCCTCTGGAATTGTGATTGCCGTTTGATGCCGCAGCATCGCAACCGCAAGTGCGGCATTTTCAGCCTGATGTTGCCCCGCCATTTTAGGAAGCGGTAGCGCAATCTTTCCGATATTATCCTTATAATGCAGCATATTATTATAAATTACTGAGTCCCAATCTGAAGATTTAGGATGCCAAATTGCCCCGCCCTGTGCGGCACTTTCGCCAACTTTCGCTGCAATCTCCACTGCATAGTTCATCGTCACCAGCGGCACCCCGGATTTGGCAATGCCAGCCTTTTCGCCCGCAATTTCAATGAGCGTTTCACCAAGGAAACTCTGGTGATCGATCCCAAGCTGAGCAATGCCGCAGACTATGGGCCGTTCAATTACATTGGTCGCATCAAGCCGCCCGCCAAGCCCGACCTCAATGATCGCGGCATCAGCAGGGGTGCGTGCAAATGCAAGTAATGCCGCTGCCGTCGTTGCCTCAAAAAAACTGGGGTGGATATCCTCCGAACAATCAAGCACTTCGGCGAGCAACGGCGCGAGCGCGGCATCGCTGATCAGCTTGCCCGCTACCCTGATCCGTTCGTTAAACCGCACCAGATGCGGGCTTGAATAAACGTGAACGCTTTTGCCCGCCGCTTCTAGCGCTGCACGCAGAAACGCGCAGGTTGAGCCTTTGCCGTTGGTTCCGGCAACATGAAACACCGGCGGCAGGCTTTGATGCGGATTGCCCAGCCGCGCCATCAACGCGCTGATTCGTTCAAGCCCGAGGACATCGCGCCCCGGCGAAAGCATCGTCAAACGGTTAAGCTGCGCCTGCACCGCTGGATCATCACTATGCGCGTGATCAGGCATCGGTTAGCCTCAAGCAGCAGCCTTTTGCGGCGTGAGATAGCCCATCAGTCGTGCCAGCGTCTGACGCAGATCAGCACGCGCAACGATCATATCGAGCATTCCGTGATCAAGCAGATATTCCGATGTCTGGAAATCATCGGGCAGCTTTTCACGGATCGTATTCTCAATCACGCGTCGCCCGGTGAAGGCCAACGTCGCGCGCGGCTCGGCGAGTTGAACATCACCGAGCGTTGCATAGCTCGCCATCACACCGCCTGACGTTGGGTCAGTCATGACAACGATATAGGGCAGGCCCGCATCATGAAGCTCCTGCACGCCGACGGTCATTTTGGGCATTTGCATCAAGCTGAGAATGCCCTCCTGCATCCGCGCGCCGCCTGATGCTGTAAAAATAACATAGGGGCAATTCGCCTTTACCGCCGCGCGAATGCCCGCGATGAACGCCTCACCAACCGCGATTCCCATTGATCCGCCCATGAAGGCAAAATCCTGAACCCCAATGACGACTTCATGCCCCTCTATTTTGCCCTTGGCATTGAGCAGTGCGTCACTCTCTCCGGTTTCGAAGCGCGCAGCCTTGATCCGGTCAGCATATTTTTTTGTGTCGCGGAATTTGAGCGGGTCTTCGACTGTCTTTGGGTTGGCCAGCGGCTGCCAGTTGCTTTCATCAAACAACTGCATGAAGCGCTCGTTCGGGCCGATCCGCCCATGATGGTTGCACACTGGGCAGACCCAGAGATTCTCGACATATTCCTTGACGAAGATCATTTGTGAACAGCCAGGGCATTTGTGCCAGAGATTATCGGGCGTTTCCTTCTTCGCGATAAAGGGCAACGCATTGCGGACGCGTGAGAGCCAATTCATGCTGCTTTCTCCTGTCGTGCCCCGTTTAGCGCTTGGCGGAGTTTCGCGATATAGTTTTTGACGGGTTCAGCAGCATGTGCGCCGTGCTTGCCGATGAGTTCAACGATGGCGGAGCCTACGACAACGCCGTCTGCAATCGCGCCGATTGCGGCGGCCTGTTCAGGCGTGCGGACACCGAAGCCAACGGCCACGGGCAGTTGTGTTGCCGCTTTGAGTTTGGCAACCGCACTTTCGATGCTGGTTTGTGCGGCCTGTTGCTTGCCAGTGATGCCAGCGACCGAGACATAGTAGAGGAAGCCCGATGCGCCAGTAAGCACTTGTGGCAGGCGCGCCGCGTCTGTGGTCGGCGTGGCAAGGCGGATAAAATCAACGCCAGCGCTGCGCAGCGCGGGGCCAAGCTCACCGTCTTCTTCGGGCGGCAGATCGACACAGATCACCCCGTCAACGCCTGCATCCTTGCAGGCGGCGGCAAACCAATCGCCGCCGCGCACCGTCATCGGATTGGCATAGCCCATCAGGACGAGCGGAATATCAGCGTGTCTCGCGCGAAAAGCTTTGGCGATGGCGAATAAATCAGCGGTTTTGGTGCCCGCGCTCAGGCTACGCAGATTGGCCTCCTGAATCGCGGGGCCATCGGCCATTGGGTCGGTAAAAGGCATCCCAAGCTCAATCACATCTGCGCCGCCCGCGACAAGCGCATCAAGGATCGCGCCTGTGTCAGCGGGCGAAGGGTCTCCGCCCGTCACAAAGGTGACAAGGGCAGGGGCGCGCAAGAAGGCTTTTTCGAAGCGAGTCATTGCTTGTCTCTGCCCCAAAGTAGACCGAGGACAAGAGCAATTCCAATAGCCATTCCTGCAATAAATCCTACGTCTGGAATCTGTCCAGATGTTACACTGTACCCAACGCTGCCAACTGAGCAAAGTACCCAAAGTATAATAGACGCGATTATTAGTCGTTTCACAACGTCACCCCCAGCGCCTCTGCCACGGTGAAGATATCCTTGTCGCCGCGTCCGCAGAGGTTGACGATTATGATCTTGTCCTTAGGCATTGTCGGCGCGATGCGCATTACTGCCGCAATCGCGTGGGCAGGCTCAAGTGCGGGAATAATCCCCTCAATCTTGCAGAGCAGTTTGAACGCCTCAAGCGCTTCAACATCGGTCGCGCTTTGATAATTGACGCGGCCAATCTCGTGGAGCCAGCTATGTTCAGGGCCGATGCCGGGATAATCAAGACCTGCCGAAATGCTGTGCGCCTCATCTATTTGGCCGTCTTCATCCTGAAGCAGATAGGTTTTGTTGCCGTGGAGGATGCCGGGGCGACCGCCAGCTAGGCTTGCCGCATGTTCTTTGTTGAGGCCGTGGCCTGCGGCTTCAACGCCGACCATCGCCACTTCGGGATCATCTAGGAAGGGGTGGAATAGACCGATGGCATTTGATCCGCCGCCAATTGAGGCGATGAGCAAATCGGGGAGACGCCCTTCGCGCGCCAGCATTTGTTCGCGTGCTTCACGCCCGATCACGCTTTGAAAATCGCGCACCAATTCAGGATAGGGATGTGGGCCAGCCGCCGTGCCGATGATGTAAAATGTGTCATGCACATTGGCGACCCAATCGCGCAGTGCCTCATTCATTGCGTCTTTGAGCGTGCGTGATCCGCTTTCAACCGCGCGAACTTCAGCGCCGAGCAGTTTCATACGGAATACGTTGGGCGCCTGCCGTTCAATATCGCGCGCGCCCATGAAGATGACGCAGGGCAGACCAAAGCGCGCGGCAACCGTTGCGGTTGCAACGCCGTGTTGACCAGCGCCAGTTTCCGCAATAATCCGAGTCTTGCCCATCCGCATCGCGAGCAGGATTTGGCCGATGCAATTGTTAATCTTATGCGCGCCGGTGTGGTTCAGTTCATCACGTTTGAAGTAGATTTTGGCACCCATTCCGGGCTGCGCCGCTTTGGCAAGATGCTCGGTTAGCCGCTCGGCATAATAAAGCGGGCTTGGCCGCCCAACATAATGTTCGAGCAAATCGTCGAACTGCGCGGCAAACGCTGGATCAACTTTTGCCGCACGATATTCGCGTTCAAGATCAAGGATCAGCGGCATCAGTGTTTCGGCGACATAACGTCCGCCAAACTGGCCAAAATGGCCGCGATCATCGGGGCCGGAGCGGAGTGAGTTTGCAAGGGTCATAATATCGACGCTGCTTTAAGGAATGCGGCGATCTTGTCCACATCCTTGATGCCCGGCACTGATTCAACGCCCGACGAAACATCAACCAGCATTGCGCTCGTCACGCGAACCGCCTCTGCGACATTGTCCGGGGTAAGCCCGCCTGCGAGACCCCACGGTAGCGCATGTGCAAAGCCACTCAGCAGCGTCCAATCAAAACGTAACCCCATCCCACCGGGCAGGTCTGCACCCTCCGGCAGTTTTGCATCATACAGAATGCGCTCTGCGGCACCGCGATAAGCGGACGCAGCGGCAAGATCAGCGCGCGCTTTTACCGGAATTGCGGCCCAGCACGGACGCGACACATGCGCAGCAATCGCGGCCACGCGGTTGGCCGGCGTCTTATGCACCTGAATAATGTCAAGTTGCCCCGCCGCAATTGCTTGTTCAAGCAGGGCATTGCACGGCTCAACAAACACGCCAACCTTTTGGACATGCCCCGGAACGCGCTCCGCAAGCCCGCGCGCCATATCAAAGCTGACACTACGTGGGCTTGGCGGAAAAAAGACGAAGCCTATATGGCTTGCGCCACCCGCTGTAGCAGCATCCACCGTTTCAGGCGTCGATAGCCCGCAAATTTTGACCTGAACTGGCATAGTGCGCCTAAAGCGTCGCTTCAATCGCGCGCGCGGCTTCACCGGGATGTTCGGCCTGCGTGATTGGCCGACCGACAACGATGATTGATGCGCCTGAGTCGAGCGCTTGACGCGGGGTGACAACGCGTTTCTGGTCAGCAACTGGCCCTTGTGCAGGACGGACGCCGGGCACCACGAAAAATCCACGCGGCCACAGCTTTTTTGCCGCACGTACTTCATTGCCTGAGCAAACGACGCCGTCTAACCCGGCCTCTTTCGCTAGCAATGTGAGCCGCTCAACCTGTTCATGCGGGTCTTCGCCAAGCCCGATGCTGCGCAGATCATCACCGTCGAGGCTGGTCAAAACGGTCACTGCCACAACCTTGGTGCCTTCTGGCGCGGCCGCCTTGGCATCTTCCATCATCGCCCTACCACCTGCTGCGTGAACGGTCAGTATCGCAGGTTTGAGCGGACGCAGCGCTTGCACCGCTTTGGCCACCGTATTGGGAATGTCATGCAACTTCAAATCGAGAAAAATCGGCATATCAAGTGCTGCCATCTCACGGATGCCCGCACGGCCATTCGCCGAGAAAAACTCAAGACCGAGTTTTAGCCCGCCAACATGGCCCTTCACTTTCGTCGCAATCAGCTTTGCCCGTTCAATATCGGGCGTATCAATCGCGACATAAATTGGCGAACTCATGACACACCCGGTGGCACGGCAATCGGTGCAGCGGCAGGAGGCATAACCGAAGACGCAGTTGGCAAGGGAACACTCTGAACACTCGCCAGTGCTTTTTCAGTCGAATCAAGTCTGCGCCGAAGCCGCCAGCGCGACGTGCGGTACAGCAGCAGCGTTGGCAGAAATCCAAGCAGAAATGCTACGAGTAGAAGCAGTGGAAGCACTGTATCAAGCACGACGCCGCCCCACAGGTTCACCGTAATCGGCGTCCAATTATTATAAGCAAAGATCGCCCCAACAACGACAATAAACGCTTGAAAAATGGCCTTCAAAAACTGCATTACGACCTCATTATATGGCATCCTAATCGCGGGTTTACGCGCTCGACGCGCTCGCCGCAATCTCATCACGGACTTTCGTGAATAAATCGGGAATTCGGGTGAGGCGGCTCTCCTCTTCATTCAGGATTTCTCGCAAAAGCTCGCGTTTGATCATATCGGCTTTGGCGGGCGGAACCTGAGTTGCCGAAAGGATGATATCGAACAGCCGATCAGCCCCATGGAGACGCCCCCAAAGATAGTCATTTTCGCGGTAGGCACGGCTAAAGAAGGCGCCAAAGCTGTTGAATTGAATGCCTTTGAGCGTTTCATTGACGCCGCGCCGCACCACTGTGACGTCTTCGGGCGAAATCCGGTCAATCTTGACGGGGTCAAACTCACTCAAGCCCTCACCTTGGAGCAGCGGCAGCGTTGATACATCATAAAAGGGAAAGCCAAGATAAGCGAATAATACCGCCCGCCGCGCTGCTTTCGGGGCGTTGGCCAGCGCCTCGGCAAGCTCGGCATCTGTCTCACCGTCTAGCTGTGATAACGCCCGCTGACGCGCCACGTCGTCAAGAAAGGTGGCGGCGCTACTATCATCAAAATCCCTATAATAATTGATGCTTTCGCGGTCGAGATAGCGCGCGAGCAGCATGAATAAAGTGGCGCGCAGTGGTTCCGCCTCAATGCCGTCAAACGCGCCCTGATCAATGCGCGTTCGCAGTGTGCGGATTACGAAGCGTAGCCGCCTGATCCTAAAACCAAGATCATGATCGCGAAAAAAGCCAATTGTAGCAGGGGTCGCGCCTTTGCCGAGGCCGATTGTAACCTGATCAATACCGCGCGCACGCACTCTTTCCCAAAGTGCATGGCGAAAATCATCAAATTTCCCACCGCGCAAAGTAGCATCTTGCTTCGCGGCGAATCCTGCGAGATCCTCAACTATCCCCGATAATTTGATATGGCCATAGGCTGAAAACGCATAGTTGGCATCACGTGCGGCGCGCTCCTGCGCCTTATTACGCCAGACTTTTATGCGCGCAGGCGTTGGCCGATCAAGGAAGAAGGTACGGCCGAACAACCCCTCAATCGCCGCTTCGACATCTGGACGGAGCGCGTCAATAATATGCTGCATCCGGCGAATGCGGGTTGATCGCGCTTCAATTGCTTCAAGGCTGTCACGAATAGGCTGTTCGCGCGGAATGTCTGACATTGCACCAAATATGGTGCTGAAAAAACCCGGAAGCTGCGCCTTGCCTTTTTTGGTCAGGCTGACCGCCTGTATCCCCGGTTTTGGATCGATATAGACGAAACGTCGGTCAATTTCACGCCGCGCCGGGCGGTCACGCAGCGCATCCAATGCGGGCTTAAACGGCGCATTGGCGAGCACCGATCCGTCAATCAGGACGGCCGTTTCGGTTTCATCGCCGTGACCGGGCAAGATGCGTTTCAGGAACGCCGCACGCGTATCCCACGCACGGCCACGCTCGGACAAAACGCGGTCAATCTCTGCGACATTTACCGGGGGGAATGCGCCGGGAAAACTTGCGGTGGCGCGCGCAGCAAACGCAAGTTCGATGCTATCGCCAAGCCCGCCTATTTTTTCCCTTCGATCTGAAAAACTCAGCGTAAGCCTATGTTCTGTCTCAGTAATTTCTGACGGGCTATTGAGTCTAAGCTGTTCGGAATAGCCGCCAAAATCGGTGACAGTCACAAACAGGTCAAGCGGCTGGCCTTTGGGTATCAAGCGTTCACCAATCGGCCCTGCTTTCATCGCATCGAACGCGTCGAGCAGCATGGCGGTGAAACCTTGACCACCAAAAGGCGGCTCAAACCAGCGCGCACGCACAAGCCGCGAGACCTTGGCGCGCACCTCATCACGCGCTTCGGCGGCAACGGTGCGCTGAACTGTCCCGCTGCGTCGCCCAAGCGCGAGCCAGACCAAGGGCGTCGCCCAAAATTTGGAGAAGCGCGACAAAGGCCGCGCGTCAGGATCAAGTAATTCATCAACGTCGGCTTTTTCGAGCCACATGTCAGTCAGTGGATCGAGCGACTCGCCACTTGCAATTGCCTGCGCCAGAAATATGCCGTTGATCCCGCCAGCACTTGCGCCTGCGATAATGTCAGGAAGGATGCGCAGCTTGAGGCCGTCATGCTCGGCAATCAGTTTGAGCAACTCAACATATGCCGCTTCAACCCGGTTCTCCGGCGGGAGTCCTTTGTAAAATGATCGGCTCGCGCGCGCGACTCGCCAAATCTCCTTGGTGATCCCGTGCATATAGATCGCTAGGCTGATCCCGCCGTAGCAGATGAGGGCAAGGCGAAGTTCTTTCTCGCGCATGAAAA
>JAYTPB010000070.1:0-10880 GCA_043747445.1 Sphingomonadales bacterium
TCGCCCTCTTTGCCCCACGTCGAGCGCGTTTCAAACACGGTGCCGTCAGTCATCTGCACCTTGATCATATGGTATTCGGGATGGATATCGGTCTTCATGATTTAAGCTCCAGAAAATGGCTGGTTTCCGACCAGCCGAAGAGATGTTGCGCGGCCATAGTCACAACCCGGCGAAAGGGCAAGCCTCAAGCAGGTGGATCAGCGATCATCGCAGTGAAACTTGCCTCGGCGGCGAGTTTGCCATCCACGCTCGCACGCCCTGAAAATTTGCAGACGCTGCTGCGCTTTTGCACAAATTGAACGTCTAGTGTCAGGAGGCAACCCGGCTCAACCGGCGCGCGGAACTTTGCGCCCTCGATTGCCATGAAATAGACCAGTTTCCCGCTTCCCGCGAGGCCAAGCGATTCAACCGCAAGGATGCCTGCGGCCTGCGCGAGTGCTTCAACGATCAGAACGCCGGGCATAATTGGACGACCGGGGAAGTGACCGTTAAAGAAATTCTCGTTGATCGTGACCGCCTTGATCGCACGGATTGACTGGTCAGGGATTATTTCCTCGACCCGGTCAACCAGCAGCATTGGATAACGGTGCGGCAACGCTGCCATCACCGCCCGGATATCAAGCGCGGCCATAATCGCGATCAGCGTCCCTGTGGCTTAGGCGGGGTTGTCGTTGCAGGTGCTGCTTGACCTTGACCACCCGGCTGCCAATTAGCAGGCACAGCAATGCTCACACTTGGCACCATAGCATTGAGTTCAGTCACAATATCACCTGTAATATCGGCGGTCGGCTGATACGAAATCGTCGCCTGCGGCGCGACAACGAGGCTAACTTTACGCTTTATCATTGCCGCCTTGAGCGCAGGCTCAAGCTTTGCACTAATCTGCTCTTCGACATAGGCCTGCGCACGGCCAAATGGGAGTGCAAGCGTTTGCAACTCACGCTGGGCAGCTTGTTGACGTGTTTGGATAGTCGTGGCTTGAGTTTGAAGTGCAGCTTGGTTTGGGTTGGGTGCGCGTTGAGCAGTTTGGAATGCGGTTACGAGCGGCGCCAATTCGGCCTGAAGTGATTTTTGACGCGCATCGAACGCATCAATCTGTGCCTTATACGTCGTCTTGATCTGGCCAACGGCGGTGGTGAATGCGCCTGAGCGCTGCACCGCTTCCTCAACGTTGGCAACAGCAACGTTCGTCACGGCTTGTGCTGATGCGACAGTTGGCATTGATGCAGCAAACACCACTGGGGCAGAGGCGAGCAAAATAGCTTTGAAAATCTTAGTCATTAGAATGCAGTTCCTACGTTGAATGAGAAGTTTTTAACATCATCCCCACGCTCTTTTAGCAGAGCCCTGGATAAATCGATCCTGAACGGGCCGAAGGGTGAATTGAGATTAATGCCAATGCCAACGGCAACGCGCGGTTTTGGGCTGTCGCCAAGCACAACATCTTCGAATGCAGGGAGCGTAAACCGCGTGAACACATCACCACCGGGACAAGCGAAATTGAATTGCTGTGTCTCACTTGTAGCGCCAGTGACTGGGTCTCGGCAAAGTGTTGTACCGTTTGGTCGGCGAAGCGGGAGCGGTTTTTTAACATTAAACACCGAGCCAAAATCAAGGAATAGGCTTGGTCGCAGTCCAAGGCCGCGCGCACCCGAACCCAGTGGAACTTCTAGTTCAGCGCGGCCGCGATAAAATGCGCGGCCACCAATGGCATCATCGCTAATGACAGCATTGGGCGCGCTTGGATCAAGCGAAATACGCTGAACCCGTGGGCCGATACCGCGAATATCAAATCCGCGAAATTCTGGCTGACCAAGGAAGAAACGGTCGGTCAAGCGAACCTTGTCATTGCCGGGGCCGCGCCCCTTCCCGTAAGGCAAGATATAACCGGCTTCCCCAGCGAGCGAGAACACAAATTTACCAAAGGGATTGAAATATTTAGCACCATCAATCCGTGTCCGCAGATATTTGACGCTGCCGCCGAGCCCGGCCAAATCTTGACTGAGGACAAGTCGTTGCCCTTTGCTTGGACGAAGCCGATTGTTGAGATTATCAAACACAAGGCTATAGCCAAGCGATGATGTCGTGCGGTTGCCAATGGCATCGCATAGAAAACGCCCCGCCAAAAGCGGCGAGCATTGATCATCAACGAAAAACTCATCGCGGCTGATCGTCACTTCATCATAATTGACGCCGTAACGCCCTGCGAATGAGAGAAACTCAGTAATCGGAACGCCGACGCGCAGCTGAAAACCAGTCGTAATCTGTTGGAACGTGGTGTTGCGCTGGCCACCGAAGCGGTTGAAATTATCAAAATCGCGGCGGAAGATATCACCGCCAAGTGCGATGTTCTTGTCGAACAAATACGGCTCGGTAAAACCGAGTTCGATTGATTTGGAGAAGCTTGAATAATTGACGCTGGCGCGCAGTTCCTGTCCCTTGCCCCGAAAATTGCGCTGGCGGATTGAGGCGTTGACGATGAAGCGTTCAAGCGAGGAGAAACCCGCCGAAAGCTGAAGCTCACCCGTCGACTTTTCTTCGACATTGGCCTCAAGGATCACGCGATCAGGCGATGAACCCGGCTTCTGCTCAATCTCAAGTTTCTCTTGGAAAAAACCGAGCGACTGGATGCGGTCTGACGAACGCTTGACCTGAAAACTGTTGAACGGATCGCCCTCGGTCAGGCGAAACTCACGGCGGACAACCTTATCTTGCGTCAGCGTGTTGCCGTTGATGTTGATCTGCTCAACATAAACGCGTGGGGCATCGTCAACCTTAAAGGTGATCGACATCGTCTTCGCATCTTTGTCGCGGTCAAAACTGGGGTTGATCTCGGCAAAGGCATAGCCGAACAGTCCGGCGGCTTGTGTCAGGCTTTCGACAGTATCTTCAACCAGTTTAGCGTTATAAAACTCGCCTGATTTAATCGAAATCCGTCCAGCCTCGGGCTTGAAATCGCGGATGTCGCTTTCAACCTTCACATCGCCAAATTTGTACCGCTCGCCCTCTTCAACCACATAGGTGATGATGAAATCACGCTTGTCGGGTGTCAATTCGGCGACCGCTGAAACGATGCGAAAATCAGCATAGCCTTGCGTCAGATAAAATTGGCGCAATTTCGATTGGTCAAATGCGAGCTTGTCTGGATCATAGCTCGCACCTGAGCTCAGCAGCCGATAGAAGCGCGATTGCTTCGTCGCCATTTCCTTGCGCAACTCACCATCCTTGAATTTTTCATTGCCAAGGATATTAATTTGCTGAACCTTAGATTTTGGCCCTTCGCTAATTTCGAAAACAACGTCGACGCGGTTCTGATCAAGCATCACCATTTTGGGGTCAACATTAGCGGCGAACCGCCCCTGACGGCGATAAAGCTCAACGATGCGCGCAACGTCAGCACGAATTTTTGACCGGGTGAAAATCTGTCGCGGCGCGATCTTGATTTCTTTGCTGATCTTATCTTCCTTGATCCGCTTATTGCCCTCAAGCAGAACGCGGTTGATCACAGGGTTTTCACGAACTTCGATCGTGAGATCACCGTTATTATCGCGGATTTGGACGTCGGCGAACAGTTCGGTATCAAACAGTGTGCGGATCGCCTGATCCTGCGATTCGGCCGTATAAGGCTGTCCGGCTCGCAGTTGGATGTAGGAACGCACCGTATCGGGCTCAAGCCTTTGAGCACCTGTGACGTTGATCGATTTTATGATGCTGCCCGTTAGCGGAGGCGATGTCGTCGTTTGTGCCGTGGCAGGGGTGCCAAGAAACGGCGCAATCGTGCTGATCAGCAAAGCCGCAGTCACTTTTCGACCGATATTGGAAACTCTTTTTGCTACCACGCTCTCATACGCCTTTATCTGTTGCACCGCTTGCCGAACGCCCCTGCCCGAACCTTGTTAACCAATCAACCCGGATAGCCGATTCCATAAGCCGAATGAGGCCAAATCATTGAAAGTTACAAACAACATTAGTGCCATCAGCGCGAAAAAGCCCGAACGATAGGCCCATTCTTGAACAATCATGCTGACCGGACGCCGCGTAACAGCCTCAATGCCGTAAAAAAACAAATGACCGCCATCAAGTGTGGGGATTGGCAATAGGTTGATGAATCCAAGGTTAATGGAAATCAGCGCGACGAAGCCGAGGAAGGCAACGAAGCCAAGCGTTGCCGTCTGCCCCGAATATTGCGCAATCTTAATCGGGCCGCCGAGTTCCTTGACCGAAATCCGCCCCATGATGATTTGAACAAGGCCGTCCACCATCGATTTCACGACGCGCACCGTCTGCGCGACGGCCGCACCGGGTAGCTCAAGCGGCGAGAGGCTCACCGAAATCGGTTTGCCTGAGCCAAGCCCGATTTGACCAAGCCTGATCTGATTGCCGAATCGGTCTTTGATGATTTTGAGCGCTGGGACGGCGGTAATCCGTCGCTCTGCGCCGCCGCGTTCGATGAGGAAGCTCATCGTCATGCCGGGGCGCAGCGCGACGATGTCGCTAATCTGGCCAAATTCACTGATTTCGCTATCACCAACGGCAAGGATTTTATCGCCAACCGCAAAGCCAGCCTTTTCGGCGGGCGATCCGGCAACCACTGAACCGACCACATTGGACGTTTTTAACTGACCGTAGGCAGCAAAAATTCCCATGAAAATCGCAATCGCGAGGAAGAAGTTGGTGACCGGCCCCGCAACAACAATTAACGCGCGTTGCCACAGCGCTTTGGACTGAAACGTGCGGTTACGCTCAGCTTCGGGGAGTGCTTTCCATTCTTCGCTTGGTTCGCTCGTGGCACTCATATCGCCAGCAAAACGGACATATCCACCCAGCGGCATCCACCCGATTTTCCAGCGTGTCCCGCGTTTATCCGTCCAACCTGTAATTTCGCGGCCAAAGCCGATTGAAAACACCTCAGCCTTTACCCCGCACCAACGACCAACCAGATAATGCCCCATTTCATGGACAAAAACGAGCGGCCCGATGGCGAGCAGAAAGAATAATATCGTCCAGAAAAACCCCGGCGTTTCAATCATGCGTAAACACTTTCAAGCAGTTCAGTGGCAACGCGTCGCGCTTCAGCGTCAATCGTGAGAACATCCTCAATCGACTGCGGTGCTGCGGGTTGATAGCGCCCTAACGCGCGTTCGACAATGACGGCAATTTCGCAGAAGCCGACACGCCCATCAAGGAAGGCCGCTACTGCAATTTCATTGGCCGCGTTAAGGATCGCAGGACAAGCACCACCCGCCTCCATTGCACTGCGCGCAAGTCTGAGTGAAGGAAATCGTTCTAAATCAGGAATTTCAAACTCAAGCTTACCAATCTGTGCGAGGTTTAACCGCTCCGTCGGCGTCTCCATCCGCTGCGGCCACGCGAGCGTATGCGCGATTGGCGTGCGCATATCGGGCGATCCGAGCTGGGCCAGCACTGAACCGTCAACATATTCAACCATCGAATGGATCACTGACTGCGGATGCACCAGCACGTCAAGCCGGGCACTGGGCAGGCCAAACAGATGCCAGGCCTCAATCAGTTCAAGCCCCTTGTTCATCATCGTCGCCGAATCGACCGAAATTTTTGCGCCCATTGACCAATTGGGATGTTTCACCGCTTGCGCGGGGGTGACAGTGGCCATTGCCTCAGCACTCCAAGTACGGAACGGCCCGCCGCTCGCGGTCAGGATAATCTTGGCAACGCCTGCGGGCGCCGAGCGATCAAGGCATTGAAAAATTGCGTTATGCTCTGAATCGACGGGTAGTAATGTCGCGCCTGATGCTTTGGCCGCGTCCATCATCAGTGCGCCCGCTGAAACCAACGCTTCCTTGTTCGCAAGTGCGACTGATTGACCGCGCTTAAGCGCCGCTAACACTGGCACCATCCCCGCACAGCCAACGATTGCGGCCATCGTCCAGTCGGCATCGATTGCGGCGGCTTCGCTAACTGCACCGCATCCCGCCGCAGCCGTAATGCCGCTTCCAGCAAGTGCGGCCTTGAGCGCCTCAAATTTGTTCTCATCACCGATTACCGCATGGCGCGCGCCGCATTTGCGCGCTGCTGCCGCCAATCCTTCGGCATCCGAATGCGCGGTCAGCGCGATAATCTCAAAGGCTTGCGCATTACGATTGATCAAATCAAGCGTTGACGTGCCGATAGAACCCGTCGCGCCGAGGATGGTGATGCTTTTGCGATCTGACGTCATGCCGCCACCCCAAACGCCACAAACAACGCCGCGATGGGCGCTGATGTGACCAGCCCGTCAAGCCTGTCAAGCACCCCGCCGTGGCCGGGCAGCAGGGTTCCGCTATCCTTCACCCCTGCCCGCCGCTTCATCCAACTCTCAAAGAAATCACCCGCCTGTGCAAAAATAGTGAGCAATGGGCTGAGGATCACGAGCATCTCAGGCAAACCAAAAAATCGATTGAGGGCGACGCTGAGGAGAAGTGCCGCAACCATCCCGCCACCAAGCCCTGCCCATGTCTTATTCGGGCTGATCGACGGCGCAATCTTTGGCCCACCAATCCCGCGTCCGGCGAAATAGGCGCCGATATCGGTCGCCCAGACGAGCGATAGCGCCCAAAAGGCGAGCAACAGCCCATCATCTGGCCGACCGCGCAGCCAAATTAACGCAAAAGTCGGTATCCCCACATAAAGCAATCCCGCACCGAGCCGCCAGTCGCGCGAAACAATCTGCACAGCGATTGCCATCCCGACGAGCGCACCAGCAGCGAAAAATCCAGCACCAGCCGCAAGCGGGCTGAGCAGCCCAAGCGGAATACACAGCGCGAGCAGCGCGAGCTTGCGATCTCGCTCATTCGTTTTGAGCAATCCAGCAAATTCAGAGAGCATGATAAGCCCTGCGATGGTCACCAGCACCCAGAAGGCAAAGCCGCCGAGCCAAAGCTCAATCGCTGCAACAACGACCAAGATCACCCCAACTGTTACGCGTTGAAGCAATTCGGATTTGGGCTTTGCTTGCGCGTTCACAGTCCACCAAAACGGCGCTGGCGCTGCGCAAAATCAGTGACTGCTGCGGCCAGATCGCTCGCCCCAAAATCGGGCCACAGCGTATCGACAAACAGAAATTCGGTGTAGGCAAGCTGCCACATCAGGAAGTTTGAGACGCGCTTTTCGCCCGACGTTCGAATTAAAAGATCGGGCGCTGGCCAATCGGCAGTGTGGAGCAAGCCTTCGATCATTTCGGGGGTAATTGTCGCAGGGTCTAGCGTACCCGCCGCTGCGCGCGTCGCCAACTCGCGTGCTGCGCCCGCAATTTCCGCATGAGAGCCGTAGTTAAGCGCAATCACCAGCGTCGTTTGCGTATTTGCGGCGGTGCGCGCGCAGGCCGCTTCGATCATTTTGACAAGATCAGGCGCAAGCGCGTGATAATCGCCGATAATCCGCAAGCAAACGCCGTTGGCCGCAAGCTCATCAATATCACTTTGAATGAAGTGGCGCAGAAGCCCCATCAAATCGCTAACTTCATCGGCCGGACGCCGCCAGTTTTCAGTCGAGAAAGCGTAGAGCGTCAGCACCTCTATTCCGAGGTCGCCCGCCGCGCGGACGGTATTGCGCGCCGCCTCAATTCCTTTACGGTGCCCTGCAATACGCGGCAAATGGCGTTTCTTCGCCCAACGCCCATTGCCGTCCATGATAATTGCCACATGGCGCGGCACCGAGCCACTGCCAGTATCAATCGCCAAGGCGGGCGCGCTTTTCACTTACCGAGAATTTCCTTTTCCTTGGCAGCGGCGGCAACATCAATTTCGGTGATGGTCGCATCGGTCATTTTCTGCACCTCAGCCTCGGCACGCTTACGATCATCCTCGCTAATTTCTTTTTTCTTTTCATCGACTTTGAGGTCATCATTGCCATCACGTCTCACATTGCGGACGGCGATTTTCGCTTTCTCTGCATAGCTGTGCGCAAGCTTCACAAGCTCCTTGCGGCGCTCCTCGGTCAGATCAGGAATTGGCAAACGGATATTCTGCCCATCAGTGATCGGATTGATACCAAGCCCGGCATTACGGATCGCCTTTTCAACAGGCGTTACGTTTGATTTATCCCAGATTTGCACTGATAGCATTCGCGGTTCAGGCACTGATACGGTCGCTACCTGACTAAGCGGCATCGTTGATCCGTAAACCTCAACCACAATCGGATCGAGCAAGTTGATTGATGCGCGCCCTGTGCGCAGCCCAATAAGATCGCTTTTGAGCGATTCAACCGCGCCGTGCATCCGGCGTTCAAGATCGGCCTTGCTGTAAGTTGGCATCAGTTTTGCTCCTCATTATGCACCATCGTCGCCACACCGCCGCCGCCAAGAACAACCGCAAGATTGCCCTGTTCGCGGATGTTGAACACGATGATGGGTATATTATTATCACGGCACAGCGCCACAGCACTCGCATCCATAACCTTCAAATCATTTGAAAGAACGGTCTTGAACCCAAGCGTATCATAACGCTTTGCAGTTGCCACCTTTTTGGGATCGGCATCATAAACGCCGTCGACGCTTGTTCCTTTGAACAGCGCGTCACACTTCATTTCGGCGGCCCGTAGCGCAGCGCCTGAATCAGTCGTAAAATAGGGGCTACCAACACCAGCGGCGAAGATCACCACGCGGCCTTTTTCAAGGTGACGCTCGGCGCGACGGCGGATAACCGGTTCGCATACCGCGTCCATCTGAATTGCCGATTGCACACGAGTATGAACGCCGAGCTGCTCTAACGCATTCTGCATCGCGAGCGCATTCATGATCGTTGCGAGCATCCCCATATAATCGGCCTGCGCGCGGTCCATGCCCTTCGCAGCACCCGCCATCCCGCGAAAGATATTGCCGCCGCCAATAACAAGGCACAGCTCAAAGCCTGAATCTTTTGCGGCCTTCACCTCACCGGCCATGCGCGCCACGGTTTCGGGATCAATCCCGAACTGCCCCTCACCCATCAAAGCCTCGCCCGAAAGCTTCAATAAGATACGTTTGAAGCGCGGGCGGGACATGAGGACATACTCTCTGTAATATTTATCTGGCGCGCACCCTAGTGCGGCGCGCGCATGTTGCCAAGAACCCTCTCCCACAAAGGGGAGAGGGTTTAATTGGGCTTAAACTCCGGCTGCTGCCGCGACTTCGGCTGCGAAATCGCTTTCGGCCTTTTCAATGCCCTCGCCAAGCTGGAAACGAACATAGTCAGTGAGCGTGATTGCCGCACCCGTCGCCTTGCCGGCATTTGCGACAACGTCTGCGATCTTGGTCTTACCGTCCATTACGAAAAGCTGATTGAGCAGCGCGTTTTCTTTGACGAACTTGGCAACAGCACCGTCAACCATCTTGGCGATAACCTCGGCTGGCTTGCCCGATTCTGCGGCCTTTTCCATGCCAATCGCGCGTTCGCGTGCGATCACGTCGGCAGGAATGCCGCTTTCATCAAGCGCAAGTGGGAAGGCCGCCGCCACGTGCATCGCAAGCTGCTTACCAAGTGCCTCAAGCGCGTCAGCAGGAGCAGTACTTTCAAGCGCGACCAGCACACCAATTTTGCCAAGGCCAGTGGCCGCAGCATTGTGAACATAAGCGACAACCGCACCTTGATTGACCGACAGGCGGCGCGCGCGGCGCAGCGTTTGATTCTCGCCAATCGTTGCAATGTTGTTGGTCAGCACTTCGGCAACGCTTTCACCATTACCAAAGGGAGACGCCGCAAGCGCTGCAATATCATCGCCGGTGGTGAGCGCAATGCCGGTTACCGTTGTAACAAAATTCTGAAACTGCGCATTTTTGGCGACAAAGTCAGTTTCGCTATTCACTTCAACCGCAGCACCCATTGTACCGTTTACAACGACGCCAACAAGGCCTTCAGCCGCTGTCCGGCTTGATTTCTTTGATGCTGTTGCCAGCCCCTTGGCGCGCAGCCAATCGACCGCCGCTTCCATATCGCCGCCAGTTTCGGTGAGCGCTTTTTTGCAATCCATCATGCCAGCACCGCTGGTTTCGCGCAGTTGCTTGACTGCTGCTGCTGTAATCTCAGCCATATCGAGATCCTTCTAATTTGTGTCAGATGTGGCGACGGGGCGAGCGCAAATTGCGCCCTACCCCGCCTGTGTTACAATCGAAGTGCGCGTTAAACGCTTGCTTCTTCAGCCGTTGGTTCAACCACTGGTGCGGCTTCAACTTCAACCACTGGATCGGCCAAAACCGCCTCAGCAACGGGTTCAGCCGCAGCACCCAAATCAATGCCGCGTGCGGCCTGACCTGATTGACCGCCGCGTGTCGCCGCTGCTGCAATCGCATCGCAGTAGAGGCGAATGGCCCGGCTTGCGTCGTCGTTTGCAGGGATTGGAAACGCGATTCCATCGGGCGAAACGTTTGAATCGAGAATCGCGACGACGGGAATGCCAAGAACATTGGCTTCCTTGATCGCGAGTTCTTCCTTGTTCGCGTCGATTACGAACATCACGTCAGGGATGCCGCCCATATCGCGAATACCGCCAAGCGAAAGTTCAAATTTATCGCGCTGACGCGTCAGTTGGAGAACTTCCTTCTTGGTAAGGCCGGTCGTGTCGCCCGCAAGCTGCTCTTCCATTGCCTTGAATTTCTTGATCGAACCCGAAATCGTCTTCCAATTGGTGAGCATTCCGCCCAGCCAACGGTGGTTGACGAAGTGATGGCCCGAAGCGCGCGCCGCATCGGCAATCGGGTCTTGCGCCTGACGCTTGGTGCCAACAAAAAGCACCTTGCCGCCGCGCGCCGCCGAAGCTGACACGAAATCAAGTGCGCGCGCGAACAGCGGCACGGTTTGCGAAAGATCAAGGATATGAATCCCATTGCGATCGCCAAAAATATAGGGTTTCATTTTTGGATTCCAGCGATGTGTCTGGTGTCCAAAGTG
>JAYTPB010000071.1:0-4446 GCA_043747445.1 Sphingomonadales bacterium
ACGCCCGCGACGCTGACCCGCGATGAGGCGCTGTTGATTGCCGCACTCCTCCCCGATCCCGGCGCGTCGGATCAAGCGATTGCGGCGCGCGCGTGTCGGTTGGCTCCTCCGCGCTGTGAAGCTTTGCGCACTCAAGCCACCGCGATGACCGCGACCCAACGTCGCCTAGCGCTTGATCCCGGCCTTGCCCCGCATCTGTCGGTGAAGTTGCTGACTGAACCGGGGACGCGGATCACGACAACGCTAGACCGTGATATCCAGACATTCGCGAATACAGCACTGCGCCGTCAGCTCATGAACCTTGGCGCGCAGCGTGCACGTGACGGGGCGGTGATTGTGGTCGATAATATGAGCGGCGATGTGCTCGCCTATGTCGGCGGGGTCGCGCTTGGATCAACGGCAGCGGCGGTTGACGGGGCGGATGCGTATCGACAGGCGGGGTCAACGCTCAAGCCCTTCCTTTACGCGATGGCGCTTGAGAAAGGCTGGCTGACCCCGGCCTCGATCCTCGACGATTCGCCCGTGCAGCTCGACACCGCGTCGGGGCTGTATGTCCCGCAAAATTATGATCGCGCGTTCAAAGGCCCGGTTTCGGTGCGGACGGCGCTCGCCGGATCGCTCAACGTGCCTGCGGTGCGAACGTTGTTGCTGACGGGAACCGAGCCGTTTCGTGATCGGCTGTGGGACAGCGGCTATCGCGGGCTGACTGAAGACGGGGCTTATTATGGCTTTTCCTTGGCACTCGGCTCGGCCGAGGTGACGCTGCTTGAGCAGGCCGCTGCCTATCGCGCGTTGGCACTTGGTGGGCGCTGGTCGCCGCTGCGATTGAGGACGAATGATCCCAAATCTGCACCGCGCACCGTAGCGAGCGGTGAGGCCGCGTGGCTGATCGGCAATATCCTCTCTGACCCGTCAGCGCGCGCTGCAACCTTCGGGCTTGATAGCGCGCTCAAACTGCCGTTCTGGGCGGCGGTCAAAACCGGCACATCAAAGGCGATGCGTGACAATTGGTGTATCGGCTATTCGGATCGCTACACCGTGGCGGTCTGGATTGGTAATCTTGAGGGCGACAGCATGACGGCGGTTTCGGGAACGTCAGGCGCGGCCCCCGTCTGGCGCGATGTGATGATGGCACTTCACAATGGTCGTCCAAGTCGCGCGCCTGCTATGCCTACCGGGATTGAAGCAAAGCAGATGACGTCGGGCACCGAATATTTCCTGCGTGGCACAGCTCAAGCCGCCCAAACGCTTGCCCCGCCAACCGCGCGCCGCCCGCGCATTACCAATCCAGTCAACGGCGCGGTGTTTGCGCTTGATCCCGATATCCCGCTCGACCGGCAAAGCATGGGCGTGTTTGTCGCTGGCTCAGTCGCGGGCCACCGCCTGATGCTTGATCGCCGTGATCTCGGCCCGGCTGACGCGCGCCCGCAATTGGCGGCGGTGCCGGGTCAGCACCGCCTTGCGCTCGTTGATGTTTCGGGGCGCGTGATTGACCGGGTGCGCTTTACCGTGCGCTAACCCCTTCCCAAACCGCCCGCTTTGCGCGAAAGGGCTGGCATGGCACGTGGTATCAGGCCCAAACGGGCGCAAGCAAAACAAGGGAGCAGCGGCAGGCCGCGCTTTTGGGGGCGGCACGCGGTGATGGCGGCACTCGCCAATCCCAATCGCGACGTGCGCAAAATTTCGGGCACGCGTGAGGCGCTGGCGATGCTTGATCTGCCGCCGGGGCTGCCCGTAACGTTCTGCGATGTTGCCGATCTTGGCCGGATGGTGCCAAGTGACGCGCCGCATCAGGGATTGGTGGCCGAGGTTGATCCGCTCGACGATGTTTGGCTTGGCGATATCTTGGCGGACAATGCCGACAATAATCGCCCGATCCTGTTGCTTGATCAAGTGACTGATCCGCATAATGTTGGCGCGGTGCTGCGTTCAGCCGCCGCCTTTGATGCCATCGCGATTGTCACGCAGGATCGCCATTCCCCGCCTGAATCGGGCACGATTGCGCGTGCGGCTTCGGGTATGCTTGAGATTGTCCCGTGGGTACGCGTTGTCAATCTGTCGCGCGCGCTTGATGAAATTGGTGAGGCTGGCTTCTGGCGGATTGGCTTGGCTGGCGAAGCGACCGATACGCTTGATAATGCAATGGGCACGTCAAAAATCGCGCTTGTGCTCGGGGCGGAAGGCGAAGGGATGCGTCAGAATACGACGGCTCACTGCGATACCATCGCACGCCTGCCGATCAGTGATCAGGTTGAAAGCCTCAACGTCTCGAACGCCGCTGCCATCGCACTTTATGCCATCGCGACGCGGAAATAACGCTTATAGACAGGCCTCAAGCAAAGGCTGATCAAATCCGTACTGGCGTGCCTTATCAAGCGTGTAAGGACGAAGCCCCATCGCGCGGTATTCGCCGATGATTTTGCCGTCAGCGTCTTCGGAGAGATATTCAAATTTGAAGAGTTCTTGCGTTACGATCACTGGCCCTTCCATCCCGATCACCTCGGTAATGTTAGTAATACGCCTGGAACCATCGCGCAGACGCTTGACCTGAATGATCAGGTCAACCGAATCGGCAATCTGGCGTGAAATGGCCTCTTTGGGCATTTTGATATCACCCATCATCACCATATTTTCCATGCGGCCAAGCGCTTCACGCGGGGAGTTGCTGTGGAGCGTGCACATTGAACCGTCATGGCCCGTGTTCATTGCGGCAAGCAGATCGAAGCATTCCTGACCGCGAATTTCGCCCAAAATAATCCGGTCAGGCCGCATACGTAGTGCGTTGACAACAAGATCACGAATCGTGATCGCGCCGTGGCCTTCAAGGTTGGCCGGGCGCGTTTCAAGTGGCAGCCAGTGCGGCTGCTGAAGACGAAGTTCGGCGGCATCTTCAATCGTTAGGACGCGTTCGCCCGGATCAATCATTTTCGACAGCGCATTGAGCATGGTCGTTTTGCCCGAACCGGTGCCGCCCGAAATAACGATATTGAATCGGCACGCGCCCGCAATCTTGAGCGCGGTTGCCATTTTCTCGCTCATTGATCCGCCCTTGGCCATCATGTCGAGCGTGATAGGTTTAGCGGAGAATTTACGAATCGAAATCGCAGTGCCGCGCAAACTTAGCGGCGGCACGATGACGTTAACGCGTGATCCGTCAGCAAGTCGCGCATCGGCAAGCGGCGAGGTTTGGTCAACACGTCGCCCGACCGAGTTACAAATCCGCTGGGCAATCTGAAACAAATGCGCCTCATCGCGAAACTGGATTGGCGCGATGGTGAGCTTGCCCTTTTTTTCGATGTACGTCTGATCAGGGCCGTTGACCATGATATCAGTGATCAGCGGATCATTGAGCAATTCTTCAAGCGGCCCCAAGCCCAACAGCTCATCGACCAACACTTTTTCGAGCGCAAACTGTTCACGCCGGTTAAGCGTGAGTTTGAGTTCAGCCAGCACTTCGCCGATGATCGGACGAAACTCTTCGGCCAGTTCATCCTTGTTAAGCGTTGCTGCGGCCTCGGGATCGATTCGTTCGAGCAAGCGCGGCAGCACTTGCTCCTTAATCTTGTGAACTGAGGCTTCAAAGCCTTCAGCTTTAGGCTGGATGTTATCAAGCGCATTTTCGCGCTCGGAAAGCCGCGCCATCGCGTCCATTGGTGCCTTGACTGGATTCGCCTCAGCACCGGGCAAGGGAACGGCACCGACCGGAGGAAATTGTTGGCCGCCCGTCAGCGCCTCATCAGGCGCGCGCGTCGTGCCGCCTTGCATTGGTCGCGCCACGCCAAAGGCAGGGCGACCGCCGCCGCCATTGGTACTGCCTGCACCATTTCGTCTGCCAAAAGCGCTCATTTTGTAGCCTTAATACCGGATCGACGGATGGAAATCGAATTACTAACCACGGTGAATAGGTTGTAAACTTTGACAAATGGCTAATTTTCAGGAGATTTGTTTGGAACGGATTCAGTCCGTACCTATCCACTCGACCCAAGCCCCGTGGGCGTGCGCGCTTCCAAGCACCTTCATGTCACCGCCTGATGGCCAGTAACGCACCATCAGTTCGTGCTGAAACGTGTCACGGTTAGTTTCAAGCGCGATCCACGCCAGCGGGCGTTCGAGCGTGGCGAGCGCAGCGGCGGTTTCCATCGCTTTGGTAATCCGCGCCTGTGTCTCTGTGGGGAGGTATTGCCAGACGATTGAGTGCATCAAAACCCGTGTAGTTCCGGGCACTTGCGGTGTCACAAGCTGCGCTTCAACCCAGTCAGCCGCGTCGCCCTGCACCAGATCAACCGCCCGTTCGCGAATCATCGCGATCCCCGCGTCCATCCGCGCGAAACGTTCGGTTATTTCGGGCCAGATATAGGCGCGAAGGCGGTCAGCCGCTGCGTCACTGCGCACATCAATCGGGGTCAGGTCGCACCCGCGTAGCGACGTTATGGTAAACGCACCCGC
>JAYTPB010000072.1:0-23951 GCA_043747445.1 Sphingomonadales bacterium
TTTCATGCCGCGTTTGAACTTGCCCGAACAGAGCCGCATGAAGGCGATCCGGTCACGGTGCATCGGGTTCATATTGGCCTGAACCTTGAAGATAAAGCCAGTCACCGCGCCGTCATCGGGTGAGACTGGCGCAGGATCGGCAGGCTGCGCGCGCGGTGACGGAGCAAAGCGCGCGAGCGCGTCGATCAGTTCATCAACGCCGAAATCCTTGAGTGCCGATCCGAAATAAACCGGGGTCAAGTCACCACCGCGATAGGCCTCGGCATCAAAATCAGCATAGCCAGCTTGTGCGAGTTCGGCCTCTTCGCGAAATGCGGCGAGGCCACGGGCGGACAGCAGCGTGTCGAGTTTGGGATCATCAAGCCCACTTGTTTGGCTAATATCGCCCTCAAACGTCCGCATATTATTATCTTGTGAGGGCCGCCGTAGTCTACCGTCTTGCAGGTTGAAAATCCCTTCAAACTGCCCCCCCATGCCAACGGGCCAATTCATTGGGCAGACATCCAACTGCAATTGATCGGCGACTTCATCAAGCAGCGCAAAGCCGTCACGCCCTTCACGGTCAACCTTATTGATAAAGGTGATGATCGGCACCGAGCGGAGGCGGCACACCTCAAACAGCTTGCGCGTTTGCGCCTCAATCCCGCGTGCGGCGTCAATCACCATCACCGCGCTATCAACGGCGGTGAGCGTGCGGTACGTATCTTCGGAGAAATCCTCATGCCCCGGCGTATCAAGCAGGTTGAAGGTGAGGCCGTCACGCTCAAAGGTCATCACCGAGGACGTCACCGAAATCCCGCGCTGCTGCTCAATCTTCATCCAGTCGGAACGCGCACGGCGATTGACGCCGCGCGCTTTGACTTCGCCTGCGGCATGAATTGCGCCGCCGAACAGCAGCAGCTTCTCAGTGAGTGTCGTCTTCCCGGCGTCAGGATGCGAAATAATCGCGAAGGTGCGCCTGTCAGGGCGGTTGTTTGGGCGGAGTGTCATAGCTGACGCGCGTTAGAGGCTGATCGACCAAGAGAGAAGTAATTATTGCTAGAACGGTATAAATCCGACATCATTGTGTGCAGTGAACGTCATCGCGGGGGGAGGATGGGTGTGCAGATCAGCGAAACCTATCTGACCCGGATCACGCAAAGCTTTGGTTGCAGCGAAGATGTCGCGCGTATCGTCGCGGCGACCGCCACCGCCCGCCATTTTCCGGCACACAGCGTTATGATCCGTGCGGGCGACGCTGATCCTGATGCGTGGCTGATGCTGAGCGGTGAGGCGCAAGCAATCGCCTACTCAGCGGGTGGGCACTATATTCTTGTTCACAGCTTTGTTGCAGGCGATATCTTTGGTGAAGCGGCTGGGCTTTCGGTGGCGACGTCTGGCGCTGAGGTATCAGCCGTGGTGAGCGTTGACGCCGGCCAGATTGGCGTTGGTGCGTTTGTTGGCCTGATGGAGCGATATAATTGCGTCGCGCTGTCAGTCGCGCACGCGCTGACGCTTCGGCTGACGCAAACGACTCGGCGGATGGTTGAGGGCGCAACGCTTTCTGCGCCGGGACGAATCCATGCAGAATTGCTGCGTCAGGCGCGCAGCGGTGAAGCGATGACGATTCGGCCAATGCCAATCCTCTCAACCTTCGCGCTTCATGTCCAGACATCGCGTGAGACTGTTTCACGCACGATCAGCGCGCTTGAGAAACGGGGGATCGTTCGACGCGACGGTGATGGCCTCACCGTGGTTGCGCCGCACCGACTTGAGGAGCTGATTTTTTAGAGCTTGAATGGTAAATCGGCGGCAGAGGACTGGCGAGGGATTTTGTGTGCTAGTGAGGAGCGATTGCAGCCGCGATGCGGGGCCATCGTGGCAAGAGCGCGACGAAACTGGCACGAAAAAGACCCGTCAGGCCGACCCGCAGATTTACCATTCAAGCTCTAAAGCTTATGGCCGGTGCGGTCGCGTTTGGTGGCGAGGTATTGCGCATTATGGGGATTGGAGGGAAGCTGATGCGGCACCCGTTCTTCAACAATGATCCCTGCCGCTTCGAGCCGTGCCACTTTCTGCGGGTTGTTTGTAAGCAGACGGATGCGTGGCTGACCGATCAAGGTGAGCATCCGCGCGGCAATCCCGAAATCGCGCGCCTCAACCGGAAAGCCGAGCCGCAGATTGGCGTCAACCGTATCAAAGCCCTGATCCTGAAGCTCATAAGCGCGCAGTTTGTTGATCAAGCCAATGCCGCGCCCCTCTTGCCGTAGATAAAGAAGAATCCCCCAGCCAGCATCGGCCATCAAGCCAAGTGCGGCATCAAGTTGCGGCCCACAATCGCATTTAAGACTGCCGAAAATATCGCCAGTAAGACACTCGCTATGCAGCCGGACGAGTGGCGGCGTGCCATTGGGCTGGCCAATAATCAGTGCAACATGCTCACCCGCTTGATCGGGGGATCGAAACGCGACAATTTCGCTATGTTCAAAGGCGGCAACGGGCAGCCGCGCGCGCGCCGCAATCGCCAGACTGTCGGGCGCTTCCCACCCAGCGACATCAGCCGACGTAACGGTATCACCGCCTGTCAATGCAAAATCATGAACAAAAAACGCGGGCAGCAGCCCGGCATAGCGCGCCAGTTCAAGTGCGGCTTGCGCGGCCTGCGGGTGCGCAACATCAAGCGCTGTAAACGGCCCTTTGAACGGGTGGCTCAGATCAGTCGCTGGATCCGCAAGCGCGGTGGCAGCGGGGAGATCAAGCCACGGCGTGCGCGCGATCATCACTGGCCCAGCGTCAACCGCCGCCGCGCGCTGGTTAGAGAGCTTAAGCGTCGCCGCCCGTGATGCAGAAATAAGGATGTTGGCGCTTTGATGCGTTTCAAACGCATCCAGTCGGTGGGCGTCAGCACTTTCAATCGCAAGGACGGTGATCACACTGTCAATCACCACGGGCCAGCCTCGGCGTAGTGCATCAATTGCCCTTGGCGCAGCACGATCAGGCATGATTAAAACGCGAATTCAGTCACAAGCGGCACATGGTCAGACGGCTTGCCCCAATCACGGCATACCCGGTGCACCTGATGCGATACAGCCGCTTTGGCGACCTCAGGTGATGCCCACATATGATCAAGTCGCCGTCCGCGATCTGATGCCGCCCAATCCTTCGCGCGGTAGCTCCACCACGTATACATTCGTTCAGGCGGGGGGATGAAATGGCGACCAAGATCAACCCAATCATGGCTCGCCTGTAGCACTCCGAGCGTCTCCACCTCAATCGGGGTATGGCTGACGACGTTCAGCAATTCCTTATGCCCCCATACATCGCATTCAAGCGGGGCAACGTTGAAATCACCAACGATGATCGTCGGTTCGCGCAGCGCCTCTGACCAGCGGGTCATCCGGCCAAGAAAATCAAGCTTTTGGCCAAATTTGGGGTTTTCATCGCGGTTCGGAATGTCGCCGCCTGCCGGAATATAAACATTCTCCAAACGCACACCATTGGGCAGGCGCACCCCGATATGGCGCGCTTCGCCATTATCTTGCCAATCGTTTCGGATATCTTCGGTCAGCGGAATACGGCTGATAATTGCAACACCGTGGTGCATTTTTTGGCCGTTGAGGATCAGCGTATCATAGCCAAGCGCGCGGAAGGCGGCGGCGGGGAATATGCTGTTTTCAACTTTGATTTCCTGAAGGCAGAGAATGTCAGGCGCCATTTCGGTGAGGAAGCGTTCGACGATATCAATCCGCGCACGCACGCTGTTGATATTCCATGAGGCGATCTTAATCGATTGAGTCATAGCACAGCGTCTAGCTTCGCGCCCGAGACCCCGCAACCGCAAACGGCCTGAGTCCATAAATGGAAAGACCCTCGCTCCGGGGGCATGGAGCGAGGGTCGACCGAGCGTTCGTCACGCTGGCGTGTACCGGATATTCATCAGAACTTGCGAGCAACAGGGGGGAATCTCGCAGGTTTTAATCCCGGTACAGCGATGCCAAATATAGCTGACTTTCCTGTCGCCAATATGAATGAACTGTCTAGCGACCCCTGCCGGAAGGGCGTGGATCGCGCCATTTGAACGCCTCGTCGGATACGCCAACGTTAAACCGTTGGTCGCTGAGACGAACCGAGGTGCGGTTGCCCTGACTGTCAAGCGTAACCCATCCCTGAAGCATCAAGCCACCGGGTGCTGATTCGTCACGACGGAAGGCTAGCGTTGTTATCCCATATTCGGGGTGACGTGGATCACGCGCCTCGGCAAGCAAGATGCGCGGGCTGGTATTTGGTACGATCTTGGCAAAGCGCGACAAATCTTTGTTGGCGTCAAGAAGCACGCCAAGCGGCGAATTACCAATCGGCCAGCGTTGCACCTGCTTGACCGAATAATCGACGAACGTCAGCGCCTTGCCATCGCCGACAATTAGAAACGGCACGCCCTTTTCATATTGAAAGCGGATTTTGCCGGGCCGTTTGAGCGTCACCACCCCGCCAAGCGCTTTACCCGCGCGGTCGGTCTGTATGAAATCAGCAGTCATCGTCGTGACCGCCTTCAAATGCGCGGAGACGAGCGAAAGATCACCAGTTTGGGCGGCGGCGGGCGTTGCAATGAGAATTGTGATCGCAGCAATTGAGCGAATGAACATTTTGGTTCCGTTCAGAGGAGGCTATGACACAGGCGTTTGCCGATCGCGGCTTGAATGTCGCCTGAATTCAAATCGCATGGCCCTCAGTATCGATCAGTACGTCCCTACGCCCGACATGATCGGGGCGGCTGACGAGGCCGTCGCTCTCCATCCGCTCGATCAGGCGTGCAGCACTGTTATACCCGACACGAAGCTGGCGCTGGACATAGCTGGTTGAGGCCTTCTGGCTTTCAGCGACGATCTGCACTGCCTTGCGGTACAACTGATCCTCGGCGCTATCTTCGCCTGTTGGCGCGCCCTCCATCATCCAGCCGCCCTCTTCGGGTTCTTCGGTGACCGATTGAACATATTCGGGGTGGCCCTGACCGCGCCAATGATCGGCCACCGCGCGCACTTCATCATCACTAACGAACGGCCCGTGGACGCGCGCGATCTGCTTGCCGCCGGGCATATAGAGCATATCGCCCTTGCCAAGCAGTTGTTCGGCACCCTGCTCACCAAGGATCGTCCGGCTGTCGATTTTCGACGTCACTTGGAAACTAATCCGCGTTGGCAGGTTGGCCTTGATAACGCCAGTGATGACATCAACCGAGGGCCGCTGCGTCGCCATGATCAAGTGAATCCCCGCCGCACGCGCCTTTTGCGCAAGGCGTTGGATCAGGAATTCAACCTCCTTGCCCGCCGTCATCATCAGATCGGCAAGCTCATCAACGATCACCACAATTTGCGGCAAGACGTCATATTCGAGCAATTCTTCTTCATAAATCGGCTGGCCAGTGTCGGCGTCATAGCCTGTCTGCACCCGCCGCCCAAGCTTTTGCCCCTTGATCTTAGCCGCGCGTACCTTGTCATTAAAGCCGGCAAGCCCGCGCACCCCGACTGAGGCCATCATTCGGTAACGCTCCTCCATTTGCTCCACCGCCCATTTGAGCGCGCGGATCGCCTTGGCGGGCTCAGTCACAACCGGGGAAAGCAGATGCGGGATATCATCATAAATGCTGAGTTCGAGCATTTTGGGATCAATCATGATCATCCGGCACTGATCAGGCGTCAGGCGGTAGAGCAGCGAAACGATCATCGCGTTGAGCCCAACCGATTTGCCCGAACCCGTCGTCCCCGCAACGAGCAGATGCGGCATGGGTGCGAGATCAGCAATCACCGGATCGCCCGCGATATTTTTGCCAAGGATGATCGGCAATTGCGCGGTTTGATCCTCAAACGCTTGGCTGGACACCAGTTCATGGAGGACAACGGGCTCACGCCGCGCATTGGGAAGCTCAATCCCGATCACAGTGCGCCCCGGAATCGTCGCGACGCGCGCCGAAAGTGCGGACATATTGCGCGCGATATCATCGGCAAGCTGGATCACCCGGCTTGCCTTGATGCCCGAGGCTGGTTCAAGCTCGTACATCGTCACCACCGGGCCGGGGCGCACCTCGGTGATTGTGCCCTTCACATGGAAATCATCAAGCACGGTTTCGAGCAGACGGGCATTACGTTCAAGCGCGGCCTTATCAATCACATTGCCCGATGAGGGCGGCGCGGGGGTGAGCAAATCAAGCGGGGGCAGGACGTAGCGATCTTTGAGATCAAACGAGGATTGTTTGGGCGCGGCAGGCTTTGCAGGTTTGGCCGCCGCAGACAGTCGGTCACCGATTACCGGGCGCGGCTTATTGTCTTGCGGGGCGACAACGCGCGGCGTGGGTACGGCGATTTTGACGGCAGGGCGCTCAAGCGGCATGGTCTCATCCACCTGATCATCGCTTGTACGGTTGCGGCCAAACAGCCAGTCGCGTTCCCCTGAATCAATGCCAAGGCTTTTCGCCCAAATAATAACGCCAAAGATCGCGAACAGCGCAATCGTGGCGTAGCGTACCCACGCCTGCGCCTGCTCAGCGGGAATGAAGCCAGCGCCCCAGCGGAGAATATCCGCCCCCGTCAGCCCAATCACGCCGCCCACGCCGCCGGGAAGCCCCGCCACCGCGCCGTCACGGAACAGCGACAGAGCGATGTTGATCAGGATGATCCCGCCAACAACGCCTGCCAGACGGCGACCAAGCCCACCCGTCGGGTTTGCGCGCCACAACCGGACGGCGGCAACGATAAACAATGGAATGACCAGCGCCACCGCTGGCCCAAGCAGGGTGAGCAGCCCGTCGGCCATCCAAGCACCCGGCGTCCCGAGCAAATTGCGCGCCGGGCCAGCGGCAGCCGTGTTCATTGACGGATCGCTCGGGCGGTAGCTGCCAAGCATCAACGCAAAGAGCAAAATGCCAATCGCCAGCGCAACTGACGTCGCCAGCGCGCCCGTGCGGATCGCCCCGCGCTTCATCACATCGCGAAAGGCCGGTGCCCGTGTCGCCATGACGCCTGTCTCCCTTGTCACGCGCCGCAAAACACGGGCGCGATATGTTCCCAAACACCCTAATGCGCCCTCAGGCGACTCGTCGTCAAGAGTCTGGGGGATGCGAGGTGTTTGGGGGGGTGTTGACAGGCGGGTTTTGGAGCAGGAATCTTGGAAAGCAGGCGCCCCGAGAGTGGTTGGAACCTGCTATTCTAGCCTCACTACTTCCAAGTGCTGATCGTTAGGTGGATCAAGTTAGTATTTTGTCCCTAGAGTTTATGGTGCAAGCCGAAAGCGTTGCGGCCGCCTCGGCAGCGCAAGCAATAACTCGCTTCAGACGTGACAAGGCTGTGATCTATTCGCGACGCACCAATCGCTTCTGGTCTATTTCGTAATTGCGCGCTAGCAATATAGCGGAATTTCAATTCTTCAAGAAATTGGTTTAACAATGGCACTTACAGAATTGTATGCGAACACTCGCGCTACTGGCTTCACAATCAATTTCTTTCTCAACGCCGCGCCGCGTTCCCGATCAGGGCTTTTGGCCGCGCCTTTTTTCACTACCATCAAGCCTATCAAAGCCTTGACCGACCAAGGGTGTGACGTTCAGTTGATCATCAGGTTTTCGCCGATCACCACGCCGGACGCGCTTCGCCAAGCCTTTGAAAACCCTCGGGTGAAAGTGCGCTACTTCACGGCTGCCAAATTTCACACGAAGCTCTACATTGTTGACGATGTAGCCCTCGTAGGATCAGCCAACCTGACCGCAAATGGCCTAGAATCAAATCGTGAACTGTCAGTTCTATTGAGACGTGATCGCGATGAAGCCTTCTATGCACTGGCAGGCCTTTTTGACGACCTCTGGAACGAGGCGGATGTATTGACTGAAGAGGTTCTTCGCGAATACGAAAAAGCATTCAAGTCACGAGAAAAGCCCCAGGACGAAGATGCCTTCGAAAAGTTCATCCATGGTTTCGTTAAACCTGCTGCCCCGAATAGCGTGGTCATAGGCAGCGAGAACAAGTCAAGAGAACGTGCTTTTATTCAGGGATTTCGTCGAAAATACGATGAAATACTCATCCCAGCGCATAACGAAATCCTCTATGTTGCGCAGCAAAATGGTTTCGGAAGGCCGGAATATGTGGGGCAGGATCCGCAGATCGAGATGGGAAGGTTTCTCGGATGGCTGCGCCTCACACAAGGTGGCGGAAACGGCTGGCGAGAAACCACATTGTTGAGCGATCCCATCGAACGAGCTAAACGGATAGCCCATTTTGTCCAGATATGGCAGTCCACAGACGATACTGTGAAAGGCGACATGTATCGTGCAACCGAAGAAATAGAAAATATTGCAAACATCAGAACCTACCTTTGCAATTCGGGCGAACTGACACAGCTAAGTTATGATGACTTGTTTCGGCACCTAACAGGCTGTCATGCATTTCTTGAGCGCCTCCGGTTTGCTTCTAAAGATATTGGAGAAGACCTGCCCGGTTTGGAACGTTTGCGAATCGACTTCCAAACGAAAAATACAATCGAAGCAGTTAGGCGAACAATTGGATACCTCCTCTCGGGGTCTGGCAATGCCATAGAGCGCGCTTATGACTGTGTGTACGGGAGCTATAGGTTGTTTGGATTTGGCGAAGCATGCGTAATGGAACTTCTCGGCTGGGGTGATCCGAAGCGTCCTCCATTCAACAATCGGTCAATTCGGGGAATTCGCTTGCTTGGGTTTGACGTAGAGCACTTGGTGGCAGGCGGATAGCATCAACTTGCCTCCCGACGTCGGGTTTAGGTGGCTGCACATTAAGTAAAAACATACAGCGGAATGACTGCTTTCGAGCGTGCCACGCCCACCGACGAACGACCGAAAACTCCTCGGCAACCGCCATGATCGCTGTGGTGGCAGCGAAATAGCACTTGACATTATGTACTATTTATGTTCTTTTGAGCTGGTTGCTATGACCAGACTAAAGCCGCGTTATAAAAGATGAACAGAATCGCGAAAAACCTGTTTTCGCGTCAAAAGTGTCAAAAGTCAGATTGTTTAACAGAGGGCAGCATGTGTGAAGGAGGCAGGCGAAGCCACACGCCCGCAAACTTGTCGCAAGCTGATATCGAAATGCACCCGTTATCTGTTGCACACGGGTGGATCGGGATCATCTGCATGAAATTCCTCAAACAGTGTAAACCAAACAGTGTAAATTGGTGTAAACTCCCAAAAGGTTCAAAAGTGGAAATCCTCACTTGGCTCCCCCGGTTGACGCAGCGCAGGATCGGCGTATCTTGCATAGCAGAGGGGTGCGTCACTGAATTGGAATAAGATCATGCGGATCAAGCATTCATTATGGCTCGCCCTTAGTGGCATCGCACTTACAACAGGCGCGGCCAAGGCGGAATCCATCCCGACGCCGATTGTGCCAGTGGGCGATATCATCGCGACAGAAGAGGATGATGCGCTGCGGATGACGGTGCCGGTGATGGTCAATGGTCAGGGGCCGTTTCAATTTGTGATTGATACAGGCGCTGACCGCACGGTGATTTCGAGCGAGCTTGCCGAACGGCTCGGGCTGGCTGACGCGGGCAAGGCGCGGCTTCACGCAATGGGCGGTGAGCGTGATGTGCGGATTGTTGCGATTGACAGCGTTCAGGTGTCAACCAACACCGTGCGTGATGTCCGCGCCGCCGCACTTCCGGCGCGCAATCTTGGTGCGGACGGCTTGCTCGGGATTGACAGCCTCAAGGGGCAACGGATCATCATGGACTTCAAAGCGATGACGATGGTCGTGGTGCCGTCCTCAAAAAATGACCGAACACCTGTTGAAGATGAAGGCATGATCGTGGTGACGGCGAAGACGCGGCTTGGTCAATTGGTGATGGTCGATGCCGATGCCAATGGTCAAAAAGTGTGGGTGGTGGTTGATACCGGCGCGCAAAACTCGATTGGCAATAGCAAGCTGCGGCGCTTGATGATCAAGCGTAATTCAAACTTGCCGATCAAACCCGTTGAGATGTCCGACGTCCTCGGCAAACGTACCTCGGCTGATTATATCGTGGTCGATACTATGCGGGTGGGGGATATTGCGATGAAAAATTCGCCAATCGCCTTTGCCGATGTGCATCCGTTCAAATTATTTGATTTGACGACCAAGCCCGCGATGCTGCTCGGCATGGAGGGTTTGCGGAGCTTCGAGCGCGTGTCAGTTGATTTTACGAGCCGCAAGATCAAGTTTCTGCTGCCTCAGTCTCAGGTTGATTGAGCGCTTATTTAACCTCGCCGACCCAAGCTGCGATTTCAGACGCGATACTGTTGGCGGCAACATTAAGCGCTTCGCCCACAGGTTTCGCGGTAATCGTTGCGGCCTTGCTGCGCGCCTCAAAACGTCTTGTCATAACCGTTTTGCCGGAATCACGCGTGAGCACAGCATCGTAGACAATCACCGCGTCGCTGCTTGTTTCATCAACCCCGAAACGGAGGAGCTGCCCGCTTAACTGCATTGCGGGGACAAGCGCAGTTTGCTTTGGATCAAGCACAGTTTTGCCGGTTTTTGCAGCAATGGTTTCGCTGAGCAGCCGCTGAAACAGCCGTGCAGGCGCCTCAACCCAAACCGCATTTTGAACATAGGCGATTGCGGTGGCATCAACCGAAACCGGGACGCGTGTTGTCGCAATGGCTTGGGGCACCGTCGGCACGGCAATTCCAATGGCCTGGCTTGCGCTCACAGTCTGGCCCGCATTCGCACTCAGCGCTGACGTAGATGTGAGCGTTAGGAGTGAGGGAGGTGGTTTCGCGCCAAAACTGATGCACGCCGAAAGCGGGAGTGCCGCCGCGATGATTAGACAGCGCTTCACATAGAGTGTCATTGTGGGCGTCTCCCCGGTTTATAGTCTGGCAGCGTCGGCGCACCAATCAGCGAGGCCGCCCCGCCTTGATCAAGTTTGCTCGCGACCGATCCAAGCGATTCGGACATTACCCGCAAATCGCGGATCAACAGATTGATCTCAGGCATGGTTTGGGTTGAAAGCGCCTGCAAACCAGGGCGCGCATCACCGATCGCCGCATCAAGGTTCGCCATGCTCTTCTGCGCCTGCGCCACGGTTTTGCGAAGATCAGCCATGACTGGTCTTCCTTCGGCATCAAGCAGTGCTTCAGTCGTCCCGGCGAGCTTGCCAAGCTGCGCCACGGCAACCCCGGCCTGCTTAATAGTATTGCGCGTTTCGATAATCGAGGCCTGAAGATCAGGGCCGCTATCAGCAAGTGTGCCGGTCAGCCGATCAGTATTGGCAAGAATATTGCCTAGCCGCTTCTGATTTTCATCGCTCATGATTTCAGTCATTCGTTCGGTCAGCGTTGTAAGCCGCTCGATAAGCTGCGGCGCATTATTGAGCAGTGCGCCAATCCCTGATGTTCGGGTTGGGATAACAGGGACACCGGCAGGGCCAATTTCAACGATTGGCGGCGCACCCTTGACCGCGCCGTCAAGTTGGATCTGCGAAGGACCAGTAAAGCTGACGGCTTGAATTGATGCGGTAGTCCCGACTAATACGGGCAACTCTTTATTGACCAAAATACGCACCCGGACAAATTCTGGATTTGCTTTCCACAATTCAATTTTATCAACGCTGCCAGAGGGAACACCGGAGAAGCTTACGCCAGCGCCCTTAGCGATGCCCTGTACCGATTGGCGAAAGAAAATATCATACGCTTTTTTGTCGCCGCCACCAAAACCGGCCAGCCAGATCGTAAAGGCTGCAAGTGCCGCAAGCAGCCCAAGTACAACGCCGCCAACGAGGATATGGTTCGATCTGGTTTCCATGCTGCCTCTATGCCCCTATTTTCGCGTTGCGATCAATGGCTGCCGTTGCTGCCCGACCGCGCGGGCCGTTGAAATATTCCTGAATCCACGGATGATCGAGCGCAAGCAACTCAGCGATTGTGCCCACTGCGATCACCTTCTTATCGGCTAGCACCGCCACCCGGTCACAAATCGCATAGAGCGTATCAAGATCATGCGTGATGAGAAAAACGGTCAACCCAAGCGTTTTTTTGAGGCTGAGCGTCAGTTCATCAAACGCTGCCGCGCCGATTGGATCAAGCCCGGCGGTCGGCTCATCAAGAAACAGCAACAGCGGATCAAGCGCCAGCGCGCGCGCAAGACCCGCGCGTTTTTTCATGCCGCCCGACAGCTCGGACGGATATTTAGGGCCAGCATCTGCGGGAAGCCCGGCGATCACGACCTTATATGCGGCGATTTCGTCAAGGAGCTCCTGATCAAGTTCGGGATAAAATTCGCGTAGTGGCACTTGAACATTTTCAGCCACGGTGAGCGTTGAAAAGAGTGCGCCGCCTTGGAAGAGGACTCCCCACCGTTTGCGGATGGCGAGCGCTTCATCCTCTTCACGGTTGAGCATCGATTCGCCGAAAATCTCAACCTCACCAGCTTCAGGGTTTTTAAGGCCAATAATTGAGCGCATGAGCACTGATTTGCCTGTACCCGATCCGCCAACTACGCCAAGAATCTCACCGTTGCGGACATCAAGATCGACCCCGTCATGCACAACCTGATCGCCAAAGCGATTGACGATGCCGCGCACACGGATCGCGATTGGATCAGCAAGGTTCATACCCAACCGATCCAAGTGAAAAACACTGCAAAAAATGCGTCAAGCACGATCACAAGGAAGATCGCCTGAACCACCGCAGCCGTCGTTTTGAGACCAACCTCCTCAGCGTTGTTTTCAACCAACATCCCCTGAAAACAGCCAGTGATCGCGATAATTGCACCAAATACCGGTGCCTTAGTCAAACCAACCGCTAGGTCAGTCATCGGGACAACCTCACGCAGCAATTGAACATAAGTCACAGGCGGGATTTCAAGTGATATCCAGCAGAACACCCCACCACCAAGCATTGAAACCATCATCGCGTAGAACGCAAGCAAAGGCATCATCAAGATTGACGCAAGCAAACGTGGCAGCACAAGGGCTTCAATCGGCGAAACCCCAATGGTGCGCATTGCATCAATTTCTTCATTAAGTTTCATTGTGCCAATCTGCGCGGCAAAGGCTGAGCCCGAGCGTCCTGCGACCATGATGGCAGTCATGAGAACACCAAGCTCACGCGTTGTGATCCGTCCGATCAAATTGACCGTGAACGACTCAGCGCCAAATTGCGCAAGCTGGACAGCGCCTTGTTGGGCAATCACGATGCCTATTAAAAAGCTCATCAGCCCGACGATACCAAGCGCCCTTACCCCGACAAGTTCAAACAGGTGAACGATTGAATGAAAACGAAACCGTGATGGGTGGCGCATCATTCCCGCAATCGCGATCAATATTGCACCGAAAAAACCTAGTAGGCCGTACAAAGTGCGCAGCGTGATCGCGGTCGAATCGCCCACTTCTTGAAGCACACGCAAAAACGGATTGAGCGATTCGGGCCGCATTTTGACTGGTTCATCAGCCTTGGCCACTTGGGCAATCAGATGCCGCGTATCATCACTTGCGCCGCAGATAATTGCGTTCTGATCCTTACCAAGTCGGTAAATCAGCCACGCACCGACGGTATCAACGCGGTCAACTTCGCTTAGATCAATCTGGTTTACGTCACCTTCGACCGCTGACAGCCGTTTTGGCAAATCGCCCATTCGCGCCAACGTTAAGCCACCCGAAAAGCTCAGCCGCCGGTTCTTGCCGTCGCTTGTATCAGTGAAATTGGCAAACTCGGTCATACTGATCAATACACTGGTTCATTCTTGACTAATCGGCAAGCTGCAACAGCGTTGTGGCAAGATCAAGGCAAGTGGCGCAGCCTAGGCTTACGCCTTTTCCAGCGTGCATTGGAGCGGATGCTGATTTTCGCGCGCGAAATCCATCACCTGCGTCACTTTGGTTTCGGCGACTTCATAGGAAAATACGCCGCACACGCCGACGCCCTTTTGGTGGACATGGAGCATCACGCGAGTCGCATCATCCATGCTCATGCGGAAAAACCGCTGGAGACACAGCACAACGAACTCCATTGGCGTATAATCATCGTTGAGCATCAACACCTTATACGGCGTCGGTTTTTTTGTTCGTGTGCGCGTGCGCGTGGCAACGCCAAGGCCAGTGCCTTCGTCGCCGTCTTTGCGGTCTGCCATCAGGGTGGGGGATAGTCTGCTCATTGCGAAATTAGAATATGGCAACTGATAGCCCAAGAGCAAGATGCAACTGCATAAAAACAAAGGGCCGCCCCGGAAAAACCGGAACGGCCCTTGGCATTAAGGCTTTAATCCAAGCTTATGCAGCGAGGCGAGTCTTCACCATTTCAGCTGCAACCGAATAACGGTTTGAAATTGGCTGAAACATTTCGCCCATAAGCTTGAGCGTGAATTCGCTTGATTTCGACATTTCGGCAACCGCGCCTTCAAACTGGCTCTTGGCGAAGTCGCTCTGAAGCTTGATCAATTCAGTTGGCGACTTAACAGCAGCCACGGTTTTGAGCATCGACGTTGTCGCTTCAAAATTCTTGCGGGTAAAATCAGCCGCAGTCTGTGCGGCCGTTTGAACGCCCTTGACAGCGATCTTGCCTGATTCGACGACGGCTTCAAGGTTGTCCTTGTTGAATTCAGTCACATCCTTGACGATTTCACCGCTCTTGGCGAACGCAGTCTTGGCGCGGGCAGTAACATCCTTGAACATTTCGGTGGCTTTTTCGCCGGCTTCGGTAGTCATATTCTTTACGGTGTCGGTCATGGTTTTTCCTTTGGTGCTGGCAGCGGCCTTGACAGGGGCGGCCTTAATTTTAAGAACAACAGACTTGGGTGCAGCCACTGCTTTTGCGGCGGCTTTCTTAACTGGCTTGGCGGCGACGCGCTTCGCAACGGGTGCTGGCTTTGCCGATACAACGGGCTTTGCCGCGATGACGGCGGCTGGCTTTACAGCGGCAACAGGCGCAGCAACGACTGGCTTTGCTTCTGCTACGGGTGCAGCAACAGTCTTTGCGACAGGTGCCGAATTTACGCTTGGCGTTACAACGGCAACGCTTTCTACAATCTTTGCCTTTTCGGCGGGTACGCTAGCCATGATTGGCCTCCATCACTGTTATGTTGCAGTGCACAATATAGAAGGCTTTACCAAATTTCAAGCAGTTTTTGTGCGCTGCACAAAAATAATTTTCGGGAGGGGTACTTCAGCGGTTTATACGGTAGAGTGCGCTATCTTGATATTGCCATACCCTGCTTAATCCTGCGTAATTAACGCGTTCATCCTCGGGTTTGCCAATCACCCATATATAGTCAAAGGCATCTCGTGGCAGGGCAGCCATTGCTTGGCGGAAGGATCGCCAATCATCGCGTAGGCACGCTTCACCTGTTATAAACTGCGAGGGATCGCGATCAAATGTTGGTGCAGCTTTATAACGAATCTGCAATAACTGCGCCCCACCTAGGAGAAACTGGTCGTTGACGAATGCCTGCCGACGCACCAGCGCAATTGATGGGATATGACTACGACGCTCAAGCATCCAGCTTCCATCGCAGCCACGCGATAACAGAGCGGCGACACGCGCACCGCGCGGGATTTGGCTAAGGGCGCCCAGTTCGGCTGTAATCATAGCGTCATAGCGACGAAAACTCTCTGTCGTCGCCGCAATTCTTGCCACAAAGAAGAGTAAGCCAGCCGCCATTAAGCCGCGTCGGAAAGCCGCACTTGTATCTGCCTTGGTTTCAATCGCCAAAATTCCAAGCGCAAGCACGTAAGGGGCAAGGCGCATATCAGCATAGGCTGAACCAATCAGGATTCGCGGCATGATCAGAAAAGCAGCACACAGAAGTGCCGCTGCGAGTGCGAGGGTGCGATTGAAGCGTAGCGCTGACAAAATCGCTGAACCTGCGATGATAAGTAGCAAAATCATCACTGAAGCAATATCAAACCCCTGCCAACGATCACTCAGCGCCATCATCACCCACTGATATTTGGTGATCCATTGAAACCAGTCTCCCGTGCCGCCGTCGGCACCGCCGCCACGGTTAAACCACATGATCGCCAATGGTAGCGCAAGGGGCAAGCAGTGCAGCCCAGCTTTAATGATCGTTGTAATCCAACGGTTACCAGCGTCACGTAACCGGATACATTCAGCTGCAAAAGCAAATAGCCCAAACGCGCCCCATCCGCTGATATGGGCGAGCCATATGATAAAACTTATCGGCACGAAGAGTAGCTGCCGCAGCCGGATTCTCCCGGCACTTCCAAGCTTAATCCATAGTGCAAACGCCAGAAATGCAAGCGCCATTGATAAGCAGTAATTCACGAAACCAAACTGAAACGGAAAGCTGTAAGCAAGTGGAAGCGCGAAGAAAGTCGCCGCCCCAATCCGGCCATGCACTTGATAGGATAACAGCAAAAATCCGACACTGGTAACTGCGACAATTGCGATCACGATCAGCTTTACCGCAGGTTCAAGACCAATCAGCGGGGCAATCACCTGAACCAGCAAATCAACCCCCAAATTGCCGATCAGCGCCCATTCAAAACCGTAGTAGCGTTGCAAAATGGGATCGCTCGCCAGATCAAGCTGAACGCGGTAGCGGCCGATATGGCCAAATAAATCAGTGAGCGGCGGGAGCGAGGGGCTGAGCAGCGGAATAATGCAGAATAAGGTCAGGACGATGATAATGATCCACCGGCTGCCTCTATAATCTGTATCAATCATCGCATCTAGCTCCAGCGGACCTAGGCTGATTAACCATAAATAGTTTCGATAATCTATCGATCAGATGCTCAGTGAGCAGCATTTTGGCGATCAATCCGGTAGACTATGCTCCCTTTATTTCGCCAGACAGCGCTTAACCCCGGAGCGTCAAATATTTTGTCCTCGGGCGTACCAATCAGCCAGATATAGTCAAAGGCATTGCGGGGCAATATTGCCATTGCCTGTTCGATGGATCGCCAATCATTACGGACACAGGCTGCGCCTGTCATAAATTGTGATGGGTCACGATCAAAGCCAACAGCACCTTTATAGCGGATTTGTAAAAGTTGAGCTCCGCTTAAAATGAATTGATCATTTACAAATGCCCGCCGTCTCACAAGTGCAAATGATGGAATGTGGCTCCTCCGTTCAAACGTCCAAATCGGCACACATCCGCGCGATATCAAAGCGGCAACACGCGCCCCTTTCGGAATGGAATTTAAGGCTGCAAGCTCGTTATTTATCATAATGTCAAAGCGACGAAAGCTCTCGGTTGTTGCAATAGTTCTAACACTAAAAAAGAGGAGGCCTCCTGCTATCAAACCACGCCTAAGCCACAGGTTCACATCTGATTTTATTTCAATAGCAAGCACACCCAAGGCAATTACATATGGAGCAAGGCGCATATCGGCATATGCAGAGCCAAGTAATATCCGTGGCATAATCAGAAAGGTAACCCCTAATAAAAGCGCTGCAAATGCCAAGATCGCATTAAACCGGAGATCTGCCAAAACAATTGCAACGACAATGATGAGCAGAAGCACCGTCGCAGAGGCAATATCAAAACCCTGCCACCGATCCCGTAGTGAGGTTATAACCCATTCATATTTAGTAGCCCAATTAAACCAATCTTCAGCGTTTATGTATCCGCTGCCACTTTGGCTCAATACCATGATCAGTACGGGTATAGCTAAGGGCATGCAGTGCAAACCACTTTTGATAATCGCAATGAACCAGCGGTTTCCAGCATCTCTCATCCGGGTGAGTTCTGCCGCAAAAGCAAATAGCCCTAGTGCACCCCAGCCGCTGATATGCGCCAGCCAGATGAGGAAGCTAATCGGCACAAATAGCAAGAGCCTGAGCCCAGTGCGTTCAGTTTTGCCAAGTCTAATCCATAGTGCAAATGCCAGAAACGCAAGCGCCATTGATAAGCAGTAATTCACGAAACCAAATTGGAACGGGGCGCTATAGGCGAGGGGCAGGGCAAAAAAAGCTGCAGCACCAATCCGACCATGCACTTCATGGGAGAGGAGAAGAAATCCGGCGGTGGTGAGGGCAATAATGGTGATGACGATCAGCTTTACCGCAGGCTCAAGTCCAATCAGCGGAGCAATCACCTGCATCAGCAGATCAACCCCTAAATTGCCGATCAACGCCCATTCAAAACCGTAGTAGCGCTGCAAAACCGGGTCATTCGCCAGATCAAGCTGAACGCGGTAGCGGCCGATATGGCCAAACAAATCAGTGAGCGGTGGGAGCGAGGGGCTGAGCAGCGGCACCGTGCTGAGTGCCGCCAGCAATAAGATCACGACATAGGGGCGGTCACGAACGAAATCTGAAAACATCGCCGCGTCCTAGCAATAGCCGATGAAATAAGCGAAGGGATAGTGCAACGCCTCTACGCCTACGGAGTTTACGATTGGTTGCGCTTTCATTCAGACGTTTATGGTTGCCGCTCTGCCTCGCTGTCGTGATTGGCTTAGCGCTTTGGCTTCGTATCAACCGTCTCACGTTAAATCCGTTCTGGCTTGACGAGGCCTATAGCGCGTTTGGAGCTGATCAGGGCTATCGCTTCATTTGGACGATATTGCCGAGTTACGAAACGCACCCGCCATTTTATTCGACGATCTTGCGAAGCTGGACATTGCTCACGAGCGACTCAATTTTGGGCTTTCGCAGTCTGGGTGCCGTTATGGGGCTAATCACACTGCCATTAATCTGGCTGGCGGCGCGCGAATTGGCACATGCCCTTGATCGTCAGCGCTCGGTCATCGCACTTGCAGCGATCGCGCTTGCGGCTGTTACGCCGTCACTTATTGATATGGGGAAATTGGTACGTCCGTACTCGCTCATGATATTTGCTTACACACTTGGGTTGTGGGCTGTGTTGCGGCTGGTGAGGGTGCAACGCGCGCATGGCCAAATCTCAATTGGTGGCTGGGTTGGGTATCTTACAAGCCTAATCTTGCTGGTCTGGCTGCATAATCTGGGCGCGTTATATGCGGGCGCGTTAGGACTAGCACTTCTGATTCTGATTGGGCCAACCACATTTTTGCGTCACCATTGGCGGCTTTATCTGATTGGGCATGTTATTGCCCTGATTGCGGTTGTGCCCGCACTCCTGATCTTGCTTGATCAAGCGCCGACATGGACGAAATCGACGTGGCTTACATTTGATCCAAGCGCGGTGCCGTTTCAGATAATATTGATTTTCGGTGTCCCCGGTCTTTTTGGCGTAGTGGTTGCCGGACTTCTGATTCTCAATGGGATGGTCGCGTTGAAGCCGGGCGAGAAGCGGTTTGGGTTGGCGCTGGTCATCATGGCGTTTGTTCCCATCCTGCTTTCGATACTCATTTCAGCACTGATCGCGCCCGTGTTTCTGATGCGCACGCTTATCGCCTGTAGTATACCCTTCATCATGCTGATCGCATTGGGGGTTGATGATAGGATTGTTATCCGCGCAACTTTCGCCATGTTGTTTATGGTCACTCTGATACGTGCCATTCAGGTGCAATATTTGCCGCCAGAGCAGGATTGGTATGCAGCCGTCCGCTGGTTGGCACCAAAGCTGAGTCCCGGCGATCTGGTCTATGCCTATCCCAATGAGGGCGCGCTGCCACTGCATTATGCGCTGCGTGATCTCAAGAAACATGCAGATATCAGAAGTATTCCAAGTGACATTCCGGCGCGCGATTCAGCAGGCTGGTATCCAACGGGAAGTCGCGGCGTCCAGTCTCTCCCAGCATGGCGGCTTGAGCAAATCGCAAATGACCCAATCAGTCGTAAGACCCCCACAATCTGGCTTCTGCGGATGGGCCGCGAGAAATACGATCCCGGTGACACGTCTCTTCGCATCATGGAGCGCAACCGCACGGCTATCGGCAGTTACAGCGACGTCGCAATCGACATCATCGGTCTGCGCCAATTACCCCAAGTCACGCCGCGCGAGCAGCCGAAGCCTTAGCGCGTTCAATCGGATAAAGCCCGCCGCATCTTTTTGATCATAGGCACCCGCATCATCCTCAAACGTCACATGGCGCTCTGAATACAGGCTGTTCGCCGATTTGCGACCGACGACGCTGGCCAGCCCTTTATAGAGCTTCAACCGCACGGTGCCGCTGACTTTGGCTTGGCTATGGTCAATCGCGGCCTGAAGCATTTCGCGTTCGGGGCTGAACCAAAAGCCATTATAGATAAGCTCGGCATATTTGGGCATCAGCTCATCCTTCAAATGCGCCGCGCCCCGATCAAGCGTGATCGATTCAATCCCCCGGTGCGCACGCGCATAAATCTCACCGCCCGGCGTTTCATACATGCCGCGCGATTTCATGCCGACGAAGCGGTTCTCAACCAGATCAAGCCGACCAATCCCGTGCCTGCGCCCCAGTTCGTTAAGCGCAGTGAGCAAAGTTGCAGGCGACATCGCCTTACCGTTCAGCGCAACGCCGTCGCCACGGTCAAAATCGATGGTGATATATTCGGGGGTGTCGGGCGCGTCTTCGGGGTTGACCGTGCGCGAATAAACATAGTCGGGGGTTTCATCCCACGGGTCTTCCAGCACCTTGCCCTCTGACGAAGTGTGGAGCAGGTTTGCATCGGTGGAGAAGGGGCTTTCGCCGCGCTTGTCCTTGGGCACGGGGATCTGGTGCGCTTCGGCCCATGCGATCAGCGCGGTACGGCTCGTCAAATCCCATTCGCGCCACGGCGCAATCACCTTGATATCGGGCGCGAGTGCGGCAACGCCGAGTTCAAAACGCACCTGATCATTGCCCTTGCCCGTTGCCCCGTGCGCGACGGCATCAGCGCCTGTTTCGCGCGCGATTTCGACGAGACGCTTTGAAATCAGCGGGCGCGCGATGCTGGTGCCGAGCAGATAATCGCCCTCATAGCGCGCATTGCCGCGCATCATCGGGAAGACGAAATCGCGGACAAATTCTTCGCGGACATCGTCGATATAAATATGCTCCGGCTTCACCCCCATCAGCACCGCCTTGGCACGCGCGGGTTCAAGCTCGCCTTCCTGCCCCAAATCAGCGGTGAACGTGACGACCTCACAGCCATAAGTCACCTGCAACCACTTCAGGATGACGCTGGTATCAAGCCCACCCGAATAAGCGAGGACAACGCGTTTGATGGTATCTGTCATAGTCGCGCGGTTAGCGTTGCGCGCGGCTGGTTGCAAGCATGGCGGTTACTGCGACAATGCAAAATCAACCCGAACCTGCGCGGTGCTGGTATTAAGGCCCGCGCGGATGGGCGGAGCCGCTTGCTCTGGGGCCACAGTCTGGACGACGGCCATCGCATCCATTGCATAAGGTATTGGCGCCCCCATCGCACTGCCATCGGTGATTGAAAGGATACGCACCACCTTCAACCCCGCCGCCTTGGCATAGGCATCGGCACGCGCACGTGCGGCCTTGTAAGCGGCGGCATAGGCCGAAAGGCTCGCCGCCTCACGGTCATCAACGGTAAGCTGCGGGCCTGAGAGAATGTTCGCGCCCGCCCCGGTTGCTGCGGCAATGACTTCGCCTGCGCTGTCAATCTTGCGGATTTTGACGCTGACGCTGTTGGTCGCCTCATATTGCCCGCGATTACGGCCATATTCGATCCGGTTAACCGACAGGCTTTGCGTTTGGGTGTCATCACGTTTGACGCCGAGTGCTTCGACCGCCGCCATCACCTTGTTCATCTTGACATTATTCGCCTGCGTCGCCGCCTGCGATGATGCGCCAAGGCTTGAAACCCCGGCGCTGAATGTTGCCAAATCAGGCCGCGTCTCGGCGTCTCCCGTGGCACTCACGCGCAGTAGCACCTCGTCATGATCAACGCCGCGCGGATTATGTCCAGCACGCCCACAACCGGTGAGCAGAAGTGATGATAGGGTGAGCATCACAAACATACGCATTACAGACTCTCCTTATACCTATGATATGTGGTTACATCGATGTGCTATTGCAAGATACCCAGCTCGGGCCGATTTGACCGCAACAAAGACTATGCTAATTATGAACTTATCGCGGGAGAATGATTATGGCCCCGAATAAAACCGTTGCAACCAGTGCGGACGTTACCGCCTTTATCGACGCCGTCGCCGACGAAACCCAGCGCGCCGATGCGCATGTGATCGCGGCGATGATGGCGCGGCTTTCGGGCGCGCCAGCCAAAATGTGGGGGCCAAGCATCATCGGTTTTGGCAGCTACCACTATAAATATGACAGCGGCCGCGAGGGAGATTCGCTCCGCATCGGTTTCTCTCCGCGCAAAGGGCAGACGGTGCTGTATTTGATCGGCGGCTATGCGGGCAAAGAGGCGCAGCTTGCCCGCCTCGGCAAGCATAAACTTGGCAAATCCTGCCTGTATATCAAGCGGTTGAGCGATGTGGATGTAGGTGTGCTTGAGGAGATGGTGGTTGAAACGCTTGCCTATATGGCGAAGACCTACCCCCAATAATTTAGGGCCACCGCCCAATCAGCGTACCCTTGATCCCAGCCACATAGCGCCACTCAACCATTGGCCAATCGCGTTTCCACTGTTTGGCCACGAGCCGCTCACCGGGGCGGGCGGCATCATCAAGCACAACGATCCCGCCTGCGGCCATCCGGTCAAACAGGCACTGCGCCTTGCCGCGCACTTGCGCATCAATCGCCCAAGGTGGGCCGTCAATGAGCAGCAGATTGATCGCGTCAGGCACGGCGTCAAGATCATACCAAAGATCAGACCAACGCCCCGAAGGCGAAGCAATCGGCGCATGGCGAATCTCGGCCACGGCCTCATTATCCGATAGCCATGCCGAGGTCGCGGCGACAAAATCGGCATGTTGATCGTAGCTTACGAGCCGCCCGCCATAGCCAGCGCACTTCATCGCGCGCGCCGCCACCAGCGTTGAAGCCCCTGCACCCAATTCAACCACAGTCTTTGGCCGATGTTCAAAAATCAAATCAACGATGAGTGTGAGCAGCCCAGTATCGGCTTTCCAACTGCCAAGATTGGGCAGCGCATCGGCGGCAAGGCCAAGCCGCGCGAGCAACGCCGCCTTGTCCCGCTTACGCCCGCCGTACAGGCTTTTAAGCAACCACGGCCACTGGATCGCGCCAAAGCCAATGAGCCGCGCCCAATCCGCCGCCTCTCGCTCAACACGCGCATCCCACCGACGCGCCAGTGCGGATGTGGTTTCACGAGATGTCATTTTGCTACCAACGCAACAGTCATAATTCCGGTTAGCCGCCAAATGTGACGGTTTCACGATTGGTGCAGTGCTTTAGCGATCAGACCTAAAGCCTCTACAGATATTGGATTGCTTCGTCGCAACCCCCGCAATCGCCCCTCTTCTTTGCGTCTTCGCGCCTTCGCGCGAACCCATTCAACCGCGCCGCGCGCAGCAGGCCGAGGATTAATCTCGCGCGAAGCCGCAAAGAAGGAAGAGAGAAAGGCCATTATTTTTGCAGAAAACTCCTTTTCAAAAAACCACGCAAATCTCAGGAAGTTGATACTGAATCGGTATATTCGCTCGCTCCGCTTCAATTGAAAAATACGGCGCAACGGGCACGCCACTGTGATGCAATGAGAAGGGTGGGTGAGGGGCGGGGGAGTGATCATGATTGGAACATATCATGATTATTGGCTGTAGGAAAATAGTTTGTTTGGGGTGAATCAGGAGGTTGGCAAATCGTCACTCACGAGCCGGACGGGCATAAGAGCGCAGCTTGATAAAACTACGCCATTGGCGTACTATGTCGCACAAGATGAAAGACGAAGATTTTAATGTCCTGATGGCAAGCGTTGTCGAAGCCCGCGCGTTTGCGCAGGGGCAGGCGGTGCCCGGCCTGCGCGTTCACAATTTCCCGGCAATCGACATTGCCGCGATCCGCAAGAAGACAGGCACAACGCAAGACGGCTTCGCCCGCCAAATCGGCGTCTCCATCGCCACCCTGCGCAATTGGGAACAAGGCCGCCGCCAACCCGAAGGCCCAGCCCGCGTGCTCCTCTCAATGCTCGCGCGCGATCCGGGGATTGTGGCACGGGTGTTGGGTTA
>JAYTPB010000073.1:0-8883 GCA_043747445.1 Sphingomonadales bacterium
GGATAAGCAAGCGAGCTTGCTGTAATACCCCCTCTCCCCTTGAGGGAGAGGGTGGCACGAAGTGCCGGGTGCGGGGCCAGCCGCGTCTGCGGCTGAAAGACAGCGTGCGTTGTTGGAGAAGACCACGCTCGCTCACGCTTCGCTCTGCACCCCCTCACCCTTCCGCCGCTGCGCAGCTCCCTCCCTCTCCCCCAAGGGGAGAGGGGAAATGTTGCCCCCCAAAAAAAACCGCTGTCCTATTTCTTCAACATCTGATCATCATGCCCGCATGAATCAAGGCTTGCAAAATATGGTGATCCGGTGCCCCCAACAACAGCGGCCTTAAAGCAACAAAGGATACAAACTTACTATGATCGACCGTATCTTTTGTTGCTTTAACGCTCCGCTGATAGGGTCTGCGCGATAAGGTGACGCCCCTCGCCGCGCACGCTATACTTCCCCAATGCCCGACCTGTTCCCCGATCAAGCCCCTGCCCTGCCCACACCCGCAAATGCGCCGCTCGCCGAACGGCTGCGTCCGCAGGCGCTCTGCGATATCGTCGGGCAAGATCATCTGACGGGGGATGACGGCGCGATTGGCCGGATGGTGGCGGCGGGCAAGCTCGCCTCGATCATCATGTGGGGGCCGCCGGGCACGGGCAAAACGACAATCGCGCGGTTGCTGGCGGATGCGGTCAGCCTGCGGTTTGAGGCGATTTCGGCGGTGTTTTCAGGCGTTGCCGATCTCAAAAAACTGTTCGCCACCGCGCGTGACCATGCCCGCACTGGCAAGCGCACGTTGCTCTTCGTTGATGAAATCCACCGTTTCAACCGCGCGCAGCAGGATGGTTTCCTGCCCTATGTTGAGGACGGCACGATCATCCTCGTTGGGGCGACGACCGAAAACCCGAGCTTTGAATTGAATGCCGCATTGCTCAGCCGCGCGCAGGTGTTGATCCTCCACCGGCTTGATGCGGCCGCGCTTGATACGCTGCTCACCCGCGCCGAAGATGTGGAAGGCCGCGCGCTGCCGCTCACCCCCGATGCGCGCGCCGCGCTGATCGCGAGTGCCGACGGCGATGGGCGGTTTTTGCTCAATCAGGCCGAGACTTTGTTTTCGGTGGCGATTGCCGAGGCGCTTGATCCAACCGCGCTTTCCGCACTGCTCCACCGGCGGATGCCCGTTTATGACAAAGACCGTGAGGGGCATTACAACCTGATTTCCGCGCTGCATAAGTCGTTGCGCGGGAGCGATCCGCAGGCTGCGCTCTATTACCTCGCGCGGATGCTCGTCGCTGGGGAAGAGCCGCTTTATGTGCTGCGTCGGTTGGTGCGTTTTGCGAGTGAGGATATCGGGCTGGCTGATCCGCAGGCGCTGGTGCAGTGCTTGGCGGCAAAGGACGCCTATGATTTTCTGGGGAGTCCTGAGGGAGAACTCGCGATTGTGCAGGCCTGCCTCTATCTCGCGACCGCGCCCAAATCGAACGCCGCGTATAAAGCGCAGAAATCCGCGTGGAAGTCGGCGCGTGAAACCGGATCGTTGATGCCGCCCGCCAACATCCTCAACGCGCCGACCAAGCTGATGAAGGACATCGGATACGGCAAGGATTATGCCTATGATCATGACGCGGAGGAGGGCTTTAGCGGCGATAATTATTGGCCAAGTGAAATGACGCCGCAGCCATTCTACGCCCCCTCCCCGCGCGGATTTGAGGCCAAGATTTCTGAGCGGCTGGCGCACTGGGATAGGTTGCGGGCAGAGCGTCACGGCAAGTGAGTCGCTTCACTCGGTTTGCCGTCGCCGATTGGTCAGGCGCGAAGGGATCGCGCCACCCCGGCATCGCGCTTGCGGTGTGCGATATCGGGAATGATGCGCCGATATTGGTCGCCCCGCCCGAGCGCTACTGGTCTCGCACTGCGATCCTTGAATGGGTGTTGGCGCAGCGCGGCAATACGCTGATCGGCTTTGATTTCAGCTTCGCGCCGCCGCTGGTGACGCGCGGAAGCTATCTTCCGGGCGATGATGTGCCCGGCGATGCAGTTGCCTTTCGCGCCTATGTTGACCGACTGTGCGATGATGAGGATTTAGGCGCGGCCTCCTTCCTTGAACGGCACCACCGCCGCCATTTTTATTTCGGTGCCGCTGATGGGGCCAAGGCCGACTACATGCACCTGCGCATCTGCGAAGCGACGTATAATGCGGGCGGCGGCGGCAAGCCTTCAACGGTTTATGATGCCATCGGCGCGGCCCAAGTCGCCAAGGCCAGCTTTGCCGGGATGCGGCTGCTCAACCGCGTGCAAGGCCGCGTGCCCGTCTGGCCATTTGATCCGCTCCCCTGTGATGGGCCGGCTATCGTTGAAATCTACACCAGCATCGCCGCGCGCGCAGCCGGGCTTCGCAAAGGACGTTCAAAATTACGCGACGGTGCGTCGCTTGATGAGGCGCTCGGCGTGTTGGGATCGGCACCGCATATCGTGCTTCCCCGCTACACTGATCATGCGACTGATGCGATACTTACCGCTGCGTGGCTCCGCGCCAACGCCGCACGCGACGCGCCATGGGAACCGCAAGGGCTGACCCCGCAAGTCGCGCAAAGCGAAGGCTGGACGTTCGGCGTGGACTGATCAGGATAAAGTCGGCTCAGGCACTTCTACCGGAGGGCGCTCATCGAGGAGATGGCGGACAAGCTTCTGCATTTTATGATCAAACCGCGCGATGACGACATGATCGTCGGCATTGTCAAAATGCGTTACCATTTCACGACCATTCCAGCGGTGCAACGCATAACCGGGCGGATCAGCAATGATCATCGCGCGGCTGTCAGGCTCTTCAGCATCAATGGGTGAGAGATCAAGCGCGGTTTGCGGCGCGCTTGAGGCACAGACGACGACTGATGTGCCTTTCCAGATTGAGGAAATCGGGCGGTGAAGATGGCCGCAAATAATCCCTACAATGTGCGAATGGCCCTCAATCGCATCTGAGAAGCGCGCCACCCACGGCTCGCGCGAATCGGTTGCCATCCATTCGATCCCAGCATCAACTGGCGGATGATGCATGACGAGCAATGTCGGCACATCGGGCCGTTCAGCAAGCTGTTGATCAAGCCAATCGGCGCGCGCCTCACAGTAAGCGCCGCCGTGGCGGCCCTCCTCCAACGTGTCGAGCATTAATATCCGCAGCGAGTCTGTCTCGACTTCATATTGAACAAACCCGCCGTTGACCGGAATTTCTGGGAAAACCGCGCTAAAATTATCGCGCATGTCATGATTGCCGAGGCAAAGCCATGTCGGAAAACCGCATCCGTCAATAACAGAACGTAGCCGTTTGTAGGATTCCACATCTCCGCGATCAACAAGATCGCCGGATATAATCAACATATCGGGGACGGGTTCAGTGGTCTTAAGCTTACGAATCACTTGATCCAACCGCTGCCGATTAAATTCAGCAGGATTGTTAGGTTCAAAACCTAAATGGACATCAGTGACTTGCGCGATCAACATAACTTCAAGGCCTTGTTCGCTGCTCCACGCTGCAAAAAATTATAGCCCATTAACCTTAACAAACTTTTAACAACACAATCTACACTATTCTTTGTCAATTGCGACTCGCAATCGTTGTTTTTGCCTGAGATTGGCGGTCTAGCCGCTTCTGTTTCAGTTTCGATCGCCAGGGTGCCTTATTATCAAGGTGATAGTCGTGACATAAAGCACAGCTTGACGCTACCGGATCCTTGACCGGCTTCAATTTTCCGCCATTTTCACCAACATGACAGGTTCGGCATGTCGAGATGCCGGGAAGCAGCAAATCGGTGGCCTTGGCCGAAGTTGTGGCGGCGTGGCAGCTCTCGCAGGTTTCGTCCTTGTGCGCCGCGTGATCGAACCAGCCTTTTTGCATGTAACGCGCGGGCTGAACGACTGGGCGGAAGCTTACCGGCGCGCCCCTACTCGGGGTCTGGCTGATAATATGGCAGTCATAACATGCGCCGCCCTTGGCAAAGACATCACGAATCGCCTCGGACGCTTGGCCTTGGAAAATGCGGCTGCCAATTACGTAATCTTGTGCGGTTTCAACGGCGGCATATTCACCGGGGCGCCGCCGTGCAAAATTATCAAGACTTGCAGGGCGGTAAGCCGGGCCTGCCGCGTAAAACGAACGGATTTGCGCCACAACACGCCCCGGCTCGGCGTGCTTGAGTGTCTTGCCGCCGATGCCAAGGCTGTGGCAGGCTTGGCAGTCTTTTTCCATGTCAACGGGCTGAAAACGGTGGCCATCTTTTGACGGCGTATGGCAATCTTTGCAGACCAGACTTGCGCCCCAGCCTTGTTCACCGCGCATCGTTTGCGCCATCCGCGCGACGCCATTGCCCTTTGCAAGGTGTATATCATGCGGGAAGATCAAGCCGTTATTCTCGGTCGGCTTGGTATCAAGTGAAACCCGGCGAAAGAAGCGCAGACCGTCTTCGACCTTCACCGTAGTCGCAACCTGAAGCTGGGGATGATCAGTGCCAAAATCGCCAGCATTGGCAAGCTTTGTATCAGTCAATCGCTCCTTGAGCGTACTGTGGCAATCGGTGCAAAAGGCTTGTTTGGTTGACTGCAAATAGCCTTCGCCTTCATGCTCAGTATGACAGTCAACGCAGCCACCCTGCGGCTTGTTGAAGGTCACTTTGAAAAAACTTTTGACCTTGCCGCCAAAGTCAGCAGGGATGGCCGCCTGAGCAAGCCGTGCTTTGGTTGAATGATCATGCGAGTCGTTCTTATGACATGCGCGACAGCTATCATCGGTCACTGCGACAAATTTTTCGGTGTGACACGCCTGACAATCATTGGCGAGTTTGGCATGAGCCTTGCTCAGTGGGCCGCTGTTCCAGCTTTCATCGGCATGGAAACCCGCCGTGCGGTTTTTAACGCCCGATGTCGTCGCATATGTGTAGATCGGCCACGCCAAGAACAGCACAATCACCGCCGTGATGAAGCTCCACGCCTGCATCCGCCTGCCCGCGAGCAAACCGCTAAGCGTGAACAGGCCAATTTCTTCTTTCTCACCCGCCGAATCCGAAACCGCTTCAAACCGCTCAACCGCGATGATGACGATACCGCCATCCTTGCTAATGGTCAGCCGGTGGCTGCCGAAAACAAGCTCGCCACCTTTGACTGGATCAACCTCAACATTTTGCACTGATCGGCCGTCAATCGCAAAGTCACGGTCAGTTTCGGAGCCAACGCTGATCCGCCCGCTGTCAAGCATCGTGATCGTCGCGTGATGAAGCTCAACTGCAAGATCGGCGAGGTGAATGTCGCTGCTAGCGTCGCGACCAATCTTTATCGCACCCGCAACAATATTGGACGCGCGCACAATTTCGCGGCCATCGCTGGTGCGTGATATCTGGCGAACAGTAAACGTCATATCGGCTGTGCCTACCAGTAGAAAAATACGCTGACGATATGCGCTGAGAGCGCGGCGATCAACGCGAAGGTGAGGGGAACATGAAAATAAAGCCAGATTTCAAGCCGCGCCTTATACTGCAAATGCTTGCGCAGTCGAGCAACCTTGTTGTCTTTGCGCGCGAGCAGACCATCAAGCCGCTCAATCGGATTATCCTCGCCGGGGCGGAAGGCGATTTCCTCGCTCAGCATTGAGAGCGTTTTGCGTGCCTTGCTCTTGGGATAGAAGCCAAAAACCCGGCGAATGAGCCCGCCGCCAAACGGATTTTCCTGAAGCGATTTTCGCACCAGTTCAGCATAGCGGTGATCAAGCGGTTGCGCCGCATCATGCAACTGCCGATCCATCGAGCGCAGCCCTTCAAGCATCTGATTTTCGGTGAGTTCTTCGCGGTTAAGGCTCATTTTTTTGGGGAGGCGCGTATAGGCGGTAATCCCCCATAGCCCCGAAAGGATCACAAGCATCATCAGCACATAAGCGAGCGTATGGACATTCCAATCAATCTGAAACCCTGTGTGAAGGGTGCCAATCACCGCGAGCGAAATCCCGAGGTAAATATGCGCCGATGTCCAGCCTTTAAGCGACCAGCGTTTGCGCGACGGGATGCGTTTGCGCACGCCAAGCATCGTCAGCCATAGGATCAGCAGCGTTCCGATAATCCCCATCAAATAGCCGTACCAACTACCCCCATTGGGTCGCGGCTTTACGTCAATGAGGATATAGCCAAGCGTCGCGGTGGTCATCAAGACGAAGGCGACCTTAAGCCAGCGGAAGCGCTTGTGACGCAGGAACCCCTCATGCGTGCCGTCGCTTTTAACGCGGCCCGATTGCGCGCCGCGCTTGGGAGCTTGGGTGGCCATTAGCGACGCCTCTTTTCAAAATTCGCGGTCATCATGCCTTATTCTTTTCAAGCCGGGTGACTGACAAAAACTGCTCTGGCCCCACGCGGATTGCTGCGCCGGTTGGGCAGGCGCTGACACAGGCCGGGCCGCCTTCAATCCCGGAGCACATATCGCATTTGATCGCCTTGCTCTGCTTGCTGACGCTTGGATCGCTATTTTCTTTTTTCCACTTGCGGCTTGGTTCACCCGGCCCCGGCCCTTTGCCAAAGAAAAGCCAACTGAAGATGCTTGGCTTCTTTGGCGGTTCATATTCCATGCGGATCACGCCGTAGGGGCAGTTGCGCTGACAATTGCCGCAGCCGATGCAGGTATCGTTGATGAACACTTCACCGTCCGGCCCGCGATTGATCGCGTTGGGCGGGCAATCAAGCATACAGTGCGGATGTTCGCAGTGGCGGCATGACGTCGGCACGTGAAGATGCGCGTAAGTCCGCCCCGCTTCACGGTCGAGCCGCGACAGCCCGTCATGGCTATCGGCACAGGCCTTTTCGCAATTATCACAGCCGATGCATAGATTTTCATCAATCAGGAGAACGTCGGTAGCCTCACCAATCCCGTTTTCCATCAGGAACGCGGCTTGCTCCGAATAGAGATCAACCGCGCTTGAAAGCGAATCCTTTTTCGATTCGATAAACGCGTTGAGCTCCTCGCGCCCCGCCATGTCCGATTTGGTTTTGGCATAAAGCTCGGGTTTTTTCTCCATCAGCCGCATAAACGCAGTGCCGTCGAGCTTGATCACGTCGGACTTGATCGCCGCGCGCACCGTTGCCGCGCGCTTACCGCCGTTGATCAGCCCCATTTCACCGACGTAGGAACCCGCAGGTAGGTAGGAGGTGAACACCGGTTTCCCGCCGATCATCCGCTCAACCACCATCGAACCTTGGCGGATGACGAAGATATCATTGCCAAGCTCACCCTCGGTAATGATTGCCTTGCCAGCGCTCACAGCCTGAATTTCATAGCTATCAAGCACTTCAGTCAAATCCGCCGGGGTTAGCCCTGATTTGAACATCTGGAGCAATTGCCGCTCAGTCGAGATACGCTCAATCGCGCGTTTCGCCGCAGGCACTGACGCTTGCAGTTTGAGCGCGGCGGTGCGTGAGACTTCAACACAAATGCAGTCTTCGCCGGCGCGGATCGTTGCCCCGCGACGGCGTCCTGAAATCAAGCCGACTTCACCAAAAATTGAACCGACGCCGATTGGCACAGTGATGCTCGGATCGGTTGGGCTAACCTCGACCAGTACTGATCCAGCCGCAATTGCAAACAGCGATGACCCCGGATCGTTGCGGACAAAAATTACCTCACCGCGCTTATAAAAACGCGCTTCGGAATCGAGCATAAACTCGCGTAACTGGAGCGTTGAAAGCTGATTGAGGATGACGACATTGGTCTTGAGGAAATTGAGCCAATATTCGACGCTTTCATTCCCCGGCAGACCCGCAAATTTGGCCTCAAGAATGGGTTCGTCGGCTGGCTTCAGCGTGGTATTGCCGTTGATGAATTCAACAACATCATGCCCTTGGTTCATGCAGTGCTTGATCAGCGGATAGCCCGCGAGCGCGCCGATGACGAAAATACCGGGATTGGTCGATTCAAACGTTGCCGATAGTACTGGATAAGCCGCACGATCCGGGCTGGTGAAGGCGATCCCGCACGCCTCAATAAACTTGCGCGGCGGGGCAGAGCCCATGCGCGCGATCACCCGGTCGCACTGAACCCGCGCCTCGCCGTCACGCGTATCGAACGTGATCCAGCCGGACTCAACTGAAATCGGCGTCGTTTTGGTGCGGACGATAATTCGCCCGGCGTCACGCGCCTGAACCAGCGCCTGAACATTGGCGTCCTTCGCGGTGGCAAATTCTTCGCTGCGGTTAACGATGGTGACGACGTTACGCTGTTCGGGATCGGCGACGAGGCCAAGCGCGTTTTCAATCCCGGCGTCGCCAGCGCCAATGACGGTAATATGTTCATCAATATATTCGCCGGGATCATCAAGCGAATATTGGATGTGGGGCAAATCGCCGCCGGGGCAGCTCATCCGATTGGGGTTGCCCTGCGTGCCGATGGCCAGAACGATGGTTTCTGCGCGCACACTCTGTCCGTTGGTCAGCGTCAGGGTGAAATCACCCTTGGTGCCCGTCATCTGCTTCACTTCGGCGTTTTTGAGCGTGTTGACCTTGTTGCCGCCGGTTTGCATTTCCCATGTTTCGAGGATGGTTTCGCGTTTGCCAGCGGCGAAATCAATGTCCGCGCGCAGCTTTAGCTGGCTCGGCGTTGCCATGACATGCTTGCCCTTTTGATACTTGTAAATCGTATCAGACAGGTGATCAGTCTTTTCGAGCAGGACATGCGAAAGGCCAAGCTTCGCCGCCCGCGAAGCCGCGCTCAATCCAGCAGGGCCGGAACCAACAATGGCAATCCGGTACAATTCCGACAAAGCAAAACCCCCATTATCCGCTTAAAACATGGTTAACCGAATACGCCCCACAAACATTGTTTCCAATGCGAATTGTCACACATCTTATCAGCTTGGTTGCTTAGTGCTATAGAAAATCA
>JAYTPB010000074.1:0-27513 GCA_043747445.1 Sphingomonadales bacterium
GAAATCGCTTTTGATGATTGGAACCGCATTCTCAGTGTCAACCTCTCGGGTGTGATGCTGACGGCGCAACATGCTGTTCGCGCAATGCGCAGCAATCCCGGTGGGCCGAGCGGCGCGATCATTATCAATTCGTCAATGAGCGCATATCGCCCGATGGGTAATTTTGTGGCCTATTCAACAACAAAGGGCGCGCTGGTGGCACTCTCCAAATCAGTCGCCATGCATTGCGCCAATCAGAAAACGCAAATCCGCTGCAACAGCATCCACCCCGGCGTGGTCGAGACCGAAATGATCAAGAGCGTGATTGATCGCGCACCCGATCCAGCGGCAGCACGCGCGCAGTTTGAGGGGATGGCCCCGCTCGGTCGAATGGCACAGGTTGAAGAAGTGGCAGCGCTCGTCGCGTTCCTCGCGTCAGATGATGCGGCGTTTATTTCAGGGTCGGAATACGGAATCGACGGCGCTAGCACCGCCGGGATGATGGGGGTTTAGCACGGCCTACTGCTTATCAAGCCGCACGCCAGTTTCGGGCAAGATCATCCATGACGGAGCCGAGCATGTCCAATAATGCACGGTTGGTGATAGATCACCCGCCTCATCCAGTGTGCCCGCTTTTATGAAAATAAGGCCTTGTTCATTCGCCTCAGGCGTTTCCGTGATGACAGGTGATCCGCAAGTGCCGCAGAATTTGCGGTACACATCTTTGCCGCGCTCGGCGGTATCAGTGTAGGTGGTCAACGCACCGGTAATCCGCAGCGCGGCGCTCGGCGTAACCGCAATCACTGACAGCGCAGACCCCGCCTGTTTCTGGCAATTCTTGCAGCTACAGGTGGCGACTGCGATCGGCGGCCAATCTACCGAATAGCGCACCGCCCCGCACAGGCACCCACCGTCGCGGGTTTCGCTCACAGCCCCAAAACCTGTTTGGCGATGATTGTTTTCTGCACTTCGTCAGACCCGCCGAAAATCGTCCACGCCCGGCCATTGAGGTAGGTTGGCATCGCCAGTTGCGCCTCGCGGCTGCCGAATGCTTCAGGCGCTTCGTTGCCGTAAAGCGGGCGCGATATCGGGAGTTGCAACCCATCATAGGCGAAAATATCCACCGAAAGCTGATCGACACTTTGCCGCAATTTCGCGGAGATGAGCTTGATCAGCGATGTTTGCGGCCCCGGCCTGCGGCCCTTCACTAGCTCGGCAAGAATGCGCAGCTCAGTCGTTTCAAACGCCTGCGTTTCAAGCCGCAGCCGGGCGATCCGCTGCGCAATAATCGGGTCATGGATCAGCGCGCCATTAGTGCCCGAAGGTTGCGCCTTCGCCGCCGCCTCAATCCGGTCAAGCGCGGCGAGCAAGCCCGGCGCTGCGCATGATCCGCCGCGCTCATTTTCGAGCAGATATTTGGCAATCGTCCAGCCCTGCCCCTCTTCCCCAATCAGATTTTCGACGTCGCTTTCGGCATTGTCAAAGAAAGTCGCGTTGACTTCATGATCATTGGCCATTGTCACAATCGGCGTAACGCTGACGCCGGGTTGATCCATTGGAATGAGGAGGAAGCTGATACCCTCTTGCTTCTTCGCCTCCGCGTTGGTGCGAACGAGCGCGAATATCCAGTTGGCGTGATGCGCGTGCGTCGTCCAGATTTTGGAGCCGTTGACAATATATTTGTCGCCCTGACGTTCAGCACGGGTTTTGAGGCTGGCAAGGTCTGATCCTGAACCCGGTTCAGAATAGCCCTGACACCAATAATCATCGCCTGACAGGATGCGCGGCAGGAAATGCGCCTTTTGTGCAGGCGTCCCAAATTTGCAGAGTACTGGGCCGATGAGTTTGAGCCCAAGCACGGGGAGCGCAGGCGCGCCCGCTATCGCGCACTCACGTTCAAACAGATATTTCTGCATCGGCGTCCAGCCAGTGCCGCCATCTTCCTTTGGCCAAGACGTGGCGAGCCAACCTTTCTCGTGAAGAATTGCCTGCCATTCGCGGGTGATGTCGGGCTCGGTAAATACACTTGGTGTGTTGGCCGCGCCCTCACGTAGGCGTGGGCTCAGTTTTTCATCAAGAAAAGCATGCACCTCATCCGCAAATGCCAAATCTTCATCAGTGAAATTCATATCCATCAGGCGATCTCCCCCATTACCCAGCGAATACCGCGACGCAGCATTTCATAATATACGGGATAATTCCATGCGCAGCGCTCAGGATGATCCCAGAATGGCATCAACTGAATGACATCATGATGTCCGCGACAATGGCCAAGCGTATTATACAACACGCCCCCTTTGCCAAGATCGCGTAGATAGAGAATCGGCACAGCCTCCTCATCCCAATTGAGATCAACAAAGCCAGTGGCTTCGCCCGTAAAATTGGTTTGCATCAGAATGCGGATCGGCGCGGTTGTCTTGCTGAGATACAGCTCATCGATCACATCGAAATCTTCAAACTCTTTGGTCAAGGCGTGATCGCGATCCATAATTTTGACGCGGAACGGCGCGCCAATCGGCGGATGCGCCTTGAACTGCGTACCGAGGATTTCCATCACATCGGGGCGTTCATCGGGGCTATCTACCCCGCCCTCGGTGAAGCGCAGGATCGAATTGGTACCATGCAGAGCCAGCCAACGCCCGCCCTTTTCAACAAAGTTGCGGATGGCCTTGGCCTCTTCCAAGCTCGGCATCAGATCGCAGGTGTAGCTGATCAGGAAGGCACAAGCGGCGATCCGTTCGACATCGCTATAATCAGTCGCGACGGTCGTGCGGATATGAGGATGTTCGGCAAGGAGCTTGAGAAGCTCAAGTCGCGCAAAATCAATGTCATGAAATTTGCCAGCAGCCACGAAATGGGCGTCAATACGGCTGGTCATTGGCTGATGCCTTTTCTACCGTTCGCACTGAGCTTGTCGAAGTGCTCCCTTTTTATGGGCGTTAAAAAAGAAGGGAAGGCTTCGACAAGCTCAGCCCGAACGGGGTTGGATGATACAATCATCATGACCGGAAGCTCCCCCCACCATCAACGGTGAAATCAACCCCGGTTGTAAAGCTTGCGGCGTCCGAAGCGAGAAACATCATTGCGTTCGCCACTTCATCCGCCTCGCCAACGCGGCCCATCGGGTGATTGGCGGCAAACATCGCTTCGGCCTCGTGCGTGCTGCCGGGGAACGCTTCGAGATAGCGCTCAAACATCGGAGTGCGGATCGCGCCGGGGTGGACGGTATTCGCACGAATTTTATAACCCTTCGCCGCGCAATCAAGCGCCACGCATTTGGTGAGTGCAGTAACCGCCGCCTTTGATGCGCAGTAAGACACAAACATCGCGCCGGGGCGCAGTGCGAGCATTGATCCGGTGTTGACGATGGCGCAGCTTTCGCCGCTTGCAACCATCGCTGGGATTGCGGCGCGACAACCATACATCGTGCCGTTCAAGTTGATCGCAAGCGTGCGATCCCAACTGTCAAGCGCGACATCTTGCGTCGTTCCCGGTTCAGAAATCCCCGCAATATTAAACAAATGCGTGAGCTTGCCAAAGCGCGTTTGCGTCTGGGCAACCGCATTTTCCCACTGCGCCAAATCGCGCACGTCAAGTGACACGCTGGCGGCCTGAGCGCCAAGTTCAGCCGCAAGCGACGCCGCTTTGTCCGCCTGCACATCGCCGAGCATTACCGCCCCGCCAGCACTCAAAAATTTGCGCGCCACCGCAGCACCAATGCCTTCGGCTCCCCCTGAAATCAACGCCACCTTCCCCTGCATCATCATCGCTCCATAATCGTGACAGCCGAAACGCCGGGTGCGCCGTAAACATGCGTGTAAGCCGTCTTGGGATTACCCGGCACTTGCCGCGCACCACCTTCACCGCGCAGTTGAACGACATTTTCATACACCTGCCGCAAGCCTGATGCGCCAATGGGCTCGCCGCAAGCAAGACAACCACCGTCGGTATTCACTGGCAGCTTACCGTTGATCCGAGTCCGCCCTTCGGCGAGCCAAGCCTCCTGATCACCATCCTTGCAAAAGCCGTTTTCGGCCATGTGCATGATTTCAGCGCCGGACTCAGTGTCCTGCAACTGCGCAATATCGATATCCTCGGGGCCAATCCCGGCCTTTTCAAACGCGGCTTTTGACGCAAGCCCTGTAGGCGATCCGCCGCGCCCAATCCGGATTGACGGTGCAAACACCTCAAATGATCCCGGCGGGCGTGTACGCATTACCGCTGTCTTGAGCCGGATCGGCGTGCGGCCCAGTTCGCGCACCTTCTTTTCGCTCGCCAAAATCAGCGCCACCGCGCCTTCGGCGGGCGAACAGAACATATATTTGTTGAGCGGATCATTGACCATTGGTGCCGCCATGATCGTGCCCAGATCAACCGGCGAGCGCCGCCACGCATGATCGCAGAGTGTGCCATTTTCAAAGGCTTTTTCAGCGACGCGGCCAAGCGTGGTAGGGCTAATGCCGTGCAGCGCCATATAACGCTGAATCTTTGTCGCAAAAAATTGCGTCGTGATCATCATCCCCGTTTCGCCGTACCAATTGGGCAGGCCGTAATCAGCGGGCAAGGCATTGAATGCGCCGCGTGGGTGTTTATCGAAACCAACCGCCATGCCGATATCGAATTCGCCGCTCGCGATGCCCGAATAGGCCGAGGCGAGCGCAGAGCCGCCCGTCGCGCAGCCGTTGGAAACGTTGATGATCGGAACGCCTGTCAGGCCAAGTTCATTGACCATCAAATCGGCATTGCCCGATGCGGCCGAGCCGCCATAGGCAAATTCTATGTCGCGCCATTCAAGCCCTGTATCGGCGAGCGCTTGCCGTACTGCAAACACGCCTTGATCGCGACCCGAACGACCTTCGGTTCGGCCAAAGGGGTGGATGCCTATGCCGATGATGCAAACGTCCGTCATGTCGCCTCCAATGGTCTGAATGCGTAAGTAAGGAGGTTCCCATCAAATGGCTCTATCACCAATTCCATCGGCATTCCGATTTTAAGGCCATGCGTCTGCGTTAGACGCGTTTCGACAATCACTTGCTCGGTTAGTTCGACATAGCCGATCGCGAACGGCAGGAAGTCTTCGGGGCCGATATAGGGCGGCGATTTCGGTCGGAAACTTTGGATCGTCCAAGACCAGAGTGTGCCGGTTGGTGATAACTCCACCGCATCATAATCATCTGCCGCGTCGCCATGCGGCATTGGGAAGATAATCTCACCATTAGTTTTACGCCGTGCCCCGATCAAACGCGGTTGCGCTGCGTTGCTCCATAGCCCTTCGGCAATAGGTTTGAGCGCATTCATATCAAGCCGCCTTAGCAAACGCGGCAAGGTCTGACGCGGGGTCGCCGAACAGCTTTGACAGCAGCATGATCCGCTTGAGGCCGTGGCCAATGCCAAGCTCATCGCTCATCCCCATGCCGCCGTGAAGCTGCACCGCCTGATGCGCGACCCAAAGCGCTGACTCGCCGATGAAGGCTTTGAGGCCTTGGGCATCGCCATTTTTTAGCAAATGTCGATAAAGCGCTGATTGCATCTGCTCGACTTTGGCATAGCCATCAACCATGCGGTGCTGGATCACCTGAAATCGACCAATCGGCTGGCCAAATTGTTCGCGCGTTTTGACATAATCAAGCGTGTCATCAAACAGCCGCTGAGCAATACCGACCATCTCAGCCGAGGCCATGACACGCACGTCATTTACAGCTTGTGTCAGCCCAACGGATAGCGGCGCATCAACGCGAACATCGCGCAGTGTAAGGACAGTGGCGAAGCTGCCGTCCGCCACTGGATAGGGCTTTGCATCAACGCCCTTTGCATCGCGAGGCACGACGAATAATGCGGTCACATCGCCAAGTCTTGCGGTCACAATGAAAAGATCAGCGACAGCACCACTTAACACAAAATGTTTTTCGCCCGATAGGATCAACCCATCGCCCACCGCGCGAGCCTGCATCGATACCGCATCAAGCGCGAACCGCCGGCCCGGTTCGGCAAAAGCAAATGCGGCGACTGCTTCGCCCGAAATTACATCGGCAGCATAAGCCGTTCCCGCCAGCAACCGCACACCCAAAAAACCGCATTCAAGCCAAGGCTCAACCGCCTGCGCTTTCCCAAGCGCCTGCGCAACGATGGCGCAGTCAATTAGCGATCCAGCAAGCCCGCCGTCTGCTTCGCTGCCTGCAATGCCGATCAGGCCAAGCGCGGCCATTTCGCACCAGCGTTCGCGGTTGAAACCGCTTGGCAATTTGCGCGTTTTGTGGCGTGCAGGCACGTCAGCACTCGCGGCGAAGCGCTCAACGGTCGCCTTGAACAGGTTTTGGTTTTCATCAAGATCGAAATTCATGCCCGCTTCCTGAAAGTGATTGGCACAGCGGTGTAACCGCGCAGCAGCATGTTCGGCGCAACCTGAAGCACCGCTCCTTCCTGAAGACGGATATCATCAAGCCGCGCCACCAACGTTTCAAACGCAACCGTCATTTCCTTGCGCGACAGCATATTGCCGACACACATATGAATGCCCTTCCCAAACGCGAGGTGGGTTCGCGCGTTGCTGCGCTCTACATCAAACCTATCAGGCTCAGGATATTTGGCCGGATCGCGATTGGCCGCAGCATAGCGCAGCATAACCATTGATCCGCCCTTGAATGCGTGCCCGCCAAGCGTCGCGTCACGCGTCACCACACGCCACATGCCAGCCGTTGGCGTATCAAGGCGAAGCACCTCCTCAACCATATTACCAAACAATTTGGGATTGGCGCGCAGCTTCTCTACTTCACCGGGTGAATTGATCAGATGAACGAGGCCACCCGCCACCGCGTGCGTAGTCGTTTCATTGCCCGCGACCATCAATTGCTGTGCGATTGAGAGGATTTCTGCATCCTCAAGCGGCTGTTCGCCATCAATCCGCGCGTTGACAATATCGGAGAGGAGATCATCGGTTGGCGTGCCCCGCCGCGCATCAATCTTGGCCTTGACCGCGTGTTGAAATTCAACCACCTCACGCGCACATTCAAGTTCGCGCTCCTTGCTAATCATATGCCCAAGTCGATCGGCAAAAGCATCTGACCAGCGCTTTACGTTCGTCTGCTCAGACAGTTCAAACCCAAGCTGTTCGCAAATCACCTGGACTGGCAAGGGCACACAAAATTCGGAGACAAACTCACATTCGCCCTTGTCAATGAAAGCATCGATCAGCGCATTGATCTTGGCGCGAATGCCTGCCTCTAGCGCGTTGACGCGCGGCATTGAGAAGGCGAGATTAACGAGTTTGCGAAAGCGCGTGTGAACGGGCGGATCAGCGGTCAGCAGCGTATCAATCTGCGGCCAGCCTTTTGCAAGAATGGCGGAAACCTCAGGATCTTGAGACATTGCGCCTGACAGGACTGCGGTGAAATTATTCGAAAACTCCTCCACCCGGCCAGTGGCTTCAGCACACATTTCATAGCTCATAATGATCTTCATGCCCGTGCCCGGCATTTCAATCACGGGCGCATTGGCGTGTGCCCACGCATAAAACGGAAAGGGATTTTGCATCACTTCGGGATCAAGCATTGACGGCGTGGCACTCATATCATTCATTACAAGACTCCCTGCGCAGTGAGTGGCACAGCAACGTCTCCGCCGCGACAAGCGAAAATGTTAGGGCGCTCCGCCATCAACTATGCACCATCACGCCGCCATCAACGAGAATGCCCTGCCCTGTGATAAAGCGCGCATCATCCGAGGCGAGGAACGCCATGACGTCAGCAATATCCTCAGGCTGACCGATCCGACCAAGCACTGATCGCCCGGCATAATAAGCAAGGCTTTCGGGGTTGGTCTCAAACATTGGCTTGGTCATGCCCGTCGATATCGCGCCGGGTTGCACACAATTGACAGTAATCCCCTGCGGCCCAAGCTCTGCGGCAAGCGCGCGCGTCAGACCAAGGATCGCATGTTTTGAAGTTGCATAGGCGACCAACCCCGCATCGCCGTAGCGCGACAGGATTGATCCGGTGTTGATGACGCGCGGCGCATTCGACACGCGCAGCATAGGCAGCACTGCGCGCGTCAGCTTCATCGCAGCAGTCACATTGATTGACAGCGCATGATCCCACATCGCCTCAGTCATTTCATCAAAACTGCTGACGGGGCAAACGCCAGCGTTGTTGATCAGGATATCAAGCCCGCCAAGTTTTGCCTGTGCGGCCTCGGCAATCGCAGCGAAGGCCGCCGCATCACCAAGGTCTGCGACAAGCGTGTGCTTACCCTTCAGGCCGTCACCCGTGACATCGACGGCAAGCACCGCAACGCCGTCCGCTATTAACCGCGCAACCGCCGCCGCGCCGATGCCCGAAGCAGCACCCGTGATAATCGCTTTGCGGCCCGCAACATCGCGGCTCATGAGGCGAGACCAAGGATCATTTTGCCGTCATTGCTGCCGCTGAACAGTCGCAGGAACGCGGGCAGCGCGTTTTCAATACCCTCATCAATATGTTCGTCAAAGACGAGCTTGCCTGATTGCAGCCAGCCCGCCATTTCGCCGATGCCTTCACCAAAGCGCGGAACATAATCGGCAACGAGCAGCCCTGTGATTGAGGCGCGCTTGACGATCAACTGCCACAAATTACGCGCACCTGTTTTTTCGCCCGCATTATTATATTCGCTGATCAGTCCGCACAGCCCAACGCGTGCGCCCATCGCGAGATTGTTGAGCCCCGCGTCAAGGATAGCTCCACCGACATTTTCAAAGATGATGTTGACGCCATTGGGCGCTTCTTTCTGCATCTCAGCCGAAAGCTGATCAACCGATTTACCGCGATAATCAATCGCCGCATCAAAACCGTAGCGATCAACCAGCCGCGCGCATTTTTCAGAGCCGCCTGCTATGCCGATGACTTTGGATGCGCCTTTGATCTTCGCAATCTGCCCAACTAGCGATCCAACCGCACCCGCAGCGCCAGTTACCAGTACGACATCACCCGGTGATGGTTTACATACCTCAAGATAACCAAAATAGGCCGTCATCCCAACCGCGCCCAGCACAGACAGGAAATTGGTTGGTGACGGCACGAGGTTCACATCAACTGGCTGGCTGAACCCGCCTGCCATGCCAACCGAATATTCCTCAATTGCGTTAAGGCCGGACACCCACTGCCCCACCGGAAAACCATCGGCTTTGCTTTCGACAACCACACCGACGGTTGACGCGCGCACCGGAGACCCAAGTGGAATGGGTGGCATATAAGAAGGCGCGTCATCCATCCACCCGCGCATTGCCGGATCAAGCGAGGCATAATGATTGCGGATCAGGAATTGGCAATTGGCAAGCGCAGGCGTTGCTGTGGTTTCCAACCGGAAATCCTCCGCAACCGGTGCGCCATTGGGGCGTCTGATCAGCAAGAAACGGCGGTTATCAGGCATATCCTATTCCTCTAATGCGTTGCGAGCGGCGCAATCCGCACCGGAATCGCGCTTTGCAGCGATTGGCCTGTAATCGGATCATAGTTCACCGTTTCACTGACAAGGCGGTTGGTAGAAACGCCCTGATCCCGCACAGTCTCGGCATTGCTCGCCTCATCACCCCAGGCGTGCGCCATTGACACAATCCCGCGCCGCATTGTGGGCGAGGCTTCAGCAACGCCAATGATCGCACCGATTGGCGATATGATTGAGATCAGCGCACCATCGTCAATGCCAAGCGCTGCTAAGTCATCAGGGTTGATATGCGCCGGGTTGGTCGTCCGCTTTGCCTTGAGCGCGGTCAAATGCCCACCAGTTGAATTGAAACGGTGGCGCGTGCGGCGTGAGACGAGTTTGAATGCGTAACCCGGCAAATCGGCCTTGGCTTCTGAGTAAGCATCAAGCGCTTTTGGCATATCACCAACATCCAAATCAAACCGCCCAGCACTCTCAGGATCAGGCGGCTCAACCTGCGGATGAAGGTCGTGATAGATGATTGCTGCACCATCCGGCGTATCGGCGCGCACCTTGCTCGGCGCGACGGCACAGCCTGCGGTCATCAGATCAAGATATGCTGTTTTGTCAGGCAGCACGTCCATTGGGCAAGGCCCACCCGCAAGCGGCAGGCCAGTGCCTAGCCGCTTTGCCAAGCCCCAGAGCATGGCATATTCATCAATCAAGTCGCCCGGCGCATCAACCACTGCCCGTGTGTAGCGCGCATAGGGCACCTCGTACCACCACTCGCTCAGGTTGCTGATATCGTCGCGCTCAAGGCACATTTGCGGGGCGAGGATGACATCTGACAATTTGGCCGTCTGCGCCATCCGCACGTCAACGCTGACCAGCAGTTCAAGATCATCAAGCGCGCGCGCCATCTTCTCCTGATCGGGAAACGCAACCAGCGGATTACCGCCAATGTTGATCAGGGCGCGGACTTGGCCATCGCCTGGCGTCAAGATTTCATCGGCGAGAACATTGCACGGCATTTCAGTGCCAAGATGCGTCAGTCCGCGAAAGCGCGACTGGGGAAACCCTTCGCCAAACAGCGCCATAGGCGGGCCAACTTGCGCGCGGCGTTTTGACATCGCTGTGAACACGCGCGGGATTGAGGACAGCTCACCCTCCTGACAAAACCGCGCGCAAATAATGTTGAGCGCTGAAACGAGATAAGCCGTCAGCGTGCCATTGCCTGCCATTTCAGGGCCAGTCCCTGTGGCCGCAACCCCGCGCGCACTGGTTGCGAACATCCGGGCGGCGGCGATAATCTGCGCAGGCTCAACGCCGCAACGCGCGCCTGCGACTTCGGGTGTGAAGGTGTCCACCGCCTCTACCAGTGCGTCAAACCCATCAACATGCGCGCCGACAAAATTGCGGTCATGCAGCCCCTCGGCGACAATCACATTGATCATGCCTGCGAGCAGCGCGGCATCCTCTCCGGGAAGCACTGGCAGATAAATATCGGCAAGCTTTGCCACATCGCTTTCGCGCGGATCAGCGACGATGAGTTTCAGCCCTCGCGCCTGCGCATCGCGGAGTCGCCGTGACGGCGAAAATGGCGGAAGCGACCCCGGCGGCGCATAATGCGAAACAATCGGATTGTTGCCAATCATAAAACAGACGTCAGCCGTATCGAAGCTGTGAAGCCCGCCCTCCCACAGACCATAGCGCATTGTTGTGTAGACTTTAGCGGGCTGATCGAGCGTGACGCTAGTATAAATATTACGTGTGCCAAGCCCTTGCGCAAAGGCAGTTGCCGTCGCGACTCCAGCCGAATTTTGAAAGGCATAAGTGCCGCCGTAAATCGCCACTGAATGCGGGCCGTGCGTGTCAATGATCACGCGGAGCCGTGCGGCAATTTCATCAAGCGCTGCCTCAGTCGTCGATGGCTGAAATGCTCCGTATTCGTCTCGGATCAAGCAGCTTGTCAGCCGCTCGGGCGAATAATGCGCCTCAACCAATTGCCGCCCCTTGATGCAGGTGTACCCGCCAAACACTGGATCATCAGGATCACCGCGTACCGCGATCAAGCGCCCATCCTCAACATCAACCTGCATCGCGCAATTGGCGTGGCAAAAGCGGCAGAATGTGCGTTTAGTCTCTTTTCCCATAGCCGCGTTGCTCCAATTAACATGATAAAGTCTAGGCCAGCCATGCGTAAGCGCGACTGTCACTTTTGGTGGTAGCCAAACCCGTTCGTCTGAGCGCACTCTCTGATCATCCCGCAATGGATGAGCGTCAAAATGATGCAGCCATGTGGCCACAAGGGATTTTGGAGAGGGAGGTATTTGAATGCCTAAGTCAACCAGCAGATTTGCAACATTTCTCGCACTCGCAACCGCGCTTGCCAGCCCGGCCTATGCGCAAGAAGCCCCCGCCGAAGAGGAAAGCGGCATCCGCGATATCATTGTTACCGCGCAGCGTCGCTCGGAAAGCATTCAGTCAGTTCCGGTTGCGGTGACCGCACTTGATGCAACAGCGCTTTCGCAGTCCGCAATTGATGACATTCGCGACATTGCTGGCCGCGTACCGAGCCTTGTAATCGACTCAGTCAATGCCGGGCCAAGTGCTGCGGCAATTTCAATTCGCGGCATCTCATTCGAAGATATCGAAAAAAGCTTTGATCCCGCCGTTGGCGTTGCGGTTGACGGAGTGTTTATCGGCACCAATACCGGGCAATTGCTTGATGCCTTTGATCTTGAATCCATCGAAGTTTTGCGCGGGCCACAGGGTACGCTGTTTGGCCGCAACACGATTGGCGGCGTGATCAACGTCCGCCGTTCAAAACCAACAGGTGAATTTGGTGTCAAGGGCTCATTTGGTTATGCAGATTTTGATACATTGAGAGGAAGACTGGTCGTCAATTCGCCAGAAATCGGCGGGCTGCTCTCACTTAAGGGCTTCTTCGGTTATGATAGAACTGACGGCTATCTGTTCAACGCAACGCAGAACCGAAGGTACGGCAAAGATAGAAATATCAGCGGCGGCATCACTGCGCAGATTAAACCGAACGACAATATCAGCGCCATCATCACCTATGAACGCAGCGAACAGGACGGTGAAACCGCGACTGCCAGCACCTCGGTTACTGGCAAGGATCTCATCTGCCTTCAGGTGCCAACACCCGGCGGGCCAATCCGTGCCTTTGGCATTCCCAATCGAGAATGTGATCGCGGGACACGCGGCAAAGCGCTTTACACTATTTTCAATAATATCCCGACGCCACTTTCAAACGATGTTGATGCTGTAACGGGTGAAGTCAACGTCAAGCTCGGCACATTTGACCTTGTGTCAATTACTGGCTGGCAAAAGAGCAAGGAAAGTGTGGTTTCCGATTTCGATTCCTCATCAATCGATTTCTTCGATACGCTCCGTATCCAGAATTATGATCAGTTCAGCCAGGAACTGCGCATAGTTGGTGATGTGGTTGACAATGTGAACCTCCTCGTCGGCGCCTATTATTTCGACAGCGAGTATAAACTGTTTCAGACGTCGCGGCTTGGCTTTGTGCCAGCGACGCTCAGCCAGACTTCGGGTGTCAAATCAAAATCATATGCCGCCTTCAGTGATATCCGGTTCAAACTCAGTGACCGGCTCACGCTTGGCGGCGGTGGCCGGTACACGCGTGACCGCAAATCAATCTTCAACAATTTTGGTCAAGTCATTCCCCTCGTTCAGCTTTCAGTGCCGACCTTTACCGCAGCCTTTGGTGACTGTGTTGGTGTCGTTGGCTTGATCGCACCGGGCGTGCCGCGTTACGCCGCAGCGAATAATTGCACTGGCAAAAAAAGCTTCGGTAAATTCACGTGGCGCGCCCATGCCGATTATAAGGTTGGCGATAATCAGCTCCTTTATGCGTCCTATTCCAAAGGCTTCCGCTCGGGTGGTTTCAACGGTCGTGCAGGATCACCGTCATCGCTTGGGCCCTATGATCCAGAGACTGTGAATGCCTATGAGGTTGGCCTGAAAGCAGATTGGCTTGATCGGCGATTGCGCACCAACATTGCGCTGTTTTCCACTGACTATAGAAACAAGCAGGAGGAAGTGGTTCAGGCCTCACCGCCCGGCTCCGCCAATCCTCAAGAGACGGTGGTTCGCAACGCAGCTTCGGCACGTATCAACGGACTGGAGCTTGAAATTACTGCCAAGCCAATTGACGATCTCACCATCTTTGCCTCACTGTCATATTTAGACGCAAAATATAAAAACTTCTTCCGCGATGTGAACGGCGATCTCATCCCCGATGATGTCTCGACGCTCGACCTGCGCCGCGCACCCAAATACAGCTTTTCAGTCGGCTTCGATTATTCGCGCGAGGTTGGCAACGGCACATTCTCATTGTCCCCCACGTTCCGCTTTATCGATGAGCTGACAACCTGCATCGTTGCCAATACGCCGCCAGTGCTAGGGGCAGTCGTTAACGACACAAGGTGCACCACTGACTCGCGCGAAATCCTTGATATTACCACCTCCTACAAGCTTAATATTGGCGCAGGCGAAGTGAAATTCAGTCTGTTTGCGCGCAATCTGCTTGATGATCGCGGGATCAGTGCAACACTTCCTGTGGCGGGGCTGTTCACATTCTCTGGCGTTCGTCCACCACGTCAATTTGGTGGGGAAATTTCGTTTAAGTTCTGAGTATATTTTTATCACAATAAGCGGTGCGCCCTCATGCAAATGGGGGCGCACTTCGCGTAAGGCGCAAAACAATGGCTGAACCCTTTTTTAATCATCCCTATCTCAGCGGCCACCACGCGCCAGTACGGTTTGAGGCCGATGCGCCTGATCTGATTGTTGAAGGCAAAATCCCAGACGACCTTGCCGGGCTGTTTTACCGCAATGGCCCCGAACCGCTCTACCCAACGCGTGAGGGCGACTATCACTGGTTTGATGGTGACGGGATGGTCTACGTCTTCCACTTCGAGGATGGCCGCGTTTCAATGCGCAATCGCTGGGTCAAGACCGAGAAATTCCTGATGGAGCGCGCGGCGGGCAAGCGGTTGTTCGGCATGTTCGGCAATCCGATGACCGCCGACCCTTCCACCCACGGCAAGCGTTACAATACCGCCAACACCAATATCATTGTTCACGGTGGCAAGCTGCTCGCGCTGATGGAGGGTGCACCTGCGGTCGCACTTGATCCGCGCAGCCTTGATACAATTGGTGAGGAGCATTACGGCGGGAAAATCACCACGACATTTTCCGCGCACCCCAAGATTGATCATGCCACTGGCGAGATGATTAATATCGGCGCGATGATCAACGGCGCAATGGGCGCGCCCGAAATCCGTTATGACATCATTACGGCGGACGGCAGCGTGCGCAAAAGCGAGATCATCCCCGTGCCGCATATGAGCCTGATGCACACCTTTTTCCTCACCGAAAATTGGGTGGTGTTTCCGGTCATCCCGATTGATACTGACCTTAATCGCTTCATGGGCGGCGGGCCGATGACGGCATGGGTCAATGATCGCCCGACCAAGATCGCGATCATGCCGCGTGAAGGCAGCGCAGATGATGTCCGCTGGTTTGAATATGATCCGCGCCATATGTTCCATGAACTCAATGTCTGGGAGGAAGACGGCAAGATAATCGCAGATGTCGCCGCCGCCAATGGCACTGCGCTCTTCCCAGATGAAACGGGGGTACGCAAAACCCACGGCGATACGCAGCAAAGCCTGCGCCGCTGGGTGATCGATCCCAATGCCAGCACCGCCGTCATCAAGGAAACAACGCTTAATGATCGCGACATTCAATTCCCCCGCCCCGATGATCGTTTGATGACGCGTAAAAGCCGCCAGAGCTATGCTAATATCAACCTGAATTCGCGGGATGGCCGGGTTGAGGGGATGGATGCGGTGCTACGCTTCGACACTGAGAGCGGCACTGAGGATTATTATCATTTTGGTGCGGGTGCGGCGGCTGGCGAACTTGTCTTCGCCCCGCGCATTGGATCACGCGGCGAAGGCGATGGCTATGCGATGACCATCGTTCACCGCGCGAACAGCCCGACAAGCGAGCTCGCAATCTTTGCAGCGGGGAATATCGCCGCCGGGCCAATCGCAACCGTGCTTATCCCGTATCGCGTGCCGGCAGGTTTTCATTGCAACTTCTATGCAGCCGACAGCGCACTTTATCCGCTTCCGTCCAAGGAGACCAATTCATGACCCCATCGCGCCAGTGGCTTCTCAATGATCATCCGCGCGGCCGCCCAATTGCTGATGGTGATTTGAAGCTGGTCACGACTGATATTAGCGCACCCGGTGACGGAGAGATGCTGCTTAAGACGCATTATCTCGCCTTTGATCCAGCACAGAAAGGCTGGATGGAAAATGTCGCTGATTATGTCGCGCCGATGCACATTGGCGATGTGATGCGCGGGTCAGCGGTGCTTGAGGTAATCGAGAGCAATAACGGCAAATTCCCGGTTGGTGCGATGGTATCTGGCACATCATTCTGGTCGGAATATCGCATTTCAAATGGCGAGGGATTGAACGCGATTGAACCAGCCCTGCCGCCAACCGCAATGCTTTCAATCCTCGGCACGACAGGTATGACGGCATGGTGCGGATTGTTCAAAATTGGCCAGCCGATAGCAGGCGATATCGTCGTCGTTTCGGGTGCTGCGGGGGCGACGGGATCAGTCGTTGGTCAGCTCGCCAAGATCGCAGGCTGCACCACAATTGGCATTGCGGGCGGCGCAGAAAAATGCGCGTGGCTGACTCAGGAGGCAGGCTATGACCATGCGATTGATTATAAGGCAGGGCCGATCCGTGATCAACTCAAGGCGCTTGCACCGGGCGGGGCCAATGTGATTTTTGATAATGTCGGCGGGGCGATCCTTAATGATATGCTCAGCCATATCGCGACTGGCGCGCGCGTTGTCATTTGCGGCGGGATCAGCCGTTATGAAACGGGCACGCTGCCCGCTGGCCCGGAAAATTATTTCAATCTCGTTTTCCGCCGCGCTCGGATGGAGGGATTCATAGTAATTGACTGGATGAGCGAATTCCCCGCAATCCGCAAACGCATGGCGGCGCTGATCAACGCGGGCCACCTTAAATACCGCGAGGATGTTCAGCACGGGTTTGAGAACGCACCCGATACGCTCAAGCGGCTGTTTACTGGGGCTAATAAGGGCAAACAGCTGCTTAGGCTTGGTTAGCCATTGCCACCGCAACCGCTGCGCCGATTTCATCCGAACGCGGATTGCGGCGCAGCGTCAGCCCGCCGTTGATCTGCAAATTCTGGCCAGTAATGAATGACGCATCGTCGGCGAGCCACAGTACGGCGTGCGCGATATCCTGACTCGTGCCGATCCGGCCAAGCGGGTACTCCTTGGCGAACGCGCCCTCAAAACCCGGTGTTGTCATTGCGCCTGCCGTCATCGGGCTAGACGTCAGCCCCGGCGAGATGATGTTCGCGCGAATGCCCTGCGCGCCGTACTGATTGGCGACGCAGCGGATCAAAGCTTCGGAGCCAGCCTTAGTGCCGATGTAGGCCGCGTGGTCATCAATGATAGCCTGCGTCGTCGCCGATGATATTTGCATCAGTGATCCGCCGTTTGGCATCGCACGGACAAAGGCGCTGAGGAAATAATGAACGCCCTTGAATTGGAGCGCGATGATCTGATCAAGCTCCTCCTCGCTGATGTCATGGAGCGATTTGAGCAGCCCCCATCCCGTTGCATTGACCGCGATATCAACCCGGCCATGCCGCGCGACCACTTCGCTCGCCAGCGCCTCGACATTGGCTTTGCGCGCGATATCACACAGCATCCAGTCTCCACCGATGTCGCCTGCCAATTCGGCAAGCGGCGCTTCGTGCCGCCCCGCCACCAGAACTTTGGCACTCGCGCCTGCCAGAGTGCGCGCAATCGCCTGACCCATATTGGCTTTGCCCGCCGCACCAATCACAACCGCAACCTTGCCGGAAAGATTGGTCATTGCGCTTCATCCTTGGCGGTGAGAAATGTCGCGGTCGCAACACCGTCGGGGCCGTAAACCGGCTCAGCAAGATCAACGCGGTATTTGCGCGTGTTTGCGTTCAGGATCGTATAACCACCGAGATGTTCAAGCATTCCCCGATAGGCGATACCGTCAAGGTGAACCTGCAAATCCTCCGCAGTGTCCCACTCTTCAAACACATGCACCCGGCCCGCATCGTAAGGGTCGGCAGTCCACGCATAATGCTGGCAGCCTTTTTCAGCGAGCGCCATGTCGATCAGCGCCTGCGCGCCGGATAAGGCAGCAGGGCGGTTCTCGGGCGGGAAATCAACTTCGCCTGCGATTAAAATCTTCATCCCCTACCCTTTCAACAACTTATAGCGTCGCTCTTGATAAAACCAGCGGCCACCCTGTTTGACGTAATGATCATCATAGCGGCCAACCGGACGGCTCATCGTGCCGTCTCCGCCTTCAAGAACTTCATGCGTAAACACGCGGCCACTTGCTGTATCGCCCTCAATTTCGATTGCCGCGCATTGGCTGAAAAACGCCACGAAAGCGAAACCGCCCATCGCGCCGTTCCAAAGCGCGACAATCGATTCGCGGCCCTCAACCGTGGTGCCCATCAAATGCCAGTGGCCATCACTGGCCCAGTTGCTGCCCCACTGATCAGCATCGCGGCGGAACACCGCGTCAGAGTAGCTGTCATGCAGCGCGCGAATCGCGAGTTGATCCTCAATTGACCCTGAAAAGCCCATCTCACCCTCCATTTTGGACAGGGTAACCCTGCACGTCAGCGCCGCACACTATCAAAACCGTGACATCACGCCCCATCTTTTTTGTGTATTCTAGGGAGACGTAGGATCGTGCATGGTGCGGTGACATAATCACAGGAGAGCAACGATGGACTTGGGACTCAAAGGCAAAAAAGTCATCATGAATGGCGGTGCACACGGGCTTGGGCTGGCTGCGCTTAAACTGTTTGCGGCTGAGGGCTGCGACGTTGCTTTCTTCTCTCGCGATGAAGCCAAGGTAAAGGCAGCAGCGTCTGAAATCGGCGCTGCGGGTAACAAGGTTCATGCCGATACATTTGATATGACGGGCAACCCCGAAGGCTATTCCGAATGGCTCACCAAAGCCGCAGAGGCGCTCGGCGGGTGCGATATCTTTATCCATACCGCAAGCTCGTCTGGGCAGGGCGCAACGCAGGATTGGCAGCGCTCGTTCGATATGGATGTGATGGGGGGTGTCAACGGCGTGACCGCTCTTACGCCAGCGCTGGCGGCTTCGGGGGCTGGCTCAATCATCTTCATGTCATCAACCGCCGCTGTTGAAACCTTCATTATGCCTCAGGCGTTCAATGCGCTGAAGGCGGCGCTGATCACTTATGGATCGCAATTGTCGCAGTCGCTCGCTGCGCAAAAAATCCGGGTGAATACGATCACGCCGGGGCCAATCGAATATCCCGGCGGCAATTGGGAAATGATCAAGGGCGCAATGCCCGATTTCTATAATGGCACCGTCGCGCAAATGCCGATGGGTAGGCTTGGCAACCCGCAGGAAGTGGCGAACGCGATCGTTTTCCTCGCCAGCCCAGCGGCAAGCTACATCACCGGGGCCAATCTGATCATCGACGGCGGCTATACCAAGCGGGTGCAATTCTGATGAAACTTTACCAATCAATCGGGCCAAACCCGCGCGTCGTCATGATGTTCATTGCTGAAAAAGGCATCAGCATTCACCGCTATTTCCTTGATATTCAAAAGGGCGAAAATCGCACACCTGAATTTTTGAAACTTAACCCAAGCGGTGGCACGCCTTTCCTTGCGCTCAGAAACGGCCAGCTTATTTCGGAAAGTCTGGCGATCTGCGAATATCTTGATGAAACGCAAGATGGCCCCAAACTGATAGGCAGCACGCCAGAAGAGCGCGCCGAAACGCGCATGTCTGTCCGGCGGCTTGATCAAGCGATTGTCGTGCCGATGACCAACGGCTTCCGCAGCGCCGAAGGGCTCAAAATGTTCGAGACGCGGATGCTCTGCGTGCCTGAGGCGGCGGACGGCAATAAAGCCTATGCGCGTGACGGGATGGCGCAGATTGATGGCGTTCTTGCTGGCAAAGACTATCTCGCGGGGGATCGCTTCAGCCTTGCTGATATACTGCTGTTTTGCTGGCTCGATTTTGGCCAAGTGGTTGGGCAGCCAATCCCTGATGCCTGTGCAAACCTCAAGGCTTGGCACGCCCGCGTCAGTGCGCGGCCAAGCGCTGCGATAAGCGCTGACCCCAAAAACGGCCTCTGAAGATTAAGGACGCATCATGACAATTGATCGTGAAAAACTGCTCGATATCTATACCCGCACGATGAAGGTCGCGCGCACTGACGAGAAATTCAGAGGCCTCCTCGCGGGCGGGTCGCTCGCGGTGATTTATTATACCGTGCGCGGGCAGGAACTGGTGTCAGCCGCGATGATGGCTGCGCTTGAACCTAGCGACTATCTCGTCACCACCTATCGCGGCCAGCATGATCAGATCGCCAAGGGCGTTCCCCTCAATCTGCTGTTCGCCGAAATCGCGGGCAAGGCGACGGGCACCTGCAAGGGCAAGGGTGGATCTATGCACATCACTCATCCCGATAGCGGGGTGATGGTGACAACGGGCGTGGTTGGTTCGGGCCTGCCGATTGCCAACGGCCTTGCGCTTGCGTCGCAAAACCGGGGTGATGGCCGCGTAACCGTGACTTGCTTCGGTGACGGCGCGACCAATATCGGCGCGTTTCATGAGGCGATGAACATGGCGCAGCTCTGGAAACTGCCCGTGATCTTTTTCTGTCAGAATAACCGTTACGGTGAACATACCGCCTTTGCCGATCATACCAAGGTCGAAAGTATCGTCGCGCGCGCCGCCGCTTACGGGATGAAGGGTGTCCATGTTGACGGCAATGATGCCGAGGCAATGTACACCGTTGCCAAAGAAGCCGTTGACCGCGCGCGCGCCGGCGATGGGCCAACGCTGATTGAGGCAATGTGCTACCGGATGATGGGCCATTTCTTTGGCGCTGATTTCTCGTACATGCCCAAGGAACATCTTGCCGAAATGGCCGCTGCTGATCCACTGCCGCGCTTGCGAAAACTGATGCTCGACTATCAATTCACTGAAAGCGAACTTGATGCAATCGTTGCCGGGATTGATGTTGAGGTTGATGCCGCTTGGACATTCGCCGCCGAAAGCCCCCTCCCCGATGCCAGCGAAATCCGCAAAGATGTGTTTGAAGAGGAGATCGCAGCATGAGCGGCAAATTCTCAATGGTGGCCGCGATTAACCGCGCGATCGATGAAGCGATGGCCGAGGATGAGGGCGTGATCCTACTCGGTGAAGATGTCGCGGCGAAACAAGGCGGTGGCGTTTTCAAAATCTCGTCTGGCCTCACCGAAAAATACGGCGAACACCGCATCCGTGCGACACCAATTTCAGAGCAAGCGATCATGGGGGCGTGCGTGGGTGCCGCGCTCGCTGGCTTCCGACCAATTGCCGAAATCATGCTGATGAATTTCGTGACTGTTTGTATGGATCAAATCGTCAACCATGCCGCTAAACTGCGCTTCATGAGCGGCGGGCAAACCAATGTACCGCTCGTTATCCGCACGACGACAGGCGTTGGCGTTGGTTTCGGTGGGCAGCATTCGGACATGCTTGAGGCTTGGTTTGCGCACGTGCCCGGCCTCAAAATCGTCACGCCGTCAAATCCGGCTGACGCACAAGGGCTTATGCGTTCAGCGATTGCCTGCAATGATCCTGTGATCTTTATCGAGAATATCCTGTGCTACGGCATGATGGCCGAAGCGCCCGAAGCCGGGCACCGCGTGCCGCTTGGCAAGGCAGCAGTGACGCGCGAAGGCAGTGATTGCTCAATCATCACTTATGGCCGGACGGTGATTGACGCAGTTGCAGTCGCAGAGCAACTCGCCGAGGAAGGCATTTCGGTTGAGGTCATCGATCTGCGCACCATCGCGCCTTATGATGAGGAAACGGTGCTTGCCTCAGTGCGCAAAACAGGTCGCGCGGTTGTCCTCCATGAAGCGGTCAAGGCTTACGGCACGGGCGCAGAAATATCGGCGCGGTTACATGAGACATTGTTCAACGAACTCAAAGCACCCGTCCAGCGCATCGGCGGGGCATTTTCCGCTGTGCCAATGGCCAACGCGCTTGAACAAGCCTGGATACCAACCAAGGACGGCATCAAAGCCGCCGTGCGCGCGACGATGAATTGGACGAAATAAGCATGGCGAGCGAAATCCGCATTCCCAAAATCGGCATGTCAGCCACTGAACTCACCATCGCCGAATGGATGTTTGCTGACGGCGAGCAAGTGAACACGGGAGACACGCTGTACCTTGCCGAAACCGACAAAACGACCAACGAGATTGAGGCGCAGGCATCTGGCACTTTGCGGGTGATTGGTGTCGAGGGCGAGGCCTATGCAGTCGGCACGTTGATTGGGATGATTGAGTAAGGATTGCCTTTGCGATGCCCAGCCTCAACAATAAATAGCCCGTCACTCCCGCGAAGGCGGGAGTCCATATACTCCCAATGCCTGAGATTATGGACTCCCGCCTTCGCGGGAGTGACGGGACGGAATTAGACTATGTTAGCCACGCACTGGCAAATTTCCATCCAAATATTTATCCAGTGTCTGATGGAACTGACGAATACGGCTTTCCTGATAATTACCCAGCTCAACCCGGTTATTGGCTGAGGCGATTAGGCCATCCTGAACGTAAGGCAGGTTCGCCATATCCTGCTCAAACACCGCACCGAGTTTTCCCCAGTCCGTAACCGTCGTCCACGGCTCGTCTTCACCAAGGAAACGCATTTCGCAGGCGCGTTTTTTTGGTTCGCCCTTTTTTGCGCGCGCCAAAATCCGCACCTCCATCAGCGTCGCATTCTGATCAGGCCAAGGCCGCCAACGATAAACAATATTCCCACCAAAGCCGCCCCACGGTGAGAGGTTTGGAAACAGATTATAGGTAAACGCATCAAGCATTTCAGAATCGCAGGCGTCACTCGCGTCATAGCCAAGGTCAGTCAGAAATTTCTTGCGATTGGTGTCGGCCAGAAAGCGCCGTGCAGTGCAGCCCTCGGGAACCTTTTGATCAAGCCCGCTGACCAGCCGTCCCGAGCCACTGCCCGACAGCGCATCGAGAATATCCTGCTCACCCAGCCCCTGCCCATCAAGATGCGGGCTAAGCACACCAAAGGGCGTCAGCGCGAGATTGGCATGATCGCCCCATAACGAATAACGTGTGTTGGCATCCCCAGTGAAGGGCAAGATTTGCGGATGCGTCATCACCGAATGCCACGCCTCCATGAAGGCTTCGCTTACCACTTTCCAATTGGCCTTGATCACCTTGCCAACCCAGATTGCGGTTGTGCATTCCTCCAGCCGCCAGCGCGCGAAAATCTCTCCCAACGGCGCGATATACTCCTCCAGCGGTGGCGCACTCTCGCTTTCAGTCACGAAGATAAACCCGGCGAAATGCCCAACCCGCAGCTCGGGCAAGTTGAATTCTCGCGCCTTGATATGATCAAAATCCCACGTACAGGGCGCGCGTTTGAAACTGCCGTCATTATTCCAAGTGAAACCGTGGAACGGGCATTCAAGTGCCTCGCTATACCCGCTTTCATTGCGGAGCAGCCGACCCCGGTGAAGGCAAACATTGTGGAACGCCTTGACCGATCCATCGCCTTGCCGAACGAGCAGATAAGATCTACCGACGTTTTTATAAACCACCGTATCACCCGCATCGGGCATCTCATCATCGCGCGCGGCCATTTGCCAGACGCTGGGCCACATCAGCCGTTTTTCACGCTCGAAAAACTCCGCCGAGGTGTAGCGGTCAGCGGCAAGTGGCGCCGTGCCGAGATCGCGCCAGCTATCGTCTATAATGCTCGGCGGCACGGGACGGCTATCGCCCTCCAATATATCCTGCACGCTTTCGCCGGGGCAGCGGTTGCCTGCGATTTTGGAATCAATGTCAGCCAATTTGCGCTCCTGATAATGGCATGGCGATTGCGTCGGCGATATGGCGATGCACCTTCTGAAGTGCGGCCTCATTGCTGCCCAGCACGACATGAAAATCATCGGGCGCGGTCAGCAAATTGGCATAGCCGTGTGAGGCAACGCGGTAATCCTCAGTCTGGACGACGGTTGCGGTCGCATCATAGGCCATCTCGCACATCGCGAGATGTTCATCGGACTCAACCCCGAACGGCGCATAAACCGCAAACTGACAGCGCGTCTTGCCTACGCCATCAGGGAACAGTCGAAAGACCTGAGTGAAAAACACCCCCGGCGTCACCGCGCCAAAAAAGATAATCGTGTTTGGAAACAGATAATGGACGCCGCCATAGTCAATCACTGGCCAATCGCGCTCATCCTTGCCGACCAAATCGCCGATGCTGTTATCGGGAAAGCCAATCCGGTGATGCCGCCCGAACGGGTCAAGCGCGGCCACATCGTTATAATGCGTCTGGCCGATGGTTGAGGCATGGAGCGTCACGAAATGATACCCCTCGCCGTAAGTATCAAGCGCGAATTTCCAGTTGGAATCAGCGGTGAGGATCCCCTTCTTGACGGGCGCGGCACGGGTCAGCTCAAGCGCTTCGATTACAGGCGCAATCTCGCCGAGATGCGCGGCTGCGTCGATAGGTTCGCCGCCGTCGGGTCGCACAAAGATCAGCCCGTGGAGTTCAGCGCAGGGCAGTTCGATCAGGTTGCGCGCGCCGATTTCGCAGTCGGCAAATGACGCCTTCGATGGTTGCCCAATGAGTTTTCCCGCTGGGTCAAATGTCCATGCGTGAAACGGGCAGGTGATCCGCGCGCGGTGCCCCGAAAAAGGCTCGGTTTCTTCGATCAGTTTCGCGCCGCGATGCGTACACATATTGAGGAACGCGCGGGCGGTGCCGTCCTTGCCGCGCGAAACGAGGATTGACGGCCCCGCCGCATCAAACACAAGGAAATCGCCAGCTTCGCGGATATCGGCAGACAGGCCTGCAACGATGGGTTCGCCAAGGAATAGCTTAGTGCGCTCGGCTTCAAACCGCTCAGGAGCTATGTACACCCCCTTATGCAGTGGGAGCGGCCCCTCCGCCCGGTCAGTCGCGCCCGCGCCAACCAGCGCCACCATCCGCCGCAGGCTCTCACGCGCCATTGCTTTGCGGCGCGCGGCGTGGTTGGGTCTGATTTGGGGATCGCGCTCGCTCATTGCCTCACAAAACTCTTAGTGTTGGTTCATGGCGCATCATGCCACTGTGCAGCGCGCACGCAAGCTGTCGCATTCGATAGGAGAGGTTATGGGGATCAGCGCCATCGGGCCAGTGATGCAAATCGCCTTCGTGCCTGCTGACTTTGACGCAGCGATTGTGCATTGGACGGGCGTGATGGGCGTCGGGCCATTTTTCCTGATCGAAAATATCGCACTTGAGGGGATGCGCTATCTGGGCAATCCAAGCGACTGCATCTTCACCATCGCGCTTGCCTATTGGGGCGATATACAGGTTGAACTCATCCGTCAGGAGAATGATGCGCCCAGCATTTATCAGGGCTGCGAGGGCGGCGCGCTGCATCATACTTGTGTGTTAACTGACGATATTGAAGAGGCGCGCAGCATTGCCGAGGCCGCAGGCGCGAGTGTCCTTGTCGAAGCAAAAGTCGGTGAAGACGGCGCAGTGCTCTATGTCGACACGGGCGGCGGCCCCCGCAGCATCGTCGAGATATTGCAACCTGCGAGCGGCAGCGACGCACTGTTCGCGATGATCAAGGATGCAAGCGTTGGCTGGGATGGCAGCGATCCGGTGAGACGGTTGGGTTAGGCTTGTTGAATTTAGACTAAGACAAATGAATGTCTAAATCGTCACTCCCGCGAAGGCGGGAGTGACGGCATTTTCTAAGCCGCCGCCCCCAAGAAGCCCAACTGCCCCGCCTTGAACACCGCTTGACTGCGATTGACCGCGTTGAGTTTATCCCCCGCGCGCTGGACATGGTAACGCACCGTCGCGTGGCTGAGTGAGAGGATCAGGCTGATTTCCTTATCAGTCTTGCCAATCGCGGCCCAGCGCAGGCATTCAACCTCGCGTTTGGAGAGCGAGCAGTTTGATGGGATCCACTGCTGCGTCCGCATCACCGCGACATAGCCGCTGATAAACCGACGCGCGAGCAGGCCAAGCGCATCGGCGTGGAGCGCGAAGCCTTCCGTCAAATCAGTGCATGTCCGGTCAATCGCGGGGAAGCTGACCGCGCCAATCTGACCGAACGACAAATGCACAGGCACGACGATTACCGCGCGCGACTGCGCCAGTCGCTCAAAATCGCCAAGCGATATGCCGTCAAGATATTTGTTGCGCCAGAAGGTGTAAAAGCCCTGCTCATTGCACCAGAATGGCTCGCTTTCATAACGACATGCGCGCGGCAGGAAGGATTTGAGCGCAAGGCGGCTATCCTCCCACCAGCGCTCACCATCCTCAACCCATTTGAACACATCACAGTTGATCAGCGCGCCGTTAGCATCAACCAACTGATCCTTTGACGCGATATCAGGCGCCACCGCCACGCGAAACCCGCGCGCTTGGGCCGCGCCGTACAGCGCCTCTGCCGCAGGGCGAATATCCGCTATCGCGCGGATCGTAACCCGCTCAACCAACGCGCGATCAAGCCCAAGGCTCATAATGTGGCACCCTCTCCTAAAGCCGAACCACTTATCGTTTGTAATAGCGTTAAGTGATAGTGAGGCTAGAGGGAAGCGGGAATTACAACATATTTTTGGCTGTGGGGATCAAGCAGGCCAAAGCCCGCACTAAATAATTTGCTCTGAAACGCAGAATAGCTTATAGCGACTCACACAACATATTGGGTCCGTGTGAAGTAGTGGCGTAGTTCACCTCATGACGGAGAGATATTATGGCAGTCGTTGTTGGAACGGGCACCGCGACCGAACCCGGTGTTAGTGGATCAAGCAATAGCAATTTTGCAGGCGTGCGCGGCTCGAACACAGGGACGGGCAATGGCGTAACCGGCTTTGCCAAATCGGGCAGCGGCGTAAGCGGCGAAAGTGACACTGGGCCAGGCGTCAATGGCCTTGGCAAGGGCAATTTTGCAGGCGTTCGCGGCGAAAGCTCAGGGAAAGGCAATGGGGTAACTGGTATAGCAAAATCAGGGAACGGCGTCAGTGGTGAAAGCGACACTGGGCCGGGTGTCAACGGCCTTGGCAGGGGCAGTTTTGCTGGCGTGCGCGGTTCAAATACAGGCGCAGGCAACGGCGTCAGCGGTTTTGCCAAATCAGGGGAAGGTGTGCGCGGCGAAAGCGAAACAGGGCCAGGCGTCAATGGCCTTAGCAAAGGCAGCTTCGCAGGTGTGCGCGGCGAGAGCACTGGCACGGGTAACGGCGTCAGCGGTTTTGCCAAAAGCGGACGCGGGGTATCTGGCACAAGCAGCAATGGTGACGGCGTGCGCGGCGAAAGTGCGGCCGGCGGCGCTGGAGTGCGCGGGGTTAGCACGAACAAAGACCGCGTCGGCGTTGTCGGCGAAAATACACAGGGCGGATTTGCCGGGCTCTTTACGGGTGACGTCGATGTGCGCGGCAGCATTTTTTGCGACGGTGATATTGTGCTGCGAAATGCTGATTGTGCCGAACATTTTGATATTTCAGCGGCGCAGGAAATTGAACCTGGCACGGTGATGGTAATCAATGCTGATGGCGTACTTGAACAAAGCGGGATGTGCTATGACAAGCGTGTCGCGGGTGTCGTATCAGGCGCGGGCGATTACCGCCCTGCCCTGATCCTCGATAAGCAAGAGACATCAGGTCAGCGTATGCCAATTGCGCTGATCGGCAAAACCTTTTGCAAGGTTGATGCGAGCGACGCGCCGATCGAGGTTGGCGATCTGCTGACCACATCAGCAACACCGGGTTATGCCATGAAGGCGGCTGATCCGCACAAGGCCTTTGGTGCCGTCATCGGCAAAGCACTTCGCCCGCAGGAGAGCGGCATGGGGTTGATCCCGATACTCATCGCGCTGCAATAGCGCGGGAAAGGCTTTCGTCATGGCTACCAGCCTCAGATCGCTCGCCGATTGCATCGGGCTTGACCGCAATGGTCG
>JAYTPB010000075.1:0-71606 GCA_043747445.1 Sphingomonadales bacterium
TTGGCCGATTGAGGCCGCTGCGATTGGCGCAAAACCGAAACTTTCAAAGCGGTCTTCCCAGCCCTTCCCCCAATTGCGGTTCAGCACCGCCTGCAATTGCCCGCGCGGCATATGCTGCGCCTCGGCGCGCAATTGCCCAAGTATGTCGGAAAGTTCGGGCGGGAGCAGCTCACCCGCATCCATTGACATGAGCTGGCCAATTTTCATCGCCGCGCCGCGCAATTGCGAAAGTTGATGCGTGACTTTGATCGCATTGGCAGGCGTCAGGAGGAGTTCGCTGACTGAGGGGCGCTTCCCTTGTGCAATTTGACGCGCACCATTCAGGAGCATCCCGCCTGCTACTCCCGTCGCAAGACCACCGAAACGGGCAAAGCGCGACAGGCGACCGCTCGGCACTGCGGCACCTTTGCCAAGAAATTTCTGATCGGGCACGGGTGTAAACTCGCGTTTAGGAGTAATTGCTTACCCTTGACGCGATGGCAGCAACAGGCTCGCGTCGCCATAGGAATAAAACCTGTAGCCACCCGCAATCGCATGAGCATAGGCGGCCTGCATTTCCTCACGCCTCATCAGTGCGCTGACCAGCATGAAGAGCGTTGATTTGGGGAGGTGAAAATTGGTCATCAGTCCGTCGATGCCCTTGAAGCGGTAACCCGGCGTGATGAAGATCGCGGTATCGCCTTCAAATGGATGGATCACGCCGTCTGCGCTCGCCGCGCTTTCGATCAGGCGGAGTGAGGTTGTGCCCACCGCGATCAGCCGACCGCCTGCCGCGCGCACCGCATTCATCCGCGCGGCGGTGTCAGCGTCGATCCGGCCCCACTCGGCGTGCATTTTGTGATCGTCGGTATCGTCAGCCTTGACCGGCAGAAACGTGCCAGCCCCGACATGGAGCGTGAGCGTTTCATACGCGATACCCGCCGCGCCGAGTGCGGCCATCAGTTCAGGCGTAAAGTGGAGCGCCGCTGTCGGGGCGGCAACCGCGCCGGGCTTATTTGCAAACATCGTCTGATAATCATATGCATCGCGTGCATCGGTTGGGCGTTTGCCAGCGATATAGGGCGGCAGCGGCATGGTGCCCGCGCGTTCGAGCAACAGCTCAACGGGTTCGTCTCCGGCGAAGCTCAAGCACCAACTGCCATCATCACCCCGTGCCGAGGCGGCGGCGGTTACGTCGCTGCCGAAATCGATATTGTCGCCTTCGCGCAGCCGCTTGCCATTGCGAATGAAGGCGCGCCAATCGCGCGGGCCTTCGCGTTTGTGGAGCGTTGCGCCGATCCGCGCCGCGCCGCGCACGCCCTCAAGCTGAGCGGGGATCACGCGGGTATTGTTGAAGATCAGACAATCACCAGCACGCAGCAACGAGGGCAAATCGCGCACGATATGATCAGTGCGCGTACCGCCGCTCAATACCAGCATCCGCGCCGCATCACGCGGGGCGGCTGGCCTTAACGCAATTGCTTCATTTGGCAGATCAAAGTCAAACAGATCAACACGCATTAGCCTTTGGACTTTTTCTTGTCCTTTTTGGCTTTCTTGCCTTTTTTGGGTTCTGCCACGGCTTCGACGACCGGCGCAGGTGTTGGAGCGGCAACGGGCGCTGCGGCAACCTCTGGCGGCGGCACGACAAGCGTCACCCGCTGGGCATTCTTGCCGTCACTTGCAAGCCAAGCCTTGACGACTTTTGAAGGCGCTGCGGGCGGCTCACCGCGTTCAATCGCATCGACATATTGCATTCCAGAGAGAACACGGCCGAACACGGTATATTTTCCGTCAAGCCGCAACGTTGGCTGAAACACAATGAAAAACTGGCTATTCGCGCTGTTGGGATCATCGGTGCGGGCCATCGATACCGCGCCGCGAAAATGCGGCATATCGTTAAATTCGGCCTTCAAATTTGCCAGCGGTGAATCACCCGATCCCGTTCCGGTGGGATCGCCCGTCTGCGCCATGAAGCCTTCGATCACGCGGTGGAACAGCAGACCATCGTAAAATCCTGCGCGCGTCAACGTCTTGATCCGCGTGATATGGCCCGGTGCCTTATCGGGGCGCAATTCAATCGTGACTTCACCGCCGGTTGAAAGTTGAAGATGGAGGATATTTTCAGGGCTTGGCGCTGGAGCGGCGACAGGCGGCGTTTGCGCGAGCGCTATCGAACCAAGGCTAAGGCCAAGCCAGACAAGGATAATCTTGAACAAACGCATCTCAGTTATATCTCCCACCAAGCAAGACGCGCTCTTTGCCAGATTTCACATGAATGGCAAATGAGTTGGTGGGCCGGCCTGTCGCAACTTCATCCAAACCAGCGCCATACCCCAGCAATCGGCGCGCCGAACGCGGGGTGGAACCGTGTGGCGATCAGCCAGAGCGCGACGCCGACAAGCAGCACCGTGCGCTTTGGCATCGCTACGGCCCATCCGATCCGGCCTGAGATTTGCCCGGCGAAGGGCACGAAGCTTGTCCGGCGTTCCCAATCTTTCCAGTCCGCGCCCATCAACATCGCTTTCTTGCGATCTTGTCCGGCTGAACCCGCAATCGCGAGAAAACCAAGCGCGACGGAGAGCGCGATCATCTTTGGCTGAGGGCTGACGAGCAAATGACACAGCGCCCAACTAGCAAAACCCCACATCATCGGGTGGCGCGTAATCGCGAGTGCGCCGCTCGGGCTTGCCTTGGTAAGTGCCGCTGCACCCGGCGCTGGCAGCGCGGGATTGCCAACGATTGATCCGGCGAACAGGATTGACCCGACGAGCATGAGCAAAGTTGCTACCGCCCATAACCCGTTACCAACCGCCCAGAGAGGCGCGCCGTCGGGTACCTCTCGGTAAATCATCAGCGCCACAACGAAGGTCGCGAGTGAGATGACTGAATAAACGATCTGGAAACCCTTAGCGCCAAGGGTGCCTGCCATCTTTGCGCGCAGCGGGTGTGACATCAGAAAATGCGTGCCGACAAATACTGACAGCGCCATGATCAGTTGGGGCATTGCAAATCCTCCCTAACGGTCAAACGCCTTTGGCAAAGCGCCCTCCTGCGGTGTGGCATAGCGGGCGCGGAGGCGCGTCTGGCGGGTTTCAAGCGGCTGGGCGATGCCGTCAATCCAGACCTTCTCGACTGCCGACGTCACCTCAAGCGGATCGCCGTCCCAGATAACGACATCGCCGCGACGCCCCGCACGGAGCGAGCCGATTTCGGCGCCCATGCCAATCACTTCGGCAGGCTTTGATGTGATCGCAGCGAACGCATCATTCCAGCTTAGCCCTGTCGCACCCGGCACTTTGTTAAGCGCCACCAAATTGCCCGCATATTGCATACTAAGCTGCGCCTGCCGCTCATCATTATCATCAATCATGCCGATGGCGAGGTTAACGCCTGCTGCCTTCATTCGTCCGATATTCGACTGCGTCGCGGCAATCTGTTCAAACGAGTCAGGCAAATCATTGAGCGCCGACGCAATCACTGACACCTTCGCCGCCGAGATTTGCCCTGCAACACGCCAGCCTTCAGTCACGCCAACAAGCACGACATTGAGCAGCGGATAATCGCGTTTGAGATCAAGCACCGCGAGAATATCAGTCGCGCTTTCGACATGGATCAGCAGCCGTGTTTGCCCGTTCGCAACCGGGATCAGCGCCTGCGCATCGGCGCGTTTGAGCAAAGCATCATCGCGGAACACACCCCGTGCTGCATCGCTCGCCTCAGCCAAGGCATTACGGAAGTTGAGATAGAGCGCCGTCCGCGCGCCGCCTGCGCGCCGTGCACCTGCTTCGCCAAATTCAACGAACTGAAATGCCTTGGCTTTGGTTACGGGCGAAACATCGCTGCCGGTGTCAATCACAGCACCCTGCCCGGCAAATATTGCGTCACCTGCTGCTGGTGAAACGATCGCACGCGTAACCCCCGCTGCACGGTTGACCGCGATGGCGGCGACCGTCGGGTTAACCGCAGGCGCAACATCAAGCGCTGCATTGAACATTGATTTATTCGCCGAGGTATCATTGCTCGGATCAACCGCATCAACGCCAGCAAGGCCGAGTCGACTAAAGCCAGCGACGATCCCCGGCGTCACCCATTTGCCGCGCGCGTCGATCACCGTTGCGCCAGCGGGCACAGCCACACCGCGCCCAGCCGCAACGACGCGGCCGTTTGTGAACACAACCGTGCCACCCTCAATCGGGGCGGAGCCATCGCCGATTACGACCTTACCGCCAGTAATCGCAACGGTTTGGGCGAGTGCGGGGGTGGCGGCACAGGCCAGCAAGGCAACCAGAAGCGCCCTCATTTCGTGTCTCCTTCGCCGGGCTGGCCAAGCTCAAAATCACTGACCGGACGGCGTTTGGGATCATTGGCATCGTACATCAGCGCGCCGTCAATCCAGACTTTTTCAGGCCGGGTGTACACCGAGAGCGGGTTGCCATTCCAGAGAACGACATCGGCCATTTTGCCGGGCTTGAGGCTGCCCGTCTTGTCAGATATTCCGAGCGCCTTGGCCGGATTATAGCTGAGCCATGTCCATGCGACCTCATCAGAGACGTTAATCCCCATCCGCCGACCGTCGGCAAGTGCCTTGGCCGCCTCCTGATTAAGCCTCTGAATGCCGTTGGCATCATCCGAATGGACAATCGCGCAGGCACCCGCATTGTGAACCATCGGGATGTTCTCATTGACGGCGTCATAGGATTCCATCTTGAACCCCCACCAATCGGCCCACATCGCCGAACAGACATCATTCGCTTTCAGCAAATCAGCGATCTTGTAGCTTTCGACCGCGTGGTGGAATGTGGACACCTTGTAACCGAATTCCTTCGCCATATCCATGACCAGCGCCATTTCATCAGCGCGGTAGCAGTGATTATGGACAAGGATTTCACCCGCAAGAACCCCGGCGAGCGTTTCCATCGCAAGATCGCGCGGGGTATCGGCTTTTTCGGCCTTTTTCCGGTATTCAACCGCCTTGGCCCAAGTCTGGCGGTTGACCGCCATATTGCCCATGCGTGTCTGCGGCATTTGGTTGCGGCTGCCGTAAACGCGCTTGGGATTTTCACCGCATGCCATTTTAAGGCCGTATGGTGCGCCGGGGAATTTCATCCCCTGAACCGTGCGCGCATAAACATTTTTGAGCGTCACTGATCGACCGCCAAACAGGTTCGCCGAACCGGGCAGAATCTGAAGCGCCGTCACCCCGCCATTGGCCAGCGCACGCGCAAAACCGGGGTCTTGCGGCCAGACGCTATGTTCGGCCCATACTTCGGGACGAACGGGGCCGGTGACTTCATTTCCGTCCGAATGCGCATCAACGCCGGGCGAAGGATAATCGCCGAGATGACTGTGAACGTCGATGATCCCCGGCGTTACCCATTTGCCAGCGCCGTTGATAACCGTTGCGCCAGAGGGGGCGTCAACCCTCGCGCTAACCTCGACAATCTTGCCTTCGCGGAACAGCACTGAGCCGTTTTCGATACGTCCGCCTTCGCCATCATAAATGGTGACGCCAGTGATCAGCGTTTCAACCCCGCCATACGCGCGGTAGGTTGAAGGGTAAGGGTCTTTGTTGAGCGGCCCCGCAGGCTTCGACATCGCTTCGGATGATTTGTCTTTATCCTTATCCTTGTCTTTTTTTGCTTCAACCTGTGATGAAAGAGCTGCGGTCACAAACGCCGCAGTCATCATATATGCTACCAAACGCATCAGTGTGTTACCCCTGCATCAACATCTTTAAGCGTATTAAGGTGCATCAGTTTCTTGATAAGCGGTGATATGACAAACACGCCAACGCCAACAGCAATCGCGATCCAGCCGATGCTTGAATAGACATCAAGCACCGTCTGTTGGCTCGCGGCCTCCCCGCTCGCACTTTCAGAACCCGTTGCGGCCGCGATCAACCCTGCGGCGAAATTCCCCGTTGCTGAGGCAAAGAACCAAGTGCCCATGATCAGGCTCGCCATGTGCGCGGGCGAAAGCCGGTTCATTGCAGACAGCCCAACCGGCGAAAGGCAAAGCTCACCCGTTGTGTGGAGCAGATAGATTAGGAAGATAAACAGCACAGGCGTTGCCACCCCGTTTGAAGCGCCAGCCACCAGCACAAGGAATCCAGCACCAAGCTGAACGAGGGCCAAGCCGAACTTTGCCGGGGCCGATGGCTCAGGCCCCTTGTGGCCAAGCCACACCCAGACTGCGGCAAAAATCGGGCCGAGCAACACGATATAGATCGCATTGATTGACTGGAACACTGAGGCAGGAACGCCCTGCCGATCAACATAACGATCGGTGTAAAGGTTGAGTGATGAGCCAGCCTGTTCAAACAGCGCCCAAAACAGAATTGACCCAAGAATGAGGAAGAGCGCTGCAAAAATACGGTCTCTGTCTTCGGGCGCAAGCTTGACCACCGCTGTCCAGAGCACATAGCCAACCAGGATCGCACCCGAAATGCCAAGGATGGTGCCGACCACCTCCTGATACTGGATCATCATCCAGATGACGCCAACCGCTGCCACACCGATGAGGTAAATCAACCATTCAAACTTAAGTCCGGCAACCGACTGCGTGAGCCGCACCGGATCAGGCGATTCTCCCTTACCCATCAACAGCGGCTTGCCCCAGATGAAGACCAACAGCCCGAGCAACATACCTACGCCTGCTGCGCCAAACCCATAAGACCAGCCGTAGGTTTCGCCGAGATAGCCACAAAGCAACGCACCAAGTGCTGCGCCAAGGTTAATCCCGACATAAAAAATCGTGTAAGCCCCGTCGCGCCGAACGTCAGTGCGTGGGTAAAGCTGACCGACAATCACTGAGATGTTGGCCTTAAGGAAGCCCGAACCAACGATAATAAACGCAAGTGCCAACCAGAATATATTGAGAGCAGCACTATCTGTGCCGCCATCGCCTTCAATGCCCATCAAGAAATGGCCAAAGGTCAGCATTACTGCGCCGAACAGCACCGCCTTGCGCTGTCCCAAATAGCGGTCGGCCAGATAGCCGCCGATGACCGGGGTGATATACACAAGTGCAGTGTACGCGCCGTAGATCACACTCGCTTTTTCATCGGAAAACAGCCAGTGCTTAGTTAGATAAAAGATCAGCAGCGCGCGCATCCCGTAGTAGGAAAAGCGCTCCCACATCTCGGCAAAAAACAGGACGAAAAGCCCGCGCGGATGGCCGAGAAATGTTTTATCATCAAAACCTGATGCTGGTGCTGCTTGAGTAGCCATATGCGTACCACACTCCCGTAAATTGACACAGCCGGTAATCCGGCTTGAATTGGAGCGCAGACTAGCGCCGAAATTCAGAGTGTAAACGGGGATTTGAAAGATTATTGCGCAGGTGGGCTGTCGTTCGTCGAAAGCTTTGCGGCTTCGCGCTCTAGCAGCGCGACGCGCGCCTTGGTGCGCAGGTGGCTTCCGTCCGAGAAGAGTCCAGCGCCAGTCTTCTTGCCAAAACGCGCCCAGAACCGCGCCGCAACGCGCGGATCAAAGCCTGCGCCTGCAAGCAAACGCACGCTGAACGTGTCAGCCTCAATTTCGGTTTCAAGGATGTTGGCACGGCTGCGGCCATTTGCGTCAAGCCGTGCCTGATGGGCGAGGATATTATGCGCCATTTCATGCGCAATGATCGCCGCCAGTTCACCGTCATCGGCGGCATATTCAGCAACACCGCTGGTCAGCTTGACATAAGTGCCGTCGGCGTAGGCATTCAGTTTACCGCCGGGTTCAACCACAACGCGTGAGGCGCAACCGGGCTTGGGATTGATCGTGATCGCCTGTTCAGCCCCGCTGCGCCGGACGGTGATTTTGAATGATCGTGTCTTGGGGCCGTTATCAAGCGCAGTCTCAGCCTCACGAACAAGATCATAACTTTGCTTTACAGACACCGTCGGTGTGCCAAGCCGCGTCGCGCCAACGCCAATCAGCGCATCGCCAACAGCAAGCCCCGCAACATCAGCGGCGCCCCCCGGTACAATCGCAAGAATCGTCGGATCATCACCAAGCCCGAAGGTCATTTTGGCCGCCGCGCGGAATGTTCCGCCATATTGCGCAAGCGCGTGGAGCGAAAAACCAAGCTGCGGCGTCTGGTTGGGGCAAATCGCGATATTGGCTGTGGAAAGCCGGTGCGCAATGCTTGCCACGCGCAAATCAGTCGATTGGAGCGCAAGCAACGCGGCGCGGTCTGTTGCAGGCGTTGCGTCTGCCGCCGCCCCTATAAATAACGCAGTGACGGCAAGCCAACGCATGACTAGTCCGCAACCCGCTGTTCGATGGTGCCAAAAATTGGGTGATGCTTGGCATCCTCCATCCAAATGCGGACGGTATCACCTGCCTTCATGAACGGTGTCACCGCTGCGCCACCGTTGATCGTTTCAACCGTGCGCACTTCGGCAAGGCAGCTATAGCCAAGCCCGCCCTCGCTGATCGGTTTGCCCGGCCCGCCGTCAGCACCGCGATTTGAGACAGTGCCTGAACCGACAATAGTGCCCGCGCCCAGACTGCGCGATTTGGCGGCGTGGGCGATAAGCTGCCCAAAATCAAACGTCATATCAACACCTGCATCCGCCCGCCCGAGCGGCGCACCGTTGAAATCAACGCACAGCGCGCCGTGGAGTTTCCCGTCCACCCAGCGATCACCAAGGCTGTCAGGCGTGACAAACACGGGCGAAAAGGCGCTCGCTGGTTTCGATTGAAAAAAGCCGAAACCCTTGGCAAGTTCGCCGGGAATCAAATTGCGTAAGCTAACATCGTTTGTAAGGCCAACCAGCCGCACGCACGCCAGCGCGTCATCGCGGCTCGCGCCCTGCGGTACATCACCTGTCACCACAACCACCTCTGCCTCCATGTCACAGCCCCAGCTTTCGTCGGCGAGCGGAATCGCATCGCGCGGGCCAAGGAATGCATCAGACCCGCCTTGGTACATCAGCGGATCATGCCAGAAACTGTCGGGCATCTCAGCCCCGCGCGCCTGCCGGACAAGCGCGACATGGTTCACATACGCCGAGCCGTCGGCCCACTGATAGGCGCGCGGCAAGGGCGATGCGGCGTCACGTTCATGAAAGCGTTCACGCGGGATCACACCGTGGCCCAAATCAGTCGCGAGCATCTCTAGCCGGGGCGCGAGAGTCTCCCAATTATCGAGCACGTCCTGAAGCGTCGTCGCGATATGCCCGGCGTAAGCGAAGTAAGCGAGATCGTCCGACACCACGACCAGACGGCCATCACGGCCTCCCTTTAGGCTGGCAAGTTTCATAGCGCGTCCCTCTCATTTGGATGTTCAATACGCTCATGCCGCGATATTGCCGCGACGGCAACGCCTCTTGACGCTTTGGGCAAAGCGTGGTGCGATAGAGGCCAGTTTTAAGGACTCGCATGTGGGGAAAATGCTAACCAGTCTTGCCGTTGCACAGGCGCTGTTCCTGTCAGCGTCAGCTGTTGGGCAAGTCGCGGATAACAATGCCATCGCTGCAAACAATGGCTGGTCAGTCGAGCAAAAGCGCGATGCCACGTGGCATCTTGATCAGCATAAGAAGCTTTCCGCAGCGATTGCGAACCTAGCGCCGCAGCGCCCCGGCGTGGTTGACGCGTATGTTGTATCAATCGGGCTTGATGCTGATCCTGTCTTCGGGCGCGAGGCAAGTGAGGCCGCCAAAGTGCTTGCCCGCCGTTACGGGGCTACCGGGCGCAGCATCACACTCGCCACGGGTACAACGAGTCTCACCCCGCAAGGCTCGCCCACTAACCTTGCTACCGCACTCGCCGCCGTTGCCGCCAAAATGGATGTGAAAGAGGATGTCCTGATCCTTTATGCCACCAGCCACGGCACCGCCGAAGTCGGCCTTGTCTACCGCGACGGTGAGGAAGGTTACGGCCTGATCAGCCCCAAACGACTGGCGAAAATGTTGGGCGGCCTTGGGATTGACCGGCGAATGATGCTGATCTCGGCCTGTTTTTCGGGTGTGTTTGTGCCTGCTCTGAAGAACGACACAAGCGTCATCGTCACCGCCGCGTCGGACGCGCGGACATCATTTGGCTGTGCCGCAACCAATGACTGGACCTACTTCGGTGACGCTCTGATCAACACCGCACTGCGCAAAAGCCAGCCCTTCGACAAAGCGATAAGTGACGCCCTGATCCTCATCAACGGCTGGGAAAGCGAACGCGGTCTCGATCCGTCGGAGCCGCAAGTGTTCGTGGGGGACAAGGCTGCGGCTTGGCTAGGCGTGCTTGAGAAACGAGTGCCTGCTGTAGCGACGGCGAAAGTCGGACGGCCTGCGATTGCGGGGGACGCGGTTGAGGCGGGGCGGTAACAACTTGACAAGTTATGGTGAAAGTGCCATAATTGTTTTGTGACTAGTGAGTCTGTCAAACCTGTCGCTTGGGTCGGCTCAAGCAAGAAAGATTTCAGGGCATTTCCTGATGATGTGCAGGATGCAATGGGGTTTGCACTCTACCTTGCGCAGGCTGGCAACTGGCACAGCATGATGAAACCATTGAAAGGCTTTAGCGGCGCGGGTGTGGTTGAATTGGTCGAGAATGATAGGGGCGATACGTATCGGGCCGTTTATACTGTGCGGTTTGAGGAGGTGGTCTATGTTCTCCATGCCTTTCAGAAGAAATCGAAATCGGGGATCAAAACACCGCAGCAAGATATCGATATGATCAAATCGCGCCTGAAACTGGCCGAAGCGCATCATCAGCAGCATCAAACACCGAAAGGCCGCGCATGACCGTAGAAACTATTGAAATGGGCACGAGCAATCTTTTTGCCGATCTCGGCTATGCTGATGCCGACACGCATTTGTTCAAGGTTCAACTTGTTATTCACCTCAAAGACGTGATGAATGGGCGTAGCATGACGCAAACCGCCGCCGCCAAGGTCACAGGCGTCAGCCAGCCCGATATGTCCCGCATCCTCAAGGGCCATTTCCGGGACATATCCGTCGAACGCCTCATGCGGATGCTGACCCGGCTCGGCTGCGAGGTCGATGTGATCGTGCGGCCACAAGGGAGCGAGGGGCAGGTGTCCGCGATCCGGTTTGTTGAGGCTGGGAATAGTGGGTAGGGTTATGCGCCAACCGGATGATCAGACACAAACTGGATTCATTTGACCCAGTGGTCACCAGCCACTTTGAATTTCACTTCAATCTCAGTCACATCATAGGGTGCGCAATTAATTGCGTCAGCATCGTTGACGTTGAATAATGCTATATTATAGCCCTTTTCACCGAACTGGCTCTTGTAGATGATTGCATCATAGCCTGCATTACGGAAAAGTTCTGCGAGTATTTGAGTAGGTACGTAGTCCGCCTCACCATCTGACAGTGTTACAGGTCGAGAAAAAGCATTATCTATATCAATCCATACGGCTTCCTCTTTTTTATTTGAATTTATTGCCTCATCTCTATGCATGCACGGAACGCCAGCCACAAGGAAGGAAGACTGGCCATGTCCACGCGAAAGATCAATTGCCTTCAATTGCTTTAGTATTTTAAACTGTGCGACGGACAACGAAGCTCCGATCCACGGCCTTACCTCTGAGATGGCGGTCTGTTCAGTTGTACCCAGATACAATACCGAGATACCAGCCGGGTTAGCTCGCCCTTCATTCGCTTGGTTAGGGCGGGGCTTCATTCTTTCCGAGCCATAACCTTCAGGTTCTTGGTCAATATTGCCCTCTGAGTCCGTTACATCGCGCCAGTCGACTCCTTGTTGGGCACGATAAAAAATGGTTCCTTCTTCTAAATAGCCGCTGCGGTCACGGATTGTAGCCAGTACAGTATCGAGAAATGAATTTTCCTCGATACCCCAAACATAACGACGTTTGAGGCGAACGCGCTCAGCAAAGTGTGTGTAACTTTGCCACGTTGCGAATTCAGGCTTTTCTGGATCATCAATGTCCATTTTCTCAATTCCTAGAATCGTTATGTCAGTTATCCATCATATCGATTACAAACAAGATAGCCGGGATTAAAGGAGCATCGTGCTCCCTTTGAGGGAGAGGGCTTCTTTCCCAAAGACTCGCCTTCCCCCAAATCCAGTGCTAGCCTCCCTCCAACAAAAAAGGGAGAGGGCCAATATGCTTCAGTTGAGCGGACAGGATGCGAGTTTCGTTTATTTCGAAACCCCCGCAACGCCGATGCACATTGGGTCGGTCGCAATTTATGATCCTTCGACGGCACCCGGCGGGGCTGTACGGTTCAAGGATATCCTGCGCTTTATCGAGGGGCGGCTAAGCGGCGCGCGCAGTTTCCGGCAGAAATTGGTGCGGGTGCCGTTTGATCTCGATCATCCTTACTGGATTGAAGATAGCGACTTTGATCTTGAATATCATGTCCGTCACATCGCGCTGCCCAAACCCGGCGATTGGCGGCAGCTCTGCATTCAGGTTGCGCGCCTCCATGCCCGTCCGCTTGATTTGACCAAGCCGCTGTGGGAGTTCTGGATTGTTGAGGGGCTTGATAATATCCCCGGCATTCCCAAGGGCAGCTTCGCGCTTGTTTCCAAAGTCCATCACGCCGCGATTGACGGAATGTCGGGCGTTGAGATGAGCTCAGCGGTGCATGATCTTGACGCGAGCATGTCACGCCCGGCGCTTCCCGATAATTGGTCGGGCGAAAACCCGCCGGGCATCGGCGAAATCGCGGTGCGCACCTATATTAGTGCGCTCAAACAGCCGTTCAAATTCGGCCAGACATTATGGAATACGATCCCCGGCGTCGCGCGGCTCGGCAAACAAGTGAGTGCGGGGGAAATATCGCTCGCGGGCACCAAGCTCGCGCCCGATACACGCTTCAACAAGAAAGTCTCGCCACAGCGCGTGTTTGATGGGGCAACCTTCAAGCTCGCCGAAATCCGTGCAGTAAAAGAGGCGATTCCCGGCGCGACCGTCAACGACGTTATCCTTGCGATCATTGGAGGCGGCCTGCGCGGTTATCTGTCCGATAAAAAGGAATTGCCCAAGGAGAATATGACGGCCTTTGCGCCTATCTCGGTACGCGCCGAGGGCGAGAAAGAGGCGCTTGGCAACCTCGTATCAGGGATGGTCGTCAGCCTTGGCACAAGCATCGCTGATCCGGTCAAGCGGCTTGAGCATGTCCACAAGGAAACGGTCAATTCAAAGGCAATGACCAATGCGGTCGGCGCGCGGACGCTGACTGATTACAGCCAGTTGATCCCGTCGGGTCTTGCTGGGCTAGGTGCGCGGCTTTACACCCGGCTTGGCGTGGCAAATGCCCATGCGCCCGTCTATAGCTGCGTCGCGACCAACGTACCGGGATCGCGCATCCCACTTTATTTTGTCGGCGCGAAGCTGGTCAAAATGCTTGGGCTTGGCCCCGTGTTTGACGGGATGGGGTTGATTAACACAATCTATAGCTATGTCGATGAAATCGTGATTTCCTTCACTTGCGATCGCAAGATGATGCCAGATCCAGCACTTTATGCCGACTGTTTGCGCCAATCATTTGAAGAGTTGAAAGCCGGTATTGCCAAAACGACAAAAGCCGCATCAAAAACAGCAGTGACAAAAAGCGTCGCGGCAAAGCCGAGACCAAAACCTAAAGCAGCCGCAAAAGTGGCCGCCGCCAAACCCTCCAAACCCAAAAGTGTAAAAGGAAAAGCATGATGGCCAAAAAACCTGAAACCCCAAAAGCTGCCAAAGCCCCCAAGGCCGAAAAGATCACTGACAAGATCACTGACAAGATCAGCGAACCAGTCAAAAAAGCGGGCATGGCCATTCGCGAATCCGCAGAGCGCGCGGTCAAGCGGACGACGGCGCTGAATAGCAAGGTGCTTGATCATGCGGAGGCCAATACCAAAGATGCTTTCGCCGCGATGCGCGCCGCCGCCGAAGCCAAGTCAGCAACTGATATTATCAAGATACAGACCAAATTCGTTCGCGATCAAAGCGAACGCTCGGTTGCCCAAGTCAAAGAAATTGGTGAGATCATCGCAAAATTTGGGCGCGATGCCATCGGTCAACTGCGCGGAAAATAGAAAGGGAGCGAAGGGAACTAAGCCTGAAGTGGCAGTGGCGGAGACGGCGAGATTCGAACTCGCGGTAAGGGTTACCCCCTACGACAGTTTAGCAAACTGTTGGTTTCAGCCACTCACCCACGTCTCCACGTAAAAGCAGCCTGCGCGCTATAGCGAGACAAATCGGCGGGATCAATAAGCTGTTTTCGCAGCGCTTAATTTCGCGGCAGCACCGGCAAACTGCCGCTTGGCGCAGAATCGACTCGGTTCATCGCGGGGTTGATTGCGGTGGGAGAATACAAGGATTCTAAGCTGTGTGAATTATGCTCTGTTTTAGGAAAAGCCGCCATGTCATTCACCATTGCCGCGCGCACCAAGGCGTTGACCGCGATTTTCGTTACGCTTCTGACAGTTTTGAGCGCGCCGGTTGCGGTGGCTCAAGTCAAGTCGGTTGACCCGAACAGCGCTCTCGGCACCGTCCCGCAGACAGCGGCGCAGCAAACCGCCGCGAGGCAGGTGCCACCCGCGCCTGCTCAGCCAAAGAGCGAGGATTTTGATCAGGATCTGGTGAAGTCCGAAGGCACCGCTGCTGCAACGCCGAGTGATACCGTGGCGGATTCGGCCAATCCCGCCGCGACTGCGACTGCTCAAGGTGCGACATTTCGCAAGGATGATCTTATCGGCGCGGCCGAGGGCGTGTTTGGCAAGGGGGCGAAGGATTTGGCAGCGCTGCTTGAAAAAATCTTGAAGGATCAGGGTGAACCCAATGGCTATATCGCCGGGCGTGAGGCATCAGGCGCGTTTGTTGTCGGGTTCCGCTATGGCTCGGGCACGCTGACGCACAAGGTCGAAGGGGATCGCGCGGTTTACTGGACGGGGCCATCGCTCGGCTTTGATGTCGGCGGCGATGCGGCCAAGGTTTTTGTGCTGGTTTACAATCTTTATGACAGCCAAGATCTTTACAAGCGTTTTGCCCAAGTTGAGGGGCGCGCTTATTTTGTTGGCGGGCTTTCGGCGACCTATTTGCGGCGCGGCGATATTGCGCTGATCCCGGTACGGCTCGGCGTTGGTGTGCGGCTTGGGGCCAATATCGGCTATATGAAGTTTAGCGAAAAATCGCGCTGGTTGCCGTTCTGAGGATCAGGCAATCCCGAGCACCTTATGTGTTTGGGTCGAAAGCCGCCACGTGGGATTGGCAAGGATGAAGGCGATTGACGCCGCGCGGTTCGCCGCGAGCTCTGCCCCGTCCATCGGCTGGATCAGGAAATGATCAAACGACCAGTCTGACATGGTGGCCACGTCGCTTCCCGGTTGCGGCCAAATGAGTTTTAACTCATTGCCGCTGCGCTGCACCGTTTCGCTGCCCGCCTTCGGGCTAACGCAGAGCCAGTCGATGCCAGACGGCGCGGCGATTGTGCCGTTGGTTTCAACGCCGATTTCAAAACCGTGTGCGTGGAGCGCGTCGATGAGTGCGGTGTCAAGCTGGAGCAAAGGCTCACCGCCAGTGATCACGATATAGCGGACGCCGCCTGTTACGCCGCCCCATGTCGCCGCGACTGCATCAGCGAGCGCCGCCGCTGTGGCGAATTTCCCGCCGCCTTCGCCGTCAGTGCCGACAAAGTCAGTATCGCAAAAGCGGCAGACCGCGCTGTCACGATCCTGTTCACGCCCGCTCCACAAATTGCACCCGGCAAAGCGCAGGAACACCGCGCGGCGACCAGTGTGGACGCCCTCGCCTTGCAAGGTCAGGAAGATTTCTTTGACCGCGTAGCTCATACAAGTGCGCTATCGATCAGCCCCGCCTCGGCAAAACCCTTCGCGCGCAGGCGGCAACTGTCACACAGGCCGCAGGGTCGACCTTCAGGCGTTGGATCATAGCAAGACCAGCTAATCGCAACATCAAGCCCAAGCCGCGCCGCCTCCGCTGCAATATCAGCCTTGCTCATCGCGATCAGCGGGGTGTGAATGCGGAATGGCTGTCCTTCAACGCCTGCTTTGGTCGCAGCCGTTGCCGCCGCCTCAAACGCGGCGATAAATTCGGGGCGGCAATCAGGATAGCCAGAATAATCAAGCGCGTTTACCCCGATGAACAAATCGCGCGCACCGCTTGCTTCGGCCCAGCCAAGGGCAAGCGATAGGAAGATCATATTGCGCGCGGGCACATAGGTTGGCGGGATGCTGCCATCTACGCCGTCCTTGGGCACCGCTATCGCAGTGTCGGTCAGCGCCGAACCGCCAAAGGCTGAAAGGTCAACGGGCAGGACAACATGGCGTTCAGCGCCAAGCGCGCTTGCCACGCGCGCAGCGGCCTCTAGCTCAATCCGGTGGCGCTGGTTGTAATCAATGGTGAGCGCGTAAATGCGATACCCCGCCTCACGCGCGAGGCCGGCCACAACCATTGAGTCAAGCCCGCCCGAAAGCAGGACAAGCGCTACAGCGCCACCGGGAGCAGGAGTAATCATCATCGCCGCCGTCCGCTATTACTGCTGGCAGCGCGACACAAGCCAAAACATGCCCATAAAAAATGACCGCCCGTTGCGGGGCGGTCAGTATGCCTTTCGGCGAGAGGAGGATCGGTGCAGGAAAATCAAACAAACCTGCAACATCCCCTCGTTACAGTGGAATGGTTAACATCACGTCAACGACGACTGGAACTACCGCCGTCTCGCACCGCGCATTCACCAACACGGCGGCCTTCAAATTCAACGACGAAGGGCTCATTGTTCATAATGCCCTGCGATTCGATCTGGATCAGACGCGGGGTTTCAACGCGGATCGTCGTCCGCCCATTGCCACTGCCGGGGCAGCGATATTGGACGGTGGCACCGCGCGGATCATTCGCCACAACAAAGCGGGTGCAGGCAGCAGCACCATGGCGCAACTGGAGGAGGAGTGCTGGATCACCAAGGCAAAGCGCGCGGCTTTGCGCGGGATCACTGCGCGAACGCAGCGCCCATTGGCCGGGCTGAATGACTTGGAGCGCTGCAATCGTTGGTGCTTGCGCAGGCTGGCTGAAGCAGGGGACAGCAACGCTCGCGAGCATCGCAACAGGGATCAAAATAGCCAGACGCATCGAATTTACTCCTGCTCATCAACCAAATCACAATATCGTGATCAGCGACGAGCTGTGCAATGGATACGATCACAAGTTGATCGAATTAAGGCATAACCAAGGTTAATAGACAGGAATGGAAAAGATTTTCGCGCAAAATTCGCAATTGACAGCGATCACGCCGTCACTACCCGCCATACTTTGGCGCTCTTCATCGGGAAAATGGCCAATAACGCCTGAAATATGGGCAAGGTCACAGCGACACCCTTTACTAAGCATCGCATCCCCGAGTACGCGCACTTCAGCTTCATCATGAAACAAGCGCCAAACCAGATCATCAAGCGGTAGTGCGGCGTCTGTCAGTTCAGGCGCAGCGACACTGATCCCGCGTGCTTTCACATGCTCCCATTCAGGATGATCAAGCCGGGTGTGAATGCGCTCACGACCATCCTCGCCCTCTGCCAAATGCTGGAGCAAAAGCCCGCCCGCTACCCGGCCTGAGATGCCAACGCGGACGAGGCTTGGGATTTGTTCGGACTGGCCGAAATAGCTTTCAACCGCTTCGGACAGGCTGTTGCCATCAAGTGGAACAATCCCCTGATAGCGCTCACCCGAAACCGCCTGATCAAATGTAATCGCAAGATAGGCTTTGCCAAACAGGGCAAATAAAGTCGGATTAATGGGCATCTCGGCCAACCGATCCGCATCATGTTGAATGTAGCCGCGCAACTGCCCACCGCGATAATCACAGACGAGCAGGCTGACCGCGCCGCCTTCGGTCTGCACCTGCATCGTAAGTTGCCCGCCCGCATCCTTGAGCATCGCGCCGAGTAGCGCTGTCAGCACCAGCCCTTCGGCAAGCAGCGCCTCAATAGCTGGCGGATAGCCGTGCGCCGAAAGTATCTCCTCAAGCACAGGCCCAAGCCGCACCAATCGCCCGCGCGCATTACGTTCGGGAATAATGAAACTGAGCGCGCGGTCTAGGTCTGCGCTCATCCAAGCAACCCGAAGGCCCAGAGCAGAACCGATTTCTGCGCATGAAGTCGGTTCTCCGCCTCCTGCCAGATGCGCGACTGCGGGCCATCAATCACCGCCGCCGTCACCTCTTCATCGCGGTGCGCGGGGAGACAGTGTAGAAACAGGGCGTCGGCTTTTGCTCTCGCCATCAACCGCCCGGTCACCTGAAATGGCATCATCGCGGCGAGCTTATTGTGAACATGCTCCTGCCCCATTGAGATCCAGGTATCGGTAATAACGACGTCGGCCCCGTCCACTGCCTCCACCGCATCCGCAAAGAGAGAGACAGCCGCCCCTTTGGCGCGCGCCGCCTCAACAAAGCTTACGTCAGGCTCATAACCTTGCGGGCAGCCAACGCGGACGTTGAACTGCATCAGCCCCGCCGCCTCAATGATTGAATGCAGCACATTATTGCCATCACCCAGCCATGCCACGCTAAGCCCCGGCAGCGCCTTGCCATTTTCAATGAGCGTCAGCAGATCGGCCATAATCTGGCATGGGTGCGAAAGGTCAGTGAGCCCGTTGATCACCGGGACTGATGCGTGAGCAGCCATTGCCTCGATCTTGGCATGATCATCGGTACGGATCATGATCGCGTCACAGTAGCCCGAAAGGACACGCGCGGTGTCGGCGATGGTTTCACCGCGACCAAGCTGCATTCCGCCTGCATCCATAACGATAGTGGTGCCACCAAGCTGACGCATTGCCATGTCGAATGAGACGCGGGTTCGGGTCGAGCTCTTTTCAAAGATCATTGCGAGCGTATGCCCGGCAAGTGGCGCATCAGTATCTGCCCTGCCCTTTGACCACCCGGCCCGCGCCGCCTTACGGTCAAGTGCATCAGCAATCATCGCAGCGATACCATCAGCCCCTGCGTCGGACAGGTTGAGAAAGTGCCGCATCAGGCGGCTTGCGGGATCGCGTAGCTCCGCGCGCCGGCCGACAGTTTCTCAATAAACTCGCTAATGTGGCTTTCATCAATATTAAGCGGGGGCAGAACGCGAACAACATTATCCCCTGCGGCAACCGTCAACAGCCCGTGATTATCGCGCAAATGTGCAACAAAGGCGCGGCTATCGGTCTTGAGCTTAATCCCAAGCATCAACCCCAGCCCGCGCACATGATCGAACAAGTCGTCATGATTGGGGATCAACTGCGCAAGCGCACCGCGCAGCCGTTCACCCGTTGCGCTCACTTGCTCCATGAAGCCGGGTTCAAGGATGACATCAAGCACCGCACTCCCCGCCGCCATTGCGAGCGGATTGCCGCCATAGGTCGACCCATGCGTGCCGATCACCATGCCCTTGGCCGCTTCCTCAGTGGCAAGACATGCTCCCATTGGGAAACCGCCGCCAATGCCCTTTGCAGTCGCCATGATATCGGGGATCAGCCCATAATGCTCATGCGCGTAAAGTTTGCCAGTACGTGCAACGCCCGCCTGAACCTCATCAAGCACCAACATCAGGCCATGCTCATCACAGATCTCGCGCAAGCCTTGCAAGAATTCCTGTGTGGCGGGCATGATGCCGCCTTCGCCCTGAACAGGCTCAAGCAGGAAGCCTGCGGTGCTGTCATTCACCAGCGCGCGCGCCGCCTCCAGATCGTTGAACGGCGCATAGGCAAACCCTTCAAGCAGTGGGGCAAAACCGTCGCGCATCTTTTCTTGATTGGTTGCCGAAATCGTTCCCATCGTCCGCCCGTGGAACGCGTTATGGAAACAGATCAGCGTATTGCGCTGCGGATTGCCTGTGACATGATGATAGCGCCGCGCGGTCTTGATCGCGCATTCAACCGCTTCGGCGCCCGAATTGGTGAAGAAAACGGTGTCGGCAAAGGTGTTCTCCACCAACCGCGCAGCAAGGGCTTCGCCCTGTGGGCTGCCATACAGGTTCGATACGTGCATCAGTGTTGCCGCCTGATCCTGGATCGCCTTGGTCAAATGCGGATGGCCGTGGCCAAGCAGATTGACCGCGATCCCGCTGGCAAAATCAAGATAGCGCTCACCACGCTCACCAATCAGATGCGATCCCTCGCCTCGCACAGGACGCACACCGCACCGGGGATAAACGGGCATCAGCGGGGTAATCGTCATGACAAGGCCTTTCCAGTTAAGCGACAATCAAAAAAGGCGACCCGTAAGTGGCCGCCTGATCGCGAGTAACGCTTATATTGGTGTTGACGGGGCGCGACAACCCCTAGCGCTATGCAGCCCGCTTAAGTGGCTCGCCCAGCAACGCGACAAACGCTTCATTCGTAATTGGCCGACCGATAAGCCAGCCTTGTGCAGTGTCGCAACCAAGCGCGCGAAGCTGATTAAGGCATTCTAACGTTTCCACGCCTTCGGCTACCACCTTGAAGCCAAGATCATGCGCAAGTGCAATCGTTGAGCGCACCAGTATCTGATCGCTGCGGCTGTCAACGATATCCTGAATGAAGCTCTTGTCGATCTTGATCTCGGTTGCGGGCAGACGCTTGAGATATGTCAGCGTCGATTGTCCGGTGCCATAATCGTCAATCGACAAGCACACGCCAAGTTTGCGCAGCTCGGTCATAACTTGGATGGCCTGATCGGGATGTGCCATCGCCGCCGATTCGGTAATTTCAAAGGTTAGTGCTGACGGCGCGAACCGCGCATGCGCAATCTGCGCCTCTACAATGGCGACGAATCCAGCATCATCAAGCAGCGATGCCGAAAGATTGACCGCTACCGAAACATCATGGCCCTGGTCGCGCCAACCCTCAAGATCCGCCACTGCCTGACGCAGCACATGTACGGTCAGATCACCCATGCGCCCGGCCTGTTCAATTGTCGGGATGAAATGATCGGGCGCTATCGCACCGCGCGTCGGGTGGTTCCAGCGGATCAATGCTTCAGCACCGACGATCTGCCCGTTCGTGATATCGGCCTTGGGCTGATAGGCCACCCATATCTGGCCGTCTGCCAACGCTTCATCAAGTTCAGAGAGGAGCGACAATTTCCAGTCAACCGCATCATCAATGGCTTCATCATGACGATCCCATTGCAGTCCCTGCGAGGCGGCACGATCAGCAGCGAGCAATGCCTTGGCGATCGACTGCTGGGTATCAACCGCCACATCGGCGACAATCCCGAAAGTCAGGCTGACGTCTATCGCGCGCGCGCCAATCCGCACAGGCGCTCGAAACAGTGCGTCAAGCGCAGCGATGCGATCTGGCAGGGCATCGGCCTCATCGCGCGGAACCGACCATGCCAGCGCGTCGCTGTCGCAGCGGTAGACCAGACCATTGTCGGCGGCATAGGCAAGTCTTTCGGCAATCCGGCGGATAAGATCCACCGCCCCCTCGGCACCAACCACCGTTGCAATTTCGCCGTAGCGCGCCACCCGTGCAGCAATGATGACATGCCCTTTGGACTGCGGATTAAACTCTGCAAAGGCGAGGGCATTGGGCAGACCGGTCTCGCTCTCGGTCAACCGGTTGCGACGGAATGTGCAGGCGATGTTAAACGCGGCGATCATCAGCCCCCCAGACACAAGCGCGACCAATGCCGGAGCGGCATCAAGGCTGCCGATACGCAGCGACTCAAGCCCAAGCGGCATCGCAACCACCATCCCCATACCGAGGAAAATCAGGTGTGACAGGCGCGCCGTGCTACGAATACGGAGCCACAGGATGACGCCTGCGAACAACAGCAGCGGCACCGCGCCAAAATTGGCCATTGCACTACCCTGAAGCAGCGTTTCGCCCGCCATCGCCTGAATGACAACGCCGGGAAGGACGCTGTGGCGCGGCACAGCATAGCGGTCACCCAGCTCGATTGCGGTCGCGCCGATAACGATACGCTTTCCCGCGAGTACAGATGCCGGCACTGTGCCGTTCATGACATCAACGAAACTGTGGCGCGGGATCGTTGCGGGATCAATTGACTGGTCAATTGTGAAGTTGACTGCGGCAAGGCTTGATGACTCGGCGAGCATCGCTCCAATCGCTGGGCGCATCGTTTTTGCGGTAACGACCCCGGTTGAATATTGCCGCACTAGCCCACCGCGATCCGGGTGGATATTGACCGACGCGAGGAAGGCGTGTTCGCGCAGAGGCGCTATCGGCAAATTTTCAACGAATGTGCTGCCTCGGTTGCTGCCAAGCTGCTGGAAAGTCGGTAGTATTACGCCTCCGTTAGCGCGCTTGAGCGCCTCGGCAAAGCGGGTATCATTGGCTAAATCTGAATGCGCGGAAAAATCAACATCAAATGCGATGATATGCGCACCAGCGGCGTTCAGCCGGTCGACAATCTGCGCATGATAGGCGCGCGGCCAAGGCCAGCGGTCGATCTTAGCAAGACTCTTGGCATCAATTTCGACGATATGGATTTCGCCACTTGCCGGGTGGGTGCGAATCGCATCGCGGCTGTCGCGCAAAGTTTCGTCCAGCGGACGTCCAAAATCAGAAACAAGACACAGCCCGCCTAGCAGCAGCGCCACCAGAGCGATGATCCTCATCACGCTGGCTGCCCGCCAACCCTTAATAATGGGAATTATATATTTAACTCCCTATAGATATGTCCTTAGCTAGATTTTTCTGCCTATTTTCCGCTCTTTGTTCTGTTATCCATCTTGCAAAGCATCTGGCAATTTTCAGCCCTAGTCTTTCCCCCTTGGCTCCAAGGAGTAATGTGGTCGGCTTCCATCTCGTCAATGCCAAATTGCTTTGAGCATGCTGCGCAAATGCCCTGTTGCCGCTCATAAGATTCACGCCGCATATTCTCGTTAAAGGCGCGGATGGAAAGCGCACGTTCGTTGTCGCTCAGGACATAGTCGTAAATACCAGACTTTTTAGTCACGTCCTCGTCCTGCATCAGACGGATAATTTCCGCCTCAAGCTCAGCCGTATTGAGCTTCGCGCTCCCGTATTTGTTATAAAGCGGCCCCCACGCCACGCCCTTCATTTCCTTGCGGTATGTCGGAAATGTCAGGTTGACCCAATTTATGACGTTCTGAAAATACGTCCAGAGTTCATTCGCGTTTTGATCGTGCTGGTGCGCCGCCATGTATTGCTCGATAGCACCGTTGGATAACCAATTGAGCGCGGTTTCCAGATATTCCTGCCGGATGGGTGTGCCGTTAACGAGCTTGTTGCCGATTGCCGCCGCTGGTGCGCCGCTCTTGCTGAACCACCGCTTTGCATCCGCGAGCCACGGCCCTGTGTAAATCGCGTTACGCAATTCCTGATCAGTCAGCTTCTCGCCCGCGATGTTGATGATTTTGAACCAGTCGAGTTTTTCACCGTCTGCTCCGTCGCAGACATAGATGGACAGTTCATAATCGAGAATCTGCTGCTTGCGTTCGGCGGGGAGATTGGCAAAGCCGAATGGCTTCCCGTCAATATCGACCGAATAGTCGCCATTCACATACTGGCAGATGCTGATCGTGCGCTGCTGCCCGTCCATCAACTCATAGCCGTCATCCGCGACAGCCCAATACATAGTGTTGAGTGGGAAGCCCTTGCGAACTGTGTCAATCACCGCATTGCGCTGCTTTTCCTTGTAAATAAATTCACGCTGGTATGCGGGGCGAATGTTTAGGCGTCCATTATAGCCAGTAACGCCTTGCTCGCCCCTATCGGTGAACGAATCGACCAGCTCAGAAACCCTCAATTTCCTTAAGTCAATTTTCATGAGGATTCTTTCGCTTGACCATAATACGGCCATATCGAAGTCTGCCGCCGATATATGGCCCATCCTTTCCGGTGCGACTTGGGATGCCAGCCAAACCCTTTATGTTGCCAGCGGCAAGGCCAACTATTTCGAATTGTTCAGGATTGTATTTGTCAAGGAAGGTGATTGGAACACCCATCACTCCGTTGAAGTCCAAAGGAATGTCCGCAGTACGGCCTACCTCGATTGCATCATAGTTATCATAGCTTGGGTAATCAGCCAGTTCAAATTTTCGATAAAGGGGGATCACCTCATGACGCTTGGGATTGTCCATATTGGTGAACCACATGATACTACCCATGCTGAAATACTTAACACCATTCACAATTTTTTTTCGTGATTCAGTTTGAATGTCGTATCCGTCAGGCACACGAAACCACTTTGTCCCGCCATTCGTGACGCCCAACCAAATCTTGTTTGATCGGACGTGAGTGAAAATATCCCGATAAGTGATCGCGCTCTGACTACCTATCACTAGGAATTTTTTCGAATGGTCGATCAACTGTGTAACATATTCCCGAAACAGTGAAAACGGCGGATTTGTTACCACCACGTCAGCCTGTTTCAGATATTCAACGCACTCCGCGCTGCGAAAATCGCCCGCGCCATATTCGACATCGCCCTTTAACGTGCGGCAGATGTTCGCGTCATTGCGCAGTAACCATTCGACATCGGCAAGGTCGATAGTGCCGTCTGCATTGGCGTCGGGGACGTCGCTGATCTCAATTGCGTAGGGTTCTTTACCCTGGGGCTTCAACCCTTCAATGTCTAAGAGCGGCAAATGCACACCCACGATGGGCGACTTTGCATAACCTGTGGCGATAAGTTTTTTAAGACCAAGAGTGTTGAAGTTGAGAGCGAAATATTTGAAAAAGTTACTCTCATAAGGATCATCGCAATTACAAAAAACCACCTTGCCGCGTAGCTGCGCCTTGTAGTGTTTCAGCTCATTTTCAATGTCGCCAAGCTGTGTATAAAATTCATCCTGCTTGGCTTTTTTGGCATTTGACAGGGTACGGTTGCCGGACGACGAGGCTGCTGGCTGCTGGCTGCTGGCTGCTGGCTGCTGGCTGCTGGCTGCTGGCTGCTGGCTGCTGTGTTCATTTTATTGTTCACTTCTCGCTGTCAACCAACTTATTCTTGGTGTTTGACTTATTTTGATTAATTTTCTCAGGTGATTTGTCGATTTTATGAGCGGTCTTTAGCCCCTTATTCGGCGGTCTGTAGCGGAGAACAATGTCGGTAATCCGGTCAAGCGCAGCATGATCAATGCTCATGGTCGATCCTTTAGGCGGTTAAGTCTTTGTATGTGAGCCGAGGCCCGAATGACGCCGTTACAAGGCTTTCCAGTCTGTCGAGTGTATGGCGCTTTACGTCGCCATCGTTCAAGCGGAAAGTGAACTCACCAACATAGCGGTGCAAATGCTTCTCACTGGCGTGATGGTAAACACCATGAAGGCCACGCTTCAAAACAGCCCAAACGCTCTCTATGCTGTTCGTTGTAACATCACCACGGACATATTCGCCAGCGCCATGATTGATTGCTTCATGGGTATAGAGCAGGCCATTCAAGCCCTTATAGCCGCCATGTTCATCTGTGTGGATTGTTGATCCCGCTGCAATATGAGTGTGAATTGCCGATTGCAGTGTCCGGCTGTCAGTGCCAGCAACTGGCATTGCGCGGGTGCGTCCACCGCGCTCACGCATTCCCATAACAGGCGTTTTGCCAACCGTGCCCCGCCCCGCACGGGCTTTCTTGTTGCCATGCTTGTTCTTCTCTTTGCCGCCGATGAATGTCTCATCAATTTCGACAGTTCCACTGAGAACGGATAGATCATTGCCGCAAGCCTCACGAATGCGCTGGAGCATGAACCATGCTGACTTTTGCGTGACGCCTATTTCTTTGCCAAGCTGTAAGCTGGAGACGCCCTTGCGTGATGTCATCAGCAGATACATGGCAAAAATCCACTTGTGCAGCGGGATATGTGACCGCTCAAATATCGCGCCCGTGCGAACAGTAAAATCAGCCTTACAGGCATTGCAGCGATAGAAGCCGCCTTTGCGAATGCCGATGCGCTTTGTCTCGTTACAGGCGGGGCACACAGCACCATCAGGCCAGCGACGCTTTTCGATATATGCGCGCGCAGTTTCAGCATCTGGAAACATCTGGAAAAGCTGAAATGTGCTGATGGTTGAACGGCTCATTTCATTGCCCTCTTGAATATAGTAGATAACTACCCTCAATCGGTTAGGGAGTCAAGTATATAATTCCCTTAATAATAGTGCCGGTAAAAATCATAGAAACACGCAGATCTTATCGAACGTGTAGCAGAATGATGGCAGTCATCAATTCGGACATTGTCGTGCCTCAAACCAAGCAATATTCTCAGTTTCTGCCATTTTTATTCCCAAAACCACGTCTGTTGCTGCCACCGTCGAAATTGTTATTCGACCCGTCTTGTAAATTGACCAAGAACGCGCGGGCGGCGGCTATCAACTGATCGAACATCGTCTGCGATGATGAAGGGGTGGCTATCGCTTGTGTGACCGCAACCGGCGCGGGGACAATCGGCGCTACTGCAACCGCAACCGGCGCGGGGGCAACCGGTGCTACTGCTACCGCAACCGGCGCGGGGACAATCGGCGCTACTGCAACCGCAACCGGCGCGGGGGCAACCGGTGCTACTGCGACAGCAACTGGAGCGGGGGCAACCGGTGCTACTGCAACCGCAACCGGCACGGGGACAACCGGCGCTACTGCAACCGCAACTGGCACGGGGACAACCGGCGCTACTGCAACCGCAACTGGCGCGGGGACAACCGGCGCTACTGCAACCGGCGAAGTCGCTGGTACCTGCGCTACCTCGGTTGGAACCGCCGCTGCCGTCGCAACTACTGGCTGGCTCTGCGCAACGACGGCGGCGGCGATATCCGCCGGTTCGGGCGGCAGAACAAGAACTGCCGTAGCAGTCACTTTCTGACGCACTTCAACCACACGCACCGGGCTGGCAAAACTGGCGCTGCCTTCAATCAAGCCGCCCGTTAGCGCTGCCACCGATTGCACGGTCTCAACGATGGGTGTTTCAATCACGGGCTCGGACGCTGCCGTTACCGGCATATTGTCGGGCTCCGACGAAGACGGCTGAGTGGTTTCCTTGCCCGAGGCATTGGGCGAAGTCGTGATGTGCGAACTATCGCCGTCAATCTTGATGCTGAACAGATCACGCGCAGTGACCGCCGCAATCATGCCCGGCCTTACGAGATCGCTGGCACCGCCATCATTGGTTTTAACCTCAACCGCGCCTTCAATGACCTGAACCGACGCTCCCGCTTCGCCCACCGTCACGCTGAAGGTCGTTCCTTTAACCACAGCCGCGAGATAGGGCGTTTGCACTGCAAAATGCGGGGTTGATTTGCGTTTGATCTTGAAGATGACATTACCAACGTCCTGCAAAATCTGGATCATGCCACCTGATGGGGCAGGATCGGCAATGCGCAAGCGGCTGTTGGGCGCGATAACGAGATATTCCTGCCCACGTACCAGCACCGCGCGACCGTTTGCTCCAGTGTTGACGACATCACCCATGGCAATCGCATTACCTTGAAGGGCAATCTTGCTGACCCCACTGTGCAACACCGTCACCGTTCCCGATTTCTCAGAAATCTTCCAGCCATCAGGAGCCGCAGAGGCAGCGCTTGCCAAGAATAGCCCAGTTGCAACCAGCGTAATTTTTGCCTTGATCATTGCCATAGCCCCACTTGCATTCAAACCGCATGTCACGGCGAATTTGGGTGTGAGATACGTCTATATTGTTACCGCAATCTCTCGGTGGGTAGTTAACGCAAGTGAAATCGATCCATTTTGAAATGATAAAGTAATCAGTAACCTCTTGGGGATATTGCTTGATTGTTAACAAAGAGAGATCTCCAGTGCTGCGTAGGTTGATATCTGTGATAATCGGAATCGCTTGGGCGGGTAGTAGCGCTTCTGCGCAGATGCCGCTTGATCAAAGCAACACCGCCATTATTCAGCGTGAAGCATCCCCGCTAAGTGAAGTGCCGCCGCCGTCGCGCATCACGGTCGAACGCGACGCCGCCGATCCTCCAACACCAACATCAGCGCCCACGGGCGGAGTTTTTATCGGCGCGATACGCGTCAGCGGCGCAAAGGCGATACCCATTGAGGCCTTCGCGACCGCAATTGAGCCGTTCATCGGCAAGGGTCTGTCAAATACTGATCTGGCAAATGCTAGCCGTGCCATTGCCGATGTTGCGCGTGCGCGCGGCTACAAATTCGCAAGCGCGTTCGTCGCGCAGCAATCATTGGCACTTGGTGTTTTGACCATAACACTTGATGAAGGCGCAATTAGCGCCGTTCGGATCGAAGGGTCAAAGAACCGCCAGCTCCGCAAAATTGTTTCTACGTTGGAGGGTAAGGCGCGACCTTATAATGAGATTGAGCGCCGTTTGCTTCTCGCAGCCGACGTCCCGGGTTTTGCAGTCCAGAAAATCCGATACCTGCGTGAAGACGGGCGCGGTGTTTTGATCATCACAGTTAGCGAAGACAGTTTTAGCGGCGTTGCCGGGTTTGATACGCTTGGCAACAAATCAACAGGGCCGGTTCGCGCCTTTGTTTCGCTAAGCGGATCAAATCTTGCCACATCCGGTGACCAGCTTTCAGTGCAAGCCGCGTCCACTCCGCTCCAACCAGATGAACTTGCGTTTGCCGCGTTAAGCTATTCGCTACCGATTGACTCAGATAGCACCGTTTTCAGTGGCTCTGTTGCCTATGGCCGCTCACAACCGGGCGGTTTTCTCAAACAATTTAACAGCGCCGGACGTAGCGTCACCTATAACGTCTCACTTAGCCGTCAGATCATCCGCAGCCGGACAACAAACCTATTCGTTGCCACCAAATTTGAGCAGCTTTCATCCCGGCAAAGCCTGCTTGGCATCCGTGTGCGTGACACCAAAATCAGCTCCGTTTCGTTTACACTGGGCGGCAATCGCGTATTTGCGGGAGGCCGGTTGCGAAGCGAACTAACCCTGACGCAAGGGTTCGACGCATTTGGCGCGACGCAGCGCGGCGATCCGCGATCCTCACGCTCCGACGCAGGTGCCGGATTTACAAAACTCAATCTTGAGGCGGACTGGACGGGCAAAATCAGTGGCCCCCTCAGTCTGCGATTGGCCACAGAATTTCAGGTTACTGAAGGGCCCCTATTTGCAGAATATGAATTGGGCATTGGCGGCCCACGCTTCGGCCGGGCGTATAGCTTTAGCGAACGATCAGGCGATAATGGCGCAGTTGGGCTTGCTGAGCTACGGACGGATTTCACCAACATCGCCACATGGCTTAACTGGGCGCAGGCTTATACCTTTATCGATGCCGGACGTGTCACCAATCTTGAAAGCGGCTTTGGCGGCGGTGCGCTATTCTCCGGCGGCGGCGGCATCCGCGCACGTTTAGGCACAATTGACGTCGGTGTTGAATCGGCCTTCCCACTCAACGCCGATCGTTTTGACAGCGATGATCGCTCTCCCCGTTTCAATCTGAGCCTGTCGACTCGTTTTTGATCAACCGACCAGAAATGCGCCTGCCAAACTAATCGCAAACGCGGCAAGCGTTGCGACGGTCACGGGCATCGCGCTGCGCCAGCCCTGCTGCAACAACAACTGCATCGGGGAGCGAATGCCAGTCGCCGTCACCGCAAGCAGGAGCAGCGCAGAAGCCGCCTCTTTCGTCCAGAGCGTGACTGGAGCAGGCACACTCACAAAGGAATTGAGTAGTGCAACGCCGAGGAAACCAAGCACAAACCACGGCACGCCAACCCGGCTGCGCACCTGCCCCGGCTCAGCGGGGAAGCAAAGCGCGACAACTGCAAGTGCGGGCGCGAGCATCGCGACGCGCGTGAGTTTGACAATCGCCGCCGTCTCTCCCGCATCGTTAGAGAAACTATAGCCAGCGCCTAATGATTGGGCGACATCATGGATTGATGCGCCGACCAGAAACCCGGCCTGTTTGTCATTGAGCCCGATCAACTGCGAGATTGCAGGATAAAGCGACATCGCGAGTGCGCTGGCCGCAGCAATTGCCACCAGCACCAAAGTAAGTTGCGCCTGACTTGAGCGTTTTTCGCCAAGCACACTTGAAAGTGCAAGTGCCGCCGATGCGCCGCATATGGCGACTGCACCGCCTGCCAGCACCCCGAAGGCGCTACCAAGCCCCAGCAGGCGTGCCGTCGCCACCCCCGCGAGTGTCACCAGCGCAACCGTCGCTGCAATCCAAAGGAAACTGATCCCGCCGAGATCGACAATTTGCCAGATCGTAATCTGTGCGCCCGCAAGCACGATCCCCCAGCGCAGGAGTGTTTTTGAGGCAAGGTTAAGCCCTGGATGGAGCCGCGCATCGGCATTGGCAAAATTGAACGCAAGACCAATAAGCAGCCCCATCAGCATTTTGGGCGCGCCGTAATGTTCGGACAGCCACATTGCCGCAAGCGCGGCCACCGCCGTAATCGCCAACCCCGGAAAATGATCGCGCCAGCCGATTTTTTGCGCAGGCGCACTGGTGTCAAGCAAATCGCCATAGAGATCAGCCGCTAGCGGATAGCCGCGCATCGACTGCTGCGTCATGGCTCTGCCCGTTTAATCTCGGGCAGCATCAGATGAAACCACGCAAGTGCCAAGAGATAGGATACAGCGGCAAAGATGAAGAGCGGGGTGTAACCAATCCCCGCCACCAGCACGAGGCCGGTGATCTTGGCAATCGCGGCCCCGCCCATATTGCCCATAAATGCGCCGAAGGCCGTGACCCGGCCAACTTTGGCGCGCGGCACCACATCAGTGATCGTTGAGAATATCGACAGCGAGAAACCCTGATGCCCCGCCATCACCACGCCCATCATGATCGCCACAGGCCAGAAGCTGTTGAGTTGCAGTACCAGCGGTAAAGGCAGCACAATCAGTGCTGAGACAAGCATCACGCTCTTGCGGACTCGGTTGACGCTCCAGCCCTTCTCAAGCAATCGCGTTGAGGCCCAACCCGCGAGCAGCGCGCCGCCACCCGAACCCAGAAAGGCAAGCGCGAGCGGGATGGCAAGTTGCTCGGTCGTTAGATCATAGGTTTTGCGATAAAAATCAGGCAGCCAGAAATTGATCAGCCACCATGTCGAGTCAGAAAGTGCCTTGGCGATGACAATCGCCCACGTCCGCCGTTCAAGCAGGATCGGGCCATAAGGCGCGCCACCATCGGACATATCGCGCGTCGCATCCTCTGCGCCGTCATCAAATTTCACGCCGCGCGCACACCAGAGCCAAAGTGCGAGCGTGATGAAACCGCCAAGCCCTGCAAAAATCAGTGCGCCGCGCCAACCGAACGCCGCCGCCATTGCCGGGATCATAAACGGCATCGCGATGGTGCCTGTGCCCGCTATGGCGGTGCCCACACCAAAGGCAAAGGAGCGCTTGTTGGGCGGAAACAGCGTCGCCACCGTCTTGATGGTGAGCGGTGTCTGCACTGCTTCAGTTGCGCCAAGCCCGATCCGCGCCGCGACAACATGCCACGCTGTGATTGCCCAACCGTGCGCCATCGCGGCAAAACTCCACGTCGTCACACCCGCAATCATCGAACGGCGAACCCCAATCCGGTCAACCAGCCAGCCTGTGAACAGGAATGAAAAGGCCGCAGCGATTTGGGTATAAAAGGCGAGGTTGCCGAAATCCTCATCCGTCCAGCCGAAATCGGCTGACATATCGGGTTTCAGGATCGCGATGACCGGGCGATCCATCGCATTGAAAATCCCCGCGACACAGAGCAAGCCGAAGAGCGTCCAGCGCAGACGCGGGGTGATGATCTTCATTGTTGCGCCACAGTCTTACACATCATCTGCATCATACCCTCTCCCCACCGTCTTGGCATATAGCTTATAGAAAACAAGAGGCCGGGAAATCACTCTCCCGGCCTCCCTCCCCCTTGGCGCTGCGACCCGCAAGGGTATCAATTGCCGCCGAAATTGACCTTGGCGGTAATCCCAAAATAACGATCGGCCTCACGCGGGATCAGGAAGCGGAAGCTGCCCCCCGGCCCGCCATTGGTGATCGATGAGGCAAAGCTGGTATCAAACACATTCTTGACCTGGAACGTCAGTTTGAAGCGATCATTGGCGTCAACAATCGCTGCCGAGAGATCCACCAGCGTGTAGCCATTAATCGTCCCCGCCGCGCGCAACACAGGGCTTGGATCAAACAGCGACAACTGCTTCGACTGTGCCGAGGCTTGCGCGCCAAGCACGATGTTGACCGCACCGCCGGTTTCGATGGTATAATCTCCGCCAAGTGACGCCTTATACTTCGGCGCATAGGCAAGCGGTGTGCCTGACGGGACGACGCCTGCTGGATTGCCACCGGGTGGCAGGAAGAACTGATCCACCTTGGCATCGGTGTAGGCAAAGCCGCCGTTAATGTTGAGGCCTTTGATTGGCCGCCAGATCAGATCAAGCTCACCCCCGCGCGTCGAAATCCGGCCCGCATTGGTGAAGCGGGTGACGACAACGCCCGCGACAATATCAGGGTTATTCGCCTGAAAATTCTTATATTTGGCATAATAAGCTGCAAGATTCAGAACGAGTTTACCACCAAACAGCGTGTTTTTGATCCCCGCCTCATAGCTATCCGCCGTTTCCGCCGCGATTTCGCCCGTGCCAACTGCCGTCAGGTTAAAGAAGATATTGAACGCTGGACCTTTATACCCGCGTGCATAGGTGGCGTAGAGCGTTGAATTTTTCGACGCATCAAACTGGACGCCTGCACGGCCTGAGAAGTTGGTATTGGTCGCCTTATTGCGGAACGGAATACCGTTTGATGGCCCCGCAATAAAGCCGCCGTTGGGGCCGATTAGCCCGCCGTTGAACACGCCCGCATCAAAGTTCGGCTGAATGCCGGGGCCAGTCAGCGGCGAGACGCGGCTATGGAACACATTAAGCTGATCAATCGTATAACGCACCCCGCCAATCAAGCGGAAGCGATCAACAATGTCGAACGTTCCCTGCCCGAACAGCGCGAAATTCTTAAACACTGAACCAAAGGTTGCGCTGCCGTTGGGGAAGGTACTGGCCGGAGCACCAACGCCAGTACAGGGGAGCAACACCCCACCCGGAGGCGCTGGGTTGCAAACAATATCACGCCGCGTGAAGGTACGCTGCGTGTCCGCTTTTGAATAAAATGCACCAAGCACATAATCGAACTGCTGGTTGCCCGGCGAAGTCAAGCGCAATTCCTGCGTGAAGGTATCGCTGGTCTGCGGGCCATCATCATGGAGCTGGTTAAGGCCAGCAAAGGCCGCGCCGACAAAATCGCCGTCGCGAATTTCGCGGTTATCATATTGGCGGTATGACGTGATCGACGTAACAGTTTGTGTACCCAGTTCAGCATCAATCTGGAGCGAACCGCCGTAGCTTTCTTCAACCGTCGAGGTCACCAGATTCTGGTTGATCGTCCGCGTTTCATCGCCCTTGAAAGTGATCCCGGAAAGCGCAAGTAAGCCAAGTCCAGTTGGCGCGGTGCCAATCACTTCGGCACAGCAATCATCATTTGACTTGCGGTAGTCACCAATCAGTGTTGCCTTGACCTTTTCAGACAGGTCAAGCTCAACGATCCCGCGAAAGCCGTAATGCTTATACCCGTTGACGCGGTCATTCACGCCTGCATTGATGTTGCGGATGTTTCCATCATATTCGCCGTAAAATCCGGTGAAGCGGCTGCGCGCCTTATCGCTGATCGGAATATTGATGATGCCGCGTCCGCGATATTCGGATTTGGTGAAGAATGACGCTTCAAGCGTGCCTTCAAAATCATTGGTTGGGCGTTTTGAAACAATGTTGACGACGCCAGCGCTGGCGTTCTTGCCAAACAACGTCCCCTGCGGCCCGCGCAGCACTTCAAGCCGTTCGATATCGACCAGATCGCCGAACGCTTCGCCCGCACGGCTGTAAACCACGCCGTCAAGCACGGTTGAAACCGAAGGCTCACCCGCGATTGAGAAGGTCGAAGTTCCGACACCGCGCAGGAACAGCGATTGGTTGATCGTCGTCCCCGATTTGCGGAAATTGAGCGTTGGCACGAGATACTGCGCATTCTCAATATTGACCCCGCCCTGCGCCTCAAGCGTTGCCCCGCTGACGACCGAAACCGCAACCGGCACATCCTGCAACCGCTCCGAACGCTTCTGCGCGGTGACGATGATCTCGCCAATGGCCTCATCCTCTGCGGGCGTTGCATCCTGCGCGAATGCGGGCGTTGCCATCAGCGCCAGTGCGCTTGTCGCCATCAAAAATTTCATCATTGTTCCGTTCCCTTCGAAAAACGCCCGTCATTGCGGGCTTGTTAGTTATTAAAATCCCAACTCGGCCATCGTCACCACGCGCTTTTCACGCGCGCTGATTTCAGCAGCAGTACCAATCGCAACGGCCATCAGCCCGTCATGCGCGCTGACCTCAACGCCGCCCTGCCCGCGCACCGCCGCGATAAATTTCTGGTGCTGATAAAAGGTCGCGCCGTGGTGGTGCCCGGCGTTCAATGCGGCCTCATCAACCGCGATGTGAACGCGGTGGACGGCCTTGGGGTTCATAAACCCAGTGCGCGGGCTGAACACAAGATCACCTTCGGGTATCAGACACTCAAGCCGCGCCTTATCGCCGACCGCGCATATCTCTTCCTGATTTTCAGCCCCTTCGGCAAACATTGACAGATCAAGCATCGCGCGGACGCCGTTCGCGAAATCAACCGTGGTATAGCTATTGTCGATGATGTCAGGCCGCTTGCCATCATAAGCCTCATCAAGATGGTTCACATCCATCGCGCCTGAGCAATAAACCCGCACCGCCTCTGCGCCGACAATCAACCGCATCAGATCAAAGAAATGGCAGCATTTCTCAACCATCGTTCCGCCGGTATTGATTGAAAAGCGGTTCCAATCACCAACCTTCACAAGGAAGGGAAAACGATGTTCGCGGATTGACAGCATCTGAAGCTTGCCCGCCCGCCCGGCGTGTATCTGCGCGATAAATTCAGCCGCAGGCGGCATGTAGCGATATTCCATCGCCGTCCAGAAAATCCCCGGCGTCTGCGCGGCGCGCTCAACAATCCAGCGCGCGTCATCAATCGTCGTCGCCAGCGGTTTCTCGCAAAGGATATGAAGGCCAGCATCAAACAGCGGGGCCAGCACTGCGCGGTGCGTATAATTGGGGCTGGCGACAATCACCGCATCAACCAAACCAGACGCGGCAAGCGCTGCACCATCCTCAAACTCAGTCACGCCAGCGGCCCGTTCGCCAAGCGCCGATTTGGCCCAGCCAAGCGACGTCCCCACCGGATCGGCAATCGCGACGAATTCAGCCCCCGGCGTGATCGCGAGGTTCTGGATATGCTCCACACCCATCATGCCAGTACCAACCAGCCCGTATCGTACCGCCTGCTCCAAACCGTCCACCCGTTTTATGACAACGATGTCTGAAATTGCTTTTGTCATAATATCACGGGCAAGGGCAAGCCCCATTTGTGATTTTACTCACAGGCCTCAGGCGATTAGAGCGGAAGTGTGACACGGGGACAACAGATGGCATCACGCGCAACAATCAAAGATGTGTCGAAACTGGCGGGCGTTTCGATCAAGACCGTCTCACGCGTACTCAACAAAGAGAAATATGTCCGCGACGCGACCCGCGCCAAGGTAGACGCAGCGATGGCCGCGCTCAAGTTCAGTCCAAGTCTTGCGGCAAGATCATTAGCGGGACGACGGAGTTTCCAGATTGCGCTAATCTATGACAATCACTCGCCCTTCTACATCCACCAGATTCAGGACGGCATCTGGGCGCAGTGCCGCGAACAGGGTGTGCGGATGCTCGCGCAACCCGCCGATGTCGGCTCCCCCACGCTCGCAGCGGAAGTTGGCGGATTGATCGATGAAACGCATGTGGACGGCATCATCCTGTCCTCGCCCGTCACTGATGCGCCTGAAGTGCTGGCCGAGCTTGAACGACGCGGCATCCCCTTTGTGCGGATTTCGCCCGGCACTAACCATGCGATGACATCCTCAGTGTTCATGGATGATGTGCAGGCGGCGGACGACATGACGACGCATTTGATCAACTACGGCCACCGCCGGATCGGTTTCATCGTCGGCCATCCCAATCATATGGCGAGCGACCAGCGGCTGTTCGGTTACAGACGTGCGCTTGACCGCGCCGGGATCGGCTTTGAACCCAGTCTCGTCCGCCCCGGCCAGTTTGATTTTGCGAGCGGCGCAGCGGCGGCAGAATTGCTACTTGACCTCCCCGAACCACCCACCGCGATCTTTGCGAGCAACGATGATATGGCCGCAGGCGTGCTTGCAGTTGCCCACAGGCGTGATATCGCGGTGCCAGACGTGCTGTCAGTCGCAGGTTTCGACGACACCGAACTAGCGAGTGCCGTCTGGCCGCCACTCACAACGATTAGGCAACCGACTAGGGATTTGGCCTATTCAGCGGCGGGGCTGTTGTTTTCCGAAGAGGCTGGGGTTGTGCATCGGCGGCTGCAGCATGAACTGGTTGTGCGGGGGAGTACGGGGCGGGTTGGGGGTTGACGCTAAGCGCTGCCAATCCAATATCTGATACTGTAACCCAACCAACAGGAGCCAATCCCATGTCCCCATCAAGCCCGTGGCAGCATCACCGCAGCGCAAGTGCCGCCGATGATATTGATTTTGAAATCAAAGGGCAGGAGCTTCAGTTTGTTGAAATTGAGCTTGATCCCGGCGAAAGCGCGGTTGCCGAGGCGGGCGCGCTGGTTTGGAAGGATGCCAGCGTTGGCATGGCGACCGTCTTCGGCGATGGCAGCGGCGATAGCGGTGGCGGCTTTATGGGCAAGCTGCTTGGCGCGGGCAAACGGCTGGTGACGGGCGAGAGCCTGTTCACGACAGTCTTCACGCATAACGGCTCTGGCAAGGCGCGCGTCGCCTTTGCCTCACCAACGCCAGGCGCGATCCTGCCGCTCAAACTCTCCGATTTTGGCGGGACACTGATTTGCCAGAAGGACAGCTTCCTTGCCGCCGCGAAGGGCGTATCAATCGGCATCCAGTTTCAGCGCAAGATGATGACGGGGCTATTCGGCGGCGAAGGCTTCATCATGCAAAAGCTTGAGGGCGACGGCTGGGTGTTCGTGCAAATGGGCGGCACTGTTGTCGAGCGCGAACTGCGCGCGGGCGAAATCCTCCACGTCGATACAGGCTGCCTCGCGGCTTACACGCCAAGCGTTGATTTCGACCTGATTTCGGCAGGCAGTGTCAAAAGCATGATTTTTGGCGGAGAGGGCATGTTCTTTGCTCAGCTTACTGGCCCGGGCAAGGTCTGGATACAGTCGCTCCCCTTCTCGCGGCTTGCCGGACGGATGCTAGCAGCGGCGGGCAGCCGGGGCGGATCAAATCGCGGTGAAGGGTCAGTCCTTGGCCAGTTTGGTGACCTGATTGGCGGTAATAACTAGGGCTTGCTAAGCCAGCGCTTGACCCAACCCCCTTGCTTGGGGCAGAATAAGACAACGTTGTCACTCCTGCCCCAATGAGGTTTCATGTCGCTTCTTACCGCCCCCTCTTCCACACGCACTCTTGGGCCGGGGGGGAAGGTCGTCAGTAGTCTGGCATGGGGAATGTGGCGCTTTACCGGCGATGATGTTGGCGCGGCGCAAGGCTTGGTCGAGGCTGCATTTGCCGCCGGGATCACGCTGTTCGATACCGCCGATATTTACGGATTCGATGGCAGCGGTGGGTTCGGCGACGCCGAGGTGCTGCTTGGTAAGGTATTCAAGGCCGCGCCCACCTTGCGCGCAAATATGGTCTTGGCAACCAAGGGCGGGATCATGCCGCCCCTGCCCTATGATCAAAGCCGCGATTATCTGACGTCCGCGCTTGATGCCTCACTGACAAGGCTCGGCGTTGATCATGTCGATCTGTGGCAGGTGCACCGCCCCGATATCTTGACCCACTCGCAGGAATTGGCACGGACACTGGAAAATATGGTGACCAGCGGCAAAGTCGGCGCGGTTGGTGTATCGAACTTTACTGCGGCGCAGGTTGAGAGCCTCCATAGCTTCCTCACCATCCCGCTTGCGACGACACAGCCTGAAATTTCTGCACTCGCAATTGAACCGATAGAGGGTGGCCTGCTTGATCAGGCGATGCGGCTCGGCGCTACCGTTCTCGCTTGGTCGCCGCTTAGTCAAGGGCGGATCGCGCACCCGACGACCAAGCGTGAGCTTGATGTCGCAGAGGCGCTTGATAGCGTCGCGGCGGCGCACGGCGTTTCGCGCACAGCGGCGGCGTATAGCTGGCTTATGGCGCATCCGGCGGGCATCATCCCCATCGTCGGCTCGCAGCAGCCCGCGCGCATCGCCGAAGCCGCCGACGCCTACAAGATACGCTGGAGCCGCACCGATTGGTACAAAATCCTTACCGCATCAAGACAGGAGCCACTGCCATGACATCTGAAGTAAGCTGGTTTTCCGCACTGTGCGACGATGATTACGAATTTCTGGGACAACCTGATCCGATGCTCGCGTCAAGTTGGGAGCATTGCCGCAATATCGTGATGGCGGCGGAAAAGGGCGGGTTTGACAACATCCTGCTGCCCTCGGGCTATGCGCTGGGGATGGACACCACCGCCTTTGCCGCCGCGATTGCCGCGATCACCACGCGTATCCGTTTGCTGATGGCGGTGCGGATCGGCGAAAGCTGGCCGCCTCAACTCGCCCGTCAGATTGCGACACTTGACCAGATTTCGGGTGGCCGGATGACGATCAACATCATCTCGTCAGACCTTCCCGGCGAAACGATGGCGAGCGAGCCGCGCTATGCCCGCACGGTCGAGGCGATGAAAATCCTCAAAACACTGCTGAACGGTGAGGCGCTCGATCATCAAGGTGAGCACTACCAGATCAAGGTTGATCCCCCGCGTGTCAAAACGGTGAGTGGCAAATGCCCGCCGCTGTATTTTGGTGGCCTCAGCCCCGCCGCACGCGATGCCGCCGCGCAAGGCTGCGACGTGTTCCTGATGTGGCCCGACACGATGGAAACCGTCCGCAGCATCATCGCCGATATGACCGCGCGCGCCGCCGCTTATGGTCGCACGCTCAAATTTGGCTATCGCGCGCATGTGATCGTGCGTGAGAGCGAAGCCGAGGCGCGCACCGCTGCCACGCGTCTCCTGTCGCGTCTTGATGCTGATACAGGTGCGGCGATCCGCGCCAAATCGCTCGACAGCCAATCCGCAGGCGTCGCCGCGCAAGCTGCGCTGCGCGAAGGGGCAAGCGATGATGGCTATGCCGAGGAATTCCTCTGGACAGGGATTGGTCGCGCCCGCTCAGGCTGCGGCGCGGCAATTGTCGGCGATCCCGATCAAGTGCTTGCCAAACTGCACGCCTATGAGGCCGAGGGAATCGAGGCGTTTATCCTTTCAGGCTACCCCCATGCGGCGGAATGTGACTTGTTCGCGCGGCATGTGCTGCCCAAAATGGCGCATGGTCGGCTGGAAATTTAGCGCTCTAAATACGTCTTGAGGCCGCTCAACTGTTCGCCAAGCACTTGATCGACTGGAGCAGCGAAGCCGCGCGCGCCGCTGCGGATATAGCCGCCGACAACGTAATTTTGCGTCACTTCGGTGCCGCCGGGAACCGCCTTGAGCGCCCATGTCAGCGTACCCGTCACGCCTTCGGATTGGAGCGGGCCAAGGCTGCCCTGCACCCGCAGCAGCTTGCCCGGCTGCGCATACACGACACGCGCATGTTCAACAGTGCCGCCGCCAGCCGGAATTTTTTCACAAAAACAGCCGCCGGCACGCAGCACGATCGACAGATTGCGCGCATCGCCCGAATAAGTATGCGCCTTGCTCCACCACCGCGCAGGCAGCCCCAGCGCGCGGTACACCTGCGTAGGCGTCGCGTTGATGGTGAGTGTGCGCGAAACCTCAAACCCGACATCGGTTGTGGATTTCACTTCGGCATGGGAGGGGGTTGCGAGGAGGAGGGCAGCGGCTAGGAGGATTATGCGCAACATTGTGCTTTAGCCAAACTCTATCGGCACAGACCGTCGCCGATGATCGCTGAACTTTTCGCCTTCATATCGTTCGGTTGCAAAACCGTTGACCTTCCAAGGCTTGCACATTTTGCACCCAGCACGACGATTGCGGGGACGATATCGTTTATGGTTCATGGCCAAACCTCTTATTCCGCTTGTCAATTCTATGTCCGTCTCGATCAATGTCTTCCGCGTTCAATATACGGCGCACGAAAGTTCGCATTGGCCGCCCATATCGGGTTTCGGCCGAAAGGCCAAAAAACGCCGCAATTATGACACCCAGTCCGAGGCCGCTGACCATCAAGCGAACCACGATATCCAAAACGGATTTGGTCGCATCTGGCTCGCTCCAAACCGCTAGAACAAGGCCATAGATCGCAAACGGCAGTAGCGGCGGCAGCAGAAAAAGTCCCGAAAGTGTTGGCAAAACAAACCCGTCAATCCGAGTGCCGCCATCGCGGGACACCAGTCGCGCAATCAACTTTGGCCGAGCATAACCATCAATCAAATCCTGAGCACGAAGCCATATGAGGACAAAATTACCAACTATAAGACCACGCGGGCGTTCGTCAGAGTAACGAGCAAAATCATCATAAGGAATGAACCGAGATTTGATTTTCTCTTTGCAAAGATTTGGCGGAAACGGCGAGGCCATACGAAATCGCTCGCCAAAGGGACGAAACCTCACACCCCCACCAACAACCGTTCTTTCCGTATCTTCTCACGCCACACCAGCGGCCCTGTATTGTGGACGCTCTCGCCGCTGGCATCGACGGCGACGGTTACGGGCATATCTTGGACGGTGAATTCGTAGATCGCCTCCATCCCCAAATCTTCGAAGCCGACAACTGTGCTTGCCTTGATTGCGCGGCTGACGAGATAGGCCGCGCCGCCGACTGCCATTAGATAGGCCGACTTATGCTTCTTGATCGCTTCAATCGCGACTGGCCCGCGCTCGGCTTTGCCAACCATGCTCAGCAGCCCTTGTTCGAGCATCATTTCGGTAAACTTGTCCATCCGCGTTGCGGTCGTTGGGCCTGCCGGGCCGACAACTTCATCGCGCACTGGATCAACCGGGCCGACATAATAGATCACGCGGCCCTTGAAGCTGACGGGCAGTTCCTCACCCTTGCTCAGCATATCGGCAATCCGTTTATGCGCGGCATCGCGCCCGGTGAGCATTTTGCCGTTGAGCAGAAGGCGATCCCCCGGCTTCCAGCTTGCGACAATGGCGGGCGTCAGCGTGTCGAGATTAACCGGGATTGCCGCCTTGTCGGGCGTCCAGTTAACATCGGGCCAATCGCTGAGTTTGGGCGGCTCAAGATAGGCGGGGCCGCTGCCATCCAAGTGGAAATGCGCGTGGCGCGTCGCGGCGCAATTGGGGATCATCGCGACGGGTTTGGACGCGGCATGGGTCGGGTAATCAATGATCTTGACATCAAGGATCGTCGAAAGCCCGCCCAGCCCTTGCGCGCCGATGCCAAGCGCGTTGACCTTGTCAAAAATCTCAATGCGGAGCTTTTCAATGTCGGTGACCGCGCCGCGCGCTTTGAGCTGTGCCATGTCGATATCGCCCATCAGCGACTCCTTGGCCATCGTCATCGCCTTTTCAGCGGTGCCGCCAATGCCGATGCCGAGCATCCCCGGCGGGCACCAGCCAGCGCCCATTTGCGGCAGCATTTCAAGCACCCAATCGACAATATTATCCGACGGATTGAGCATCTTGAACTTTGACTTGTTTTCGCTGCCACCCCCCTTCGCAGCGACTTGGACGTCAATATGGTGGCCCGGCACCATTTCGACATTGAGGACGCACGGCGTGTTATCCTTGGTATTCTTGCGCCCGAACGCAGGGTCGGCAACGATTGACGCGCGGAGCCGGTTTTCGGGGAGCAAGTAAGCGCGGCGCACGCCCTCATCAACGACATCCTGAAGGCTACGTTCCGAATCGAGCACGCACCCCTGCCCCCATTTGATGAAGACGGTGACGATCCCGGTATCCTGGCAAATCGGCCGATGCCCCTCGGCACACATCCGGCTGTTGGTCAGGATTTGGGCGATGGCGTCCTTTGCCGCCGGGCCTTGCTCGGCCTCATAAGCAACACCGAGCGCGCGGATATAATCCATCGGGTGGTAGTAACTGATAAACTGAAGCGCGTCGGCGACGCTTTCGATCAGGTCGGCTTCGGCGATGAGTGTGGTCATAATGATGGTTCCCCCGGACAGGCATGAGACTCGCTACTCATCACCTGTTAAAACATCAGGGGCGGGTGCGCTATGGATGCCGCTTTGACTTTTGACAGTTTTGACGCCGAATCGGCTTTTTGGCGATTCCGTTCAGCTTGATCGCCTGTCCTCCAGCCGGGGCGTAGTAGCGGAGGAGCCCAGAGTTCCACTTTGTGCGGCACGGCGGAGCAGGGCGCTGCTGTCTTTCAGATAGCGTTTTTGCAGCGCATCACCCCAATCGGCGCGACATTCCATGAAGTCACTGGTGTTACCGCTTTTGCCATTGGCGTTCGCATCGGCATCCATCGCATCGAGAAACGCCGAAAATTCCTGCGCAACGGCCCGCACCGGGGCCGAACCAAGTGCTGCCTTGCTGCCCAGCCGCTCAATCGTCGCGAGCAACATTTTGGGGTCGCGCTTGCGCTTTTCTTGCACCAGCTTGCCATCGCGGTAAATCCGCTCGACTGAGCCTTCAAAGGCCAGTTCAAAGCTTTCATCGATCAGCCGTTGTCGCGCCAGCAGCAAGGCCGCATCCCACGCAAGATCAAAGGCCCGGCCTGCGGTGGTCTGGCGAAAGGCATAGGCGGATTGCCGCGTCATCCCGACCAGTCCCGCCGCGCGTTCAACAAGGCCGCACTGCGCCAGCATTTCAAGAAAAGCCCGCTGTCGCGCGACGCTCCAGCCACCCCTCTGACGCGACGGGGTGAGGGCGAGCGGGTTAGGAGCGGATGATTCGTTTACCATTCGCATATAGGAACATAAATCGAACAAATTGTAAAGAGGTAATTTCCTATTGCATGGTTCTGTATAGCAAGGCTGCTGTGGTTTTGTTGGCTTGCAACAAGATTGCGGTTGTGCGGGGAGCAGGCCGTCGCCATAGAAAACCGACATAAAGTCATCGTCGCCCCGGCTCCCGGCGGGTCGCTGACACGGGGCTGGGCTTCTTCCAGCCTCTCTGCAATGAGGTAGCGGAGTCCCTTCGCGCTCTTCTTACCTTCGCGTACTTCGCGTGAACCTAACACCGCATGTTTCACGCGAAGTACGCGAAGGAAATAAGGCCGCGAAGAGTTTCGCAAAACTCTGAATGTGGTGCGGCGAAGGAAAAGCCAAGCCCCGGCCTCCGCCGGGGCGACGATGAGTTGTGACCCTATTGGGTGTCCCCACAAGCGCGCATAGGGGGCACCGAATACGGTGCCCCCGGTTGTTTGTTCATCATTCCTCATCGACAGCGCCCTCATCACCCTCCTCCGATGCCTCGGCCTGAGGGGGTGGAGGCGGTGGCAGGGGCAAGGGTTCAACAAAGCTTGGCAGCGGTTCGGTTGTTTCCTCAATTTCGGGCACATCATCAGTTATGGCGGCATCGCGGCGGAGCATCCAGCCGGTTTCGCTTGGAGCTTTGGGAATATTTGCGACGATAAAGCGGGTCAGCGTGCCATCATACCATAATCGGATGGCCATTGCGGTGGTCAAAAACAGCGTAAAAAGCATTAGATAGCCGATGATACGCGTCAGACTTGGCAGCTTGCTTGGTCGCGCGGCGCGTTCGCGACGGCGTTTGGTTTCGGGGTCAAGCCCAAGCTCAAGATCAAGTGCTGCAAAATGGCGCTGACGCTGCGTCTCGACCGAAATCGGCCCTTCGGAGCGATGCGCAGCAGACTTTATCCGCTGGAGAGGATCAGCTTGCGCCATGATGTGCGACAACATCGCACGGAACTGCCTAACAAAAGCTTATCGCTGTGCGGTCTTGGTAGGCGCAGTTTTGGCCGTCACCCGCCACACGACATTGCCCGCATCATCCGCCACGAGCAGCCCGCCTGCTTTGTCGAAAATTACTCCGACCGGGCGGCCCTGTGCATCACCCTCTTTGGTGAGGAAACCCGAGAGCACATCAACTGGCTTAGCACCCGTCGGGTAGCCGCGTTCGTTGAATGGAATGTAGACGACGCTGTAACCAGACGCCGGATAGCGGTTCCATGATCCGTGCAGGCCAACAAACGCCCCGCGCGCGAACTTGCTTCCAAGTGACGCGCTTTCGCTAAACGTCAGACCAAGCGGCGCGGTGTGCGGCCCAAGCGCATAATTGGGCCGCTTGGTATATTGCTTGAGGTCTGGCCGCACCTGCGGCACCCGCTGATCCTCAATCCCGCCCCAATAGGTGAACGGCCAGCCGTAAAAAGTGCCGAAATCAACCGTCGTCAGATAGTCAGGCGGGCCATCGCTGCCGAGCATATCCCGCTCATTAACCACCGCCCAAAGCGTCTTTGAGATCGGGTTAAACGCCATCCCGTTGGGATTGCGCATGCCGTAAGCAAATGAGATCAGTTTCTTCGTCTTGAAATCATATTGCTTGATCTGCGCGCGGTCTTTTTCAGTTTCCATGCCATTTTCAGCAATATTGCTGTTTGATCCGATCGTTACGTAAAGCGACTCGCCCGATGGATCGAGAATCAGGTTGCGTGCCCAGTGATTGTTGGGCGTGCCTGCGGGCAAATCAAACAATTTTTGCCCCTTCGCACTAATTTTGGTTTCGCCCACCTTGAACGGGAATGCCAGTACAGCGTCAGTGTTTGCAACCAACAGCGTGTCGCCCTTGAGCGCCATCCCGAACGGCGATTTGAGACCCGCGAGCAGCACCGAGCGTTGATCGGCAACGCCATCAGCATTGGTGTCGCGCAGCAGCGTAATCCGGTCAGCCGATGGATTTGCGCCGCCTGCCTTCATGATCAAGTTGCGCGCCACCCAATCCTGAATGCCGCTAATTGGGCGCTCTGGCGCTGAGCTTTCGGCAACGAGGACATCGCCGTTGGGCAGCAGATACAGCCAACGCGGATGATCGAGATCGCCTGCGAACGCATTGACCTTCAGTCCCGGAGCCGCTGTAGGAACAGCCCCGCCTTTCCAGCCAATAATTTCAGCAATCTTGATCGTCGGAAACGCTTCGGGCCGTTGGCCAACCAGTTCAGGGCCGGGGCCAGTGAGTTTGGATAATTCAACCGTCGCCTTATCGGGCGTCGATAGATACCAATATCCAGCCCCCGCCGCGACAAGCAAGATGATGACGAAATTGCGAAAATGCGCGCGCTTGCTCATAGTGGTTCCAAATGTTCAAATGATGATATTGGCGCTTATTAGGCACTCTCTAATATGACATCGCCCGCCGCCGGGTGCAAGCGCAGCCGCACCGCGCGCCGTGCGTCACCCTCGGTCACTTCGATCCGCCAACCGCTTTCATGAATAACGATTTCACCAACTTGCGGGACATGGCCTGCAAGAACGAAGGCAAGACCGCCAAGCGTATCAACATCGCCGTCAACTTGCGCCAGGCGCGGATCGATCAGCTCAGCGACATCCTCAAGCTCAGCGCGCGCATCGGCATCCCACATTCCGCCTTCAAGGCTGATCAGCATTGGTGCGGGTGCATCGTCATGCTCATCCTCGATATCGCCGACGATTTCTTCAACCAGATCCTCGATCGTGATCAGCCCATCAGTGCCCGAATATTCATCAAGTACGATGGCCAAATGCGTCTGGCTTGCGCGCATATCGGCAAGCAGATCAAGCACGCCCATTGATTGCGGCACATAGCGTGGCTGGCGGATCATATCGGCAATTGTTGCGGGTGGTTCTTCGCCGCTCGCCAAAATACGGAACACATCCTTGATGTGGATCATGCCGATAACGGTATCAAGGCTGTCGCGGTATACTGGCAGGCGACTATGCTCCGCCTCGGCGAGCGCGCGCACCAGTTCGGCAAAACCGATGGTTTCGGGCACCGCGATGATGTCACTACGGGGGACAGCAACATCGCCCGCCGTCCGTTCGCCAAAATGCAGGAGGTTGCGCAGCATCTGCCGCTCGACGCTCGACAAATCGCCTTTTTTTTCGGAGGGGCCGTCCTCCTCATGATCATCAATCGCGTCTTCAATCTGGTCGCGGAGCGAGGCATCACGGTCACCGAATAAAAGCCCGCGAAGCCCCTGCCATATTCGGCCGCCGCTGTTACTACTGCTATCATCAGGCATTGAAAAAGATTAGTCCTCTATCGCTTCATACGGGTTGTGGAGGCCTAGCGCAGCCATGACACACTGTTCAAGCGCTTCCATGGCATTCGCTTCGGCATCATCAACATGATCATAGCCTAGCAGATGAAGCGTCCCGTGGACAATGAGATGTGTCGCGTGCGCTTCCGTGCTGATTTCGCGTTCCGCTGCCTCGCGCTCGCACGTGCCGTAGGCAAGCACGATATCGCCGAGCAGCACCTCTCCGTCATCAGTGTTTGAAATCGCGACAATCAGGTCAGCAGCGATCATCGGAAAAGAAAGAACATTGGTTGGCTTGTCCTTGCCGCGATACGCGCGGTTGAGCGCCTGAACCTCATCATCGCTGGTAAATTTGATCGAGACTTCGGCGGTCACATCACTTGCGATCAGGCCCGCATGGGGCGTGTTGGCGATAGCGCACCGCACCGCTGCGCTACCGAGCGCTGACCAGTCACAGCCGCCAGGCCAGCCTGTTTCAACAAGAACTTCTGTTTCGATCACTTTACGGCATTAACGCCCATACCGCCCCTTGGCATAGCGAAATTTCAGGCGGCGATCCGTTTCACGCGATTGTTATCCGTAATATGATGCCGCAGTTTTTCCGCCGTCATCGGCCGGGCAAAATGATAGCCTTGCATAAATCGGCAGCCAAGGCCGCGCAAGATTTCGACCTGACCCAGCGTTTCAATGCCTTCGACAACGCATTCAAGCTTGAGCGAACGGCACAGCGCAATAATCGTCGTAATGATTTCAGAGCCATTACCGCCACGTTCGATATCGGTCACAAAACTGCGATCAATCTTGATCTTGTCGATGGGCAGCTTGTGAATATAGCTCAGGCTTGAATAGCCGCTGCCAAAATCATCAAGCGAAATCTGCACCCCGAAATTCTTAAAATATTCAAGCGAGGCGCGCGCGCGATCAAAATCCTGCATTAGCGCGGTTTCGGTCACTTCAAAATCAATCCGCGCAGGATCAACGCGGGAAGCATGAATGATATTGACGATCCGCTCAGCCGAGTCAGCCGATGTTACGTCATAGGTCGAAAGGTTGAACGACAACCGCATGTCCGACGGCCAGTCAATCGTGCTGACCAGCGCCTTTTCGAGCAAGAGATCAGTCAACGGCCCGATCATTCCCGAACGTTCCGCCGCACGAATAAAGCGCGTCGGCTCAACACAACCAAGTTGCGGGTTCTGCCAGCGTGCAAGCGCCTCACATGCTGCGATCCGCCCGGTCTCAACGTCAACAATTGGTTGAAACGCAAGGCTCAGTTCGTCGCGCGGATTGATGTGGCGCAGCGTCTGATCAACGAGGCTCAGTTCGCGAATTTCGCCTTCATGATCGGCGGTGAAGAGGATCGCGGTGCCGCGCGCATGGTTCTTGGCATAATAAAGCGCATAATCGGCGCATTCGTAGAGCTTTTCGCTGGTATCAGCAGCACCCGGCGCGCTGGCGAAGCCAACAGAAGCCCCGAGCTGCACCTGCGTTTCGATGATATTATAAGGCTCACGCAGCGCCATGCACATCGTCAAGCCAATGATGCGAAGTTCCGCATCGCTGCGTTCGCCGCTGATAATGACGCCGAATTCATCGCCCCCAAGCCGTGCAATACACGCAAAATCCTTGGCCAGCGCGCGCAGGCGGCGGCCAACCTCGATCAACACCTGATCACCCGCGCGGTGGCCGTAAGCATCATTGACGCCCTTGAATCCGTCAAGATCAAGGACGCCAATCGTCACCCGCTGACTGGTCGGCACGGTTTGGGTCAAACGCCGATTAAGTTCGGAAAAAAACCGGCGGCGATTGGCAAGTTGGGTCAGGCTATCTGAATCGGCGAGGTGAACAACCTCATCATGGAGCCGCTGAAGCTCTGACCGGGATTTGTTGAGCGCAATAAAATCGCGGTAATAGCTTTGTAAAATCACGCTGATCGCAAGCGATACCGCAATCAAATTGAGCGTGATTGCGACCAACACAGGATTGCCGCTTGTTCCGAAAAAAGCGGTGAACGGCACCAGAACGACAACCATCAGCAGATACGCCGCGCTGCGCACATGCATCAAGCAGAACGCGCAGGCGACAAAGGTGATGCCGACGAAAAAAACGACATGCATCTGCGCAAAGACATCACCGTAAGGATAAAGCGCCAACGCCCATGACCCAAAGCCGCAGCCGAGAATAACCGCAAATATGTTGGTTGAACGCAGCACTCGCGCTGCATATGCGTCGGTAATCTGATCATTGCGTACCCGCCACCAGCCGACCATTCGAAACAGGCTTGCCACCAGCAGCAGCGCAGGGATGAGCAGCGTAAGCCAGTAAGGCGCTGTCAGAAAATGGGTGAAGCTGAGCGCGAGCACATTGGCATCAACGATCAGATACATCAGCGGAATCTGCTTCTTATAAGCCGCCACCTGCGACCGCAGCAAATGCGATTCGCCCGGTGGCACAGAAAATTCCGGCAAATGATTAGCGAATACAGACAACGGCCGCCCCTGAACAATACACACCCCTGATTAGCAGCCAATGCTTAACATTCTATTTGGGTATTTTTGGTGGAGGGAGTGGAAGTATCAGCGGAACAAATCTCCGTAATAATCATTGGCAATTCGTTTCAATCCATCACGAAAAGTGACGGTACCAAAATTCATTAACAGCCCAAGCGGCAAATTCATCAGGCGCAGATAGGTGAGAACCTGCTTGCCGTGAACTGGCGCAAAACGCTCAACCGATTTAACTTCGATTAGCAGGTGACCTTCAACGATCAGGTCGGCGCGGAACCCCTCGTCAAGTGTCACGCCGTTATACTTGATCGCTATGCCTTTTTGCCGCTCGACTGTCAGCCCGCGCTGTTTAAGGCTTTCACACAGGAGTATCTCATAAACCGATTCCAACAGCCCCGGCCCGAGTTGATCATGGAGCTTGAATCCGCAATCGACAGCAATTTTGGCGAGCGATTCAAGGTTGGCTGACATTTTTAGCCCTTTGTTTTGTGGCGACGGCTGATTGTCTCACACAAAGGCACAAAGACACAAAGAAGAAAAACGCGCAAATCGCGCAGCAAAATTAACCTGAGGGTAGTTTGGAGATAGGGTGTACCAGCACACGGAAACCCTTCGTGTCTTCGTGCCTTTGTGTGAGACCATCTCACTGCTACTCGGCGCTGTGCTGTGAGTGATTGATTTCACACAAAGGCACAAAGACACAAAGAGGAAAAACGCGCAAATCGCGCAGCAAAGTTAACCTGAGGGTAGTTTTGAGATAGGGTGTACCAACACACAGAAACTCTTCGTGTCTTCGTGCCTTCGTGTGAGTCCATTTCATTGTTTCTCGGTGCCATGCTGCGAGTGATTGATTTCACACAAAGGCACAAAGCGTGGGTATGAAACTAGCTATGCCATCACAAATTCATCAGCGAATTTAGGAGTAAGAAAAGTTTTTTTAAAGCTTGGTATTGCGGTGATAGTGTATTAACTTATTTCTATTAAATGCGATGCCACCGTAATTCATCAGACTTGATAAGGTTCGGCTGGTCAAGCAGATAGATCGAGGAATTTTGAGCAAGGTATGGAGGGCAATGGGGGAGGTGTTTGGGAATGAGCGTAATAACTTCAACCTAATTTAGTTCATTCCTGTTTAGCAAAAAAACTGCCTGTGCTATCTTTATATATTCGAAAATAACGCACAATTTCTTTTTTCTTGGTGTTGAACACTTCACCGTCACGAAGCATCTGAGCTTGTAGTTTACAAAGACTGTTTCTTGGGCTATAGTTAACCACAATCTGTGAGCATCTATTTTTAAATAGTGCGAATCTAGGAAATCCTTTCTCGTCTGTCATATCTATAACTTCATCTAATGCAACAGTATACGGATTATCATCTGCTCCCCCAACACTGACTACCAATATCTGATTAGATTTTTTATATGCTGAAGAGAATATGGTACTTCTATCAGAAGTTTCTGCATTTGCAGGGTAGCTGAATGTTAAAAATGACGACAAAACAATATTTGTAAAGAGATTTTTCGGTTTGAATTGCATGATATTATATAACTCCCCTCAATAAACCCGCGCCTTCGGTTTCACATATTCCGCCTCATCGGTCAGCGTGTAATCATGCACTGCGCGGTAATCGATTGTGACTTTGCCGCCTGATCCGCCCCAGCCTTCGAACCAGCTTGCGGTGTGTTTCATCCAGTTGGCGTCGTCACGGTTGGGGAAATCTTCGTGGGCGTGCGCGCCGCGTGATTCCTTGCGGTTGGCGGCACTTTCGATGGTGCAGACGGCTTGGCTCATGAGGTTATCAAGCTCAAGCGTTTCAATCAGGTCAGTATTCCAGATCAGGCTGCGATCGGTCACCGCAACATCCTCAAGCCGTTTATTGACCTTACTCATCAAATCAACGCCTTCGGAAAGCAGTGCAGTATCGCGGAAAACGGCGCAATGCTTTTGCATCGTTCGCTGCATATCAAGGCGGATTTGCGCGGTCGGCGATCCGCCCTTGGCATTGCGGAAGCGGTCAACGCGGGCGAGTGCCAAGTCAGCCGAATCCTTTGGCAGCGGCTTATGCGCAGCCCCCGGCGTCAGCGTTGCCTTCAAATGCAGCCCAGTCGCGCGGCCAAAGACCACGAGATCAATCAGCGAATTTGAGCCAAGCCGGTTCGCGCCGTGCACCGAAACACACGCCGCCTCACCCACAGCATAAAGGCCCGGCACGATGCTATCGTCATTCCCGTCCTTCTTGGTGACGACTTGGCCGTGATAATTGCACGGGATGCCGCCCATATTATAATGCACCGTAGGGCATACCGGCAGCGGCTGACGCGTCAGATCAACACCAGCAAAAACCTTACCGCTCTCGGTGATTCCGGGAAGCCGTTCGGCCAGCACCTTGGCATCGATATGATCAAGATGCAGATAAATGTGATCCTTATTCGGGCCAACGCCGCGCCCTTCGCGCATTTCGAGCGCCATCGAGCGGCTGACGACATCGCGGCTCGCCAAATCTTTGGCTGACGGGGCATAGCGCTCCATGAAGCGCTCACCCTCGCTGTTGGTGAGGTAACCGCCCTCGCCGCGTGCGCCCTCAGTGATCAAAACGCCAGCGCCAAAAATGCCGGTCGGGTGGAACTGAACAAATTCCATATCCTGCAAAGGAAGCCCCGCGCGCAGCACCATCCCGCCGCCATCGCCAGTGCAGGTATGCGCTGAGGTCGCGGTGAAATAGGCACGGCCGTAGCCGCCGGTGGCAAGCACGACCGAGTGACTGCGGAAACGGTGGATGCTGCCATCGTCCATGCACATCGCGATCACGCCGCGACAGGCGCCGTCTTCCATGATCAGATCAAGCGCGAAATATTCGATGAAAAAATCCGCATCGTAACGCAGGCTTTGCTGGTAAAGCGCATGGAGGATTGCGTGTCCGGTACGGTCAGCCGCTGCCGCCGTGCGCTGCACTGGTGGGCCTTCACCCATATTTTGCATGTGCCCGCCAAAGGGGCGCTGATAAATCGTCCCGTCTGCGTTGCGCGAGAAGGGCACGCCCGCATGTTCAAGCTCATAAACCGCAGCGGGCGCCTCACGCACCATATATTCAATCGCATCTTGGTCGCCGAGCCAATCTGATCCCTTGACAGTATCGAACATATGCCATGTCCAATGATCGGGCGAGTTGTTGCCAAGGCTTGCCGCGATTCCGCCCTGCGCGGCGACAGTATGGCTGCGCGTTGGAAAAACTTTGGTAATGCAGGCGGTCTTGAGGCCAGCCTCAGCGCTACCCATCGTCGCGCGCAGGCCCGAGCCCCCAGCGCCAACGACAACGGTGTCATAATTATGGTCGATAATCTTGTATGCGGAATTTGCTGAAGTATCGGACATTATGCCGGTGCCCCTGTGAATGCGATTTTGAATATGGCGAATAGTGCAAAGCCGCCCGCTGCAAACGTCCAGATATGGAGCGCACCAAGCGTAATCACGCGCATCCCGCCGTGGACATAATCCTCAATGATCACCTGCATTCCGATCCGGAAATGCCAGAAGACATTGATGACAAAAAGCGCCATCGGCACCGCTGCGAGCGGCGAAGACAACCATTTGATAACGACTGCATGATCCATTGATGGTAGCCGCAACAGCGAGATAATGAACCACAGGACAAGTATCAGGTTGCCAATCGCGGTTACGCGTTGCAGCCACCAGTGATGCGATCCCTGCTTTGCCGAACCAAGGCCGCGAACCCGGCCCAATCCTGTTCCGCTGCCCATATCAGAGTCCCTTATTCAAAATAATCAGCCAAGTGAGGCCTGTCAGCACCACCGCGACAACCACCGTTGCCCACGCCCATGTCCGGTTGGTTTTCAGCTCAAAACCCGCACCCAAATCCATCACAAAATGGCGGATACCCGACGCCATGTGGAAGAAAAAAGCAAAAGTAAGTCCGATCAGAACGATATAACCGATCCAACCCGTCGCGATGCCCATGAATGCCTCATAAGCCTTTTCACCGCTTGACGCTGCGACCAGCCACCAAGTCAGCGCGAGCGCGCCAACCGTGGCAAGCCCCCCCCCCATCGCCCGGTTCATAATCGAAACCGTCATGTGAATGCCCGGTTTCCAAATACCAAGATGTGGCGAAAGCGGTCGCGCAGTGTTTCGTGCCATGAAAGCCCCCAGAAGAGTTTAATTGTCTGCGACCATGAACTTAAGGACGGCTCCGAGCAACAGCCCCGTGCGGTCAACGCCCAGATATTTGATCTAAACCGAGACACGCCGTTGGTCTAGCGCCTTTTGCACACCCGCGCTAAGCAGGGCCATGACAAAACATATCTTACTCACCGGCGCGGCGCGCGGTATTGGCGCGGCAATTGCAAGACAATTGGAAAATGAAGGCGTCAAACTGATCGGCTTGAGCAGTTCCGATGGTGATCTCAGCGACCCCGCAGCGCCCGCGCGGCTTTGGAACGGCGCGCTTGAACGGCTTGGCGGCAGAATTGATGTGCTGATCAACAATGCCGGGGTGTTTGAGGCAAATCCGGTTGATGGCCCCGACGATGAATGGGCGGCCAATTGGGCACGGACGATGCAGATTAACCTCACCGCCTCAACCGAACTGATGCGCCATGCCGTGCGCTATTGGCACGCGCGCGGACAGGAAAAAGGACGCGACGGCCGTATCGTCAACATCGCCAGCCGTGCAGCGCACCGGGGCGATAGCCCGGCACACTGGCACTATGCCGCATCAAAGGCTGGGATGCTCGGCGTCACCAAAACGATTGCGCGCGCCTATGCGGCGCAATCAATTTATGCGTTTGCGATTTGCCCAGGCTTCACGATGACGGGCATGGCGCAGGATTATGTCGCGAGCCGAGGCGGCGATAAGCTGCTCGCCGATATCCCGCTTGGCCGCGTTGCCGAGGCAGACGAAGTCGCCGAAATCGCGGTCTTCTGCGCGCTCAAAGCACCACCCTCAATGACCGGCGCAGTGCTTGATGTGAACGGCGCAAGCTATGTACGTTAGGGCCTCGACGCGGCGTAAAGCGAACGCACCAACCGCTCAAACTGATACAGGCGGAAGCTGGAAATTGACGCTGCCCTGCACCCGCGCTGAGGCCGAAGCGATCAACGGCGATATCCCCGAATTCGCGACAATGGACTCAACGCCAGTGATCATCACCCGCGAACCCGATGAGCATAAGCCTCACCTGTGGCAGCTTGATGCTTATTTTGAGGGGCGGCCCGACGATGCGAGCGTAGCCTTCATCCAATCACTGCTGCCGAGTGCAAAGCGGGCGCGGCCGATCCTCGAAAAACTGCCCGATGAGGATTGGGTGACAGTCAGCCAAGCCGGGCTTGAACCCGTCCACGCCGGGCGCTTTTATGTTCAAACCTCAACTAGCGCCGAACCCGCGCCTGCGGGAACCAAGCGTTTCATTATCGACGCAAGCCTTGCCTTTGGCACCGGGGGACATGCGACGACAACTGGTTGCCTCACCATGCTTGATGCGCTCAAAACGCGGGGGCAGCGCTTTGATCATATCGTTGATATTGGAACGGGCACGGGGCTGCTTGCCTTTGCTGCGAACCATTTGTGGCCCCGTGCCTATGTGACCGCATCAGATATTGATCCAGTCAGCGTTGACGTCGCCGCCGACAATGCGCGCGTGAACGGCGTGATGCTCGGCCAGCATCCGGGGCGGGTTGCACTCTGTGCTGCGAGCGGCACTGACCATGAAATGATCCAGCGCCGCGCGCCTTATGATCTGATCATCGCCAATATCCTCGCCGGGCCGCTGATTGAGCTGGCCCCCGCGTTCGCCGCGATTGCACGCGGTGGCGGCACGCTGATCCTCGCGGGATTACTTGGCACGCAGATTGATGCGGTCGCCAAAGCCTATCGCGGCTACGGTTTCAGGCTGGCCGAACGCACAGGCGACGATGACTGGCCCTGCCTGCGATTTGTGAAGCGTGCCAATGTCGGTTGGAAACGCCCAGTGCGGACAAGCGGGCGGACGTCTCAAGCCGAGGGCGACTTCGGGACTTGGTGAGCGATCAGGCCGCGATTTTGCCGCGCGCATAGTCCTGCGTCCCGCGCGTAATCACATCGTCACCCTCAACAATATCACCGATGGCGATATCAGGCAGCCTTTCGAGCGCGTCGTAAAGCGGGGCGAAATCAGTTTCGATCGTCACCTTGAGCAAATGATCAAGCGAGGGGATTACGAAATAATTCTGCTGATAATCGTCAATCCGGTATTCGGTGCGCATCACGCGGGTGAGGTCAAAACCAATCCGATTGGGGCTTGGATCATCAAGCGCGAAATTACTCTCACCGTAGCTTGAGACAATTCCGGCGCCGTAAATGCGCAAGCCCTCGGCCTCCTGGATCAGGCCAAACTCGACCGTGTACCAATAGATCCGCGCAAGTTTGTTCAGCGCACCAAAGCCAAGCGAGCGCAGTCCGCCCTGCCCATAGGCTTGCATATAGTCGCCAAACACCGGGTCGGCGAGCATTGGAACATGGCCGAAAACATCGTGGAACACGTCGGGTTCCTGCAAATAATCCAACTGATCGGGTCGCCGGATGAAATTGCCCGCGACAAAGCGGCGGTTGGCAAGATGATCGAAAAAAACCTCATCAGGCACAAGCCCCGGCACCGCCACGACTTGCCAGCCGGTTGCCGCCATCAATCGTTCGTTGAGTTCGGCATAATCGGGAATGCCCGGCTTGGTGAGCTTGAGAACCTCGATACCTTTCAGGAACGCGCTTGCCGCCCTTCCCGGAAGCATCGCCGATTGGCGCGCAAACAGCCGATCCCACATATCATGTTCGGCCTGGGTAAAGCGCGCCCAATCCTGCGGGATTGTCCAATCAGGTGCTGCACCCGGTGGCGGGCGATCAAAGACATAGTCAGCCATGTGCCGCAATTACCAGTTTGAGGGTGTTTCGTCCATCGGCGCGATTGTGAGACATGCTGCGCGCCCAGCTTTGTACGAACGCAAGCCCCGCGCCGCCGCCGCGTTCCGGGGGAAGCTCGCCTCGCAGCACATGCCCGCAAGGGTCAAAGGCAACACCGCTATCGCTGAGTGTGATCATAATTTCTGCGCCGCTGCGCTCAAATGTCAGCGATATCGGCTGATCGGCGGGCGACCCGCTATGTTCAACTATGTTGACGACAAGTTCTTCAATAATGATCGCAAGCCGTGCGCGGATATCATCATCAACCGCCTGTCCATCGAGAAAGCCCTCAAGCAGATCAAGCGCATGGCTAACTGTCTGCCAATCCAGACAGAAATTGGCCGATGCGGCGAAACGCGGGTTATTGTCAACCATGCAAAATGGCTTTACTCCAGTAAATGTTAAAGAGGAATTGGTTATGCAAAAACGTAGCGTATTAGCCATATTTTTGCTGGCTGGTCTTGCGACTCAGGCGTTTGCCGCCGCCACAAGTGATATTGGCCGTGTCAAAGTGGCGAGTGGGATTGCCAACATTGTTCGCGGTGGGCAGACAATTGCTGCCAAACCGGGTTTTGCCTTGCAAAAAGGTGATATTCTTCGAACAGGCAAGGATGGCCGGATTGGCGCGACCTTTTATGACAACAGCCGCTTTGCCGCTGGGCCAAACAGCAGCGTAACGATCAACGAATTTCTGTTCGATGATACAACGCATGACGGCAAGTTTGTAACTCAGGTTGATCGCGGTTCGCTCGCGATTATTTCTGGGCAGATTGCCAAGAAAAATAAGGATGCAATGCGCGTCCGCACGCCGACAGCACTTCTCGGTGTGCGCGGCACTCGCTTCGTCGTTGACGTCAAAGGATCATAATGCGCCAACCCCTACTGATCGCCGCAACATTCTTGATCTTGGCTGGATGTGCCGCGAGCACAGGGGTTTCGCTGCTTCCCGGTGAACAGGATGATCAGGGCCAGCAGAATGAAACCGGCGCAGTCGTCGTGCTTGATCCGGGCAGCGAGCAAGATATCCGCGTGATTGATCAGGCCAACAGTCGGTCAGGCGTCAAGGGCGCGCGCGTCGCAGTAAAATCTGTCACGCCTGAAGCGCTTGAGGCCAAATACGGCGATTTGTTGACAACGATCCCGCGCAAGCCTGCGCTATTTCGTTTGTATTTCAAACAAGGCTCTACCGATCTGGTCGACCCTTCAGTAATCGACGCCGTCCTTACCGAAATCAAATCGCGCGAGGGCGCCGACATTCAGATTGTCGGCCACACCGATACCACTGGCGACGGCCCGCTTAATGATAGCGTTTCAGCCAAGCGCGCCGAGTCGATTAAGGTCTTGCTCGCCGAAAAAGGCGTCGATGTTGGCATCACCCGGACAGCGGGTCGCGGCGAGCGCGAGCTACGCGTGCAGACTGGTGATGATATCGCCAATGACGAAAACCGCAGGGTCGAAATTACAGTTCGATAGCGGTTGGCCCGGTATAGCGGAATACCAGCACCGTGAGATCGTCGGTCGCCTCCGCCCCATTTTCAAACGCGCGCACTTCGCGGAGCAACGCATTGCTCGCGCCTGACACCGCGCTGCTCGCCTGCCAGTCGTTAAGAACGGCGGCCAAGCGTTCGTGGCCGAAAAAATCACCTTCAGGGCTTTGCGCCTCGGTGATTCCGTCGCTCACAATCACGATGCTTTCGCCGTAGCTGAGCATGACGGTTTCAGCTTCATAGGGAAAGCCGGGTGCAACACAGAGCGGCGGGCCACCGTCAATGTCGATCAGTGAAACCATGCCCGTCGTATCAATCCGGTAAGGATTTTCATGCCCCGCATTGCACAGATCAAGCCGCCCGTCGCGCGTATCAAGCACACCGAACAGCATCGTGACGAACATATCCTCACTATTGTCGCGCGCGATTTCAGTGTTGAGGCGGGTGACGGCAGCACCAAGATCATCGGCCTCACGCAGCAGCACTGATTTCGACAGCGCTTTGGACAGCGCCATAAACAGCGCGGCCGGCACGCCCTTGCCAGTCACGTCACCAATCAGGAAACAGACGCGGTGTTCATCAAGCCGGATGACGTCGTAAAAATCGCCACCAATTGAACGCGCCGGTTCGATCAGCGCATCAAGATCAACATGCGTATCAAACGCCTCCAATCCGCCGCGTTCGGGCAGCATCCCAAGCTGAATATCGCGCGCGGCGTTAAGCTCGCCGGTCGCCTGCGCTGAAACCAGCCGTTCTTCAAAAAGTGTCCTGCGGGCGTTGGCAAACAAGGCGAAAATCATCGTTGTACAGGCAACCGCGCCAACAATAATCGGCCCGGTTGCATCAATCATCATCCCGTAACGATAGAAGGCAAGCGCACTGAGCGCGAACGTGGCAACTGTCGTCGTCGCGGCGATTGCAACCACTTGAACCCCGCGCAGACGCGGCGCAACGATCAGTGCCAGCGCCATGATCAACATTGCCAGTGCAAGCTCCACGCTCCACGCCCAGCCGGGTCTGGCGATCAGGGCGTCATTCAAAATCGCATCAACCGCGCTGGCCTGAACCATTGTGCCGTAAGTCTGCGGGTCTATCGGTGAGCCCACCACATCAGATGTCCCAGCCGCATTAAGGCCAACGATCACGATCTTACCCGCAACAATTTTTGATGACACATTGCCTGTGATCAGATCAGCCGCCGAAATAATTGCCTTTTCGGGCAAGCGCCCAAAGCGGATGCGCGCGGTGCCATCTTTGGCGACTGGAAGGAGTTTGCCGTCAAAGCGCAAAGCCTTCAGCCCACCCATGCCGACAATGGGATCAATACGCTCAACTTCGCGGGCGATCCGCGCCATTTCGAAGGCAAAGCCCGTCATATCCGCGCCGCCCACTTTTGCGACCAGCGGCACACGGCGGATGACGCCATCACCGTCAAACGTGCCGTTGATCAAGCCGTGACCGAGCGCGACATCATCAAGGATAGGCAAATTGCCGAGGACGCGGCCCCAGCTATTGGTGCCCGGCGGGAGCGGGGCACCAAATTGTGCTTCAACGATAAGATTTTGCTCGGTTTCATTGATCTCAGTATCAAGCCCGACGCGCGCAAGCACCACCTGGCTCTTGCCAAGCACTTGGCTGAAAAGGCTATCCATTGATGGAAGCGCGCGGATCGTTGCAGCAGTCGCGTCGGGCAGTTCGGGGTAAAGGCTCGCAAAAGCCTCAGGCGTATTACGATCCGGATCAGGGAAAATGATATCATAGCCAATCACCTTGGGCTCACTCTGCACCAATGTTTCAGTAAGCCGCGCCATGATGTAACGCGGCCACGGCCACGGGCCAATCGTCTTGATGCTGGCGTCATCAATCCAGACAATTCTGACATCGGTTTTTTCAAGCGAACGCGGTGCCACACGCTGCAAAACGTCAAACAGCGGGCGGCTGTAGCGGTCAAAACCGATCAACCCAAGCAACATACTGGCGATCAGCGCCGCAGCAATCGCGGGCAACCACAAGCGCGCACGCGTCAAAGGTTTAGAGGGCAAGTTCGAGCCCATCATACGCGCAAATCACCTCAAGGGGTGGACTGGCTTCGCGGTTAATCTCCTCATAGCGGATGGTTTCGCTGTGCATACGCGCAATATCCTCATCGCTGTATGTCGGCTCATGATGGAACAGCGCGAGCCGCTTTGCGCCTGCCGCACGGCACAAATCAACAGCGACAAGGTTTGACGAATGACCCCAATCCTCCTTCATCGTGACGCTTTCGACGAGCGAATACATGGTGTCGCAAATAACCAAATCAGCGCCGCCGAAAAAACTTTCAAACAGATGCTCACTCGCCATGTCGCCCGCCGGATGCTCGCTATCGGTTGAATAAACCACGCTTGCTGCGCCGTTGGAAAAGCGGAAGCCATAACTGTCATGTGAGTGATGCTGCAGGATGCAAGTGACGGACATCCCGTCAATCTCATATGCCTTGCCCGGCTCCATCGTCACAAAATCAAAGCGCGCACGCAGATAGTCAAACGGCACTGGGAAGGAAATTTCCTCCTGCTGGCGGCGCAGCGCACGTTCAGCATCAGCATGGCCACTGTAAATCGTGATCACCGCGTCGCCATCAAAATTCCCCAGAAAGAAGGGGAAACCCATGATATGATCCCAGTGGAGGTGCGACAGGAAGAAATTATAGCGGCGCGGATGATCCGCCGCACAGCGCACCGCCGCATCAAGCCCAAATTCGCGCAGCCCCGATCCCATATCGCAGACAAAAAACGCGTTGCCGCTATCAGCGATTTCAACACAGCTTGATGCGCCGCCATAGCCTTGGCCAACCGCAAAATCGAGTTCAGTTACGGCAAATTCGCGCGCGGCACATTCATCAACGAAACTACGGCCATTCGCCATAACCAACGCCTTGGCAACCTTATCAGCGATTACTGCGGCTGACGGGCTGACGGGCAATGAACCGCGAGTGCCCCAGAAACGAACGCGCATCGTTACCTATCCCCCAAATCAATCAAGCGAGTCTTCAATCTTGAAGATTTTATCATAGCGGCTGATCGCAAGGATTTCGCGCATCCGTGCGTTGGGCTTGGCAAGCGTGAACGCGATATTGTGCGTTTCGGCTTCGCGCCGCGCCAGCGTCAAAACACGCAAACCGCGTGAGGACATATAATCAACGCCGCTCAGATCAAGCGCGAAATCAAGCTTTGCAGCAGCCGCGTCAGCAATGGCACGCGTCAAATTGCCGAGCAACGCTTCCCAGCTTTTTTCATCAATCCGCCCGGTAGGCAGGCCGATGAACCTCTTTTCGGTTTGCTGCGTCGACCAACCCATGCCGCCCCCAATCTATTGTCTACTTTATGTTAGCAGAGTTTGGCGCGTGATCAAAAGCAATTGCTTTGAAAAAATACTTACAACAAATGCATTTGGTAAACCAAAATCGTCATTGCGAGCGAAGCGCAGCAATCCAGTTGCAATGGCGGGACTGGATTGCCGCGCTTCCGCAAAGCGGAAGTTTATCCTGAGCGCCTGCAAGGCAGTCGAAGGGCTCGCAATGACGAAACAAATATGATGATGCTGAGTCTAAACAATCATCCCGAAAAAGATGATGAAGCCCGAAACAAAGCTGACCATGAAAAATGCCCCATCAGTGAGCGGTTCACGCGTTGGCACTGTAATCACGGGTGGAGGCATATATTGGCGGAATGGGTGCCGCGCAGATTCGTTGGTGAGGACAAGGGCTCTTTTCATGACCCAAGGGTTAAGCGCGCGTTTACCAACCGCATAGAGACATTGTTAGTTAATCGTGCAAAAAATCACAGCGCCTCAAATCCGCGACTCCGGCGCACGCCTGATCCGTTTGCGCAGCATCCCCGGTGCCCAGCGCGCCATAAAGGCAAGGCTTTTGGCGGTTTTCCCCACCGGCACATGCAGCGCCTCACCGTGGACGGCATCCCATGCGGCTTGCGCAACCACCTCAACCGGCGTAAATTCAAACCCTGCGCTCTGGACGCCTTCACGCGCCGATCGGTTGGTGCCAGCGGTCATTGCGTCAAGCAGCGGCGTATCAATAAAACTTGGCATCAGGTTGCGTACCTTAATGCCAAGCGGCCCCCATTCGGCCTCCAGCCCTTCGGAAAGCCCGCGCACGGCAAACTTAGTCGCCGCATAAGTGACCAGCCCCGGTGCCCCGTAAATTCCGGCGGCAGAGCAAGTGTTAAGCAGGCACGACCCCGGCGTTTTCCTGAGCCACGGCAGCGCCGCCTCCGCGCCGTAAACCACGCCTTTGAAATTGATATCGATCAACAAGTCATGATCAATAGCGGCGACATCACCAAATGCGCCGCCGCGCGCGATTCCGGCATTGTTGAACATCACATCAAGCCGCCCACCCGACGCCGCCCAGAAATCAATCTGCGCCGCTGCCCAAGCCTCACGGCTGCGCACGTCCATAATGTGGGTTGAGACTTTGCCCTCGGGCAGGAGCGCGGCGGTCGCGGTCAATCCGGCCTCGTCAACATCGGCCAAACCAACGAACCAGCCCTTTGCGGCGAAATGCAGCGCGGTCGCCTTGCCAATGCCAGATGCGCCGCCGCTGATGAAAATTGCCTTGTGATTGGCCATGTTAGTATCTCCCCTACCACGAATACTAACGCTCCAAAGCCAGCAAAGGCAAGGGCGCGGCTTGTACTCGTGCCAAAACTGGTCAAATAGCGCGGGTGGAAACAGTGGAGTCTCTCATGTCCGAAAAATTCGCCGTTCTGGTCACTGGTGGCGCTGGCTATATCGGCAGTCATGCCGTGCTGGCGCTTAGGGATGCGGGTTGGCCGGTGGTGGTAATTGACAATCTCGTTACGGGTTTTCGCTGGGCGGTGCCCGAAGACGTTGGTTTTGTTGAAGGCAATATCGCTGACGAGGCGTTGGTGCTCGACACGATCAAGTCACACAGTATCGGCGCGATCATGCACTTTGCAGGCTCGGTCGTGGTGCCTGAATCGGTTGAAAACCCGCTCAAATATTACCGCAACAACACCGCCGCGAGCCGGAGCTTGATCGAAAGCGCAGTAACTGGCGATGTAAAGCATTTCATTTTTTCCTCAACCGCCGCGACTTACGGCATTCCCGAAGTGACCCCCGTGCGCGAAGATATGCCGACGCGCCCGATCAATCCCTATGGCATGTCAAAACTGATGACTGAAGCAATGCTCGCCGATGTCGCCGCCGCGCATCCGATGAATTATGCGGCGCTGCGCTATTTCAACGTCGCCGGAGCTGATCCAGCCGGGCGCACGGGCCAATCGACCGCAGGCGCGACGCATTTGATCAAGGTTGCGGTTGAGGCCGCACTTGGCAAACGCAAAGGCGTCGGCGTGTTCGGCACTGATTTCGCCACGCCTGACGGCACCGGGGTGCGCGACTATATTCACGTCAGCGATCTTGCCGACGCGCATGTGCTGGCACTTGAAAAGTTGACTGCGGAACCAACGACCAGCCACATCATGAACGCAGGCTATGGTCGCGGATTCTCAGTGCTTGAGGTGCTTGATAGCGTTGACCGGATGACCAATAGCAAGATCGTCCGCACACTTGGCCCCCGCCGTGCTGGCGATCCCGATGCACTGACTGCGGACAACAGTCGCATTCGCAGTACGCTGCCGTGGGTGCCCAAACGTGCTGATCTCGATATGATCGTTGCTGACGCGCTGGCATGGGAACGGGCGCTGGGTGAGCGTCATTAATCGCACACCAACCCTTTTTCTGTCATTCCCGCGAAAGCGGGAATCCATAATCTCTATACCCCTGAGTATATGGATTCCCGCCTTCGCGGGAATGACGCGCTAGCGAAATGTCACAAGAAACGCATTTTATCGAATGTTTGCGCCAATTCGCCACCCACCCGGCGGCGCGCGGGCTGAATGACGATGCGGCGGTGCTTGAAATTGGCGGGGCGCGGCTGATCCTCACCCACGATACCTTGGTTGAGGGCGTCCACTACCTCCACTCCGATCCGCCCGAAAGCGTCGCGTGGAAATTGCTTGCGGTTAATCTGTCTGACCTCGCTGCAAAGGGTGGTACGCCGCGCGGCGCAATGATGTCTTACACGCTGACGGGTGATTCTGATTGGGATATGCAATTTGCAGCGGGATTTGGCGCAGCGCTCGCGCATTTTGATGTGCCCCTGCTCGGTGGCGATACGGTAAGCGCGCCTAGCCGCGTCCTCGGCCTGACACTTATCGGTGAGGCGAACGGCCCAGTGCCCGCGCGCAGCGGCGCACATGCGGGGGATGCGCTGTTTGTGACAGGCGTGATTGGCGATGCCGGGCTTGGGCTTGAGATTGCGCAAGGCTTGGCAAGCACAGATGCGGCACTCCTCGCCGCCTATCGCACGCCCCAACCGCAACTAGCAGCAGGCGCACTGCTCGCCCCCGTTGTCACCGCGATGATGGATGTCTCCGATGGATTGCTCATCGACGCAGGCCGCCTTGCCACCGCATCGGGCCTGCGCGCGGTGATTGATCTTGATGCTGTGCCGCTTTCACCCGCGTTCCGCCAATATGCGGGCGAAACCCGCGAAGCGCGGCTGCGCGCGGCGACCGCAGGCGATGATTATCAGCTTCTCTTCACATCTGCGCTGCCACTGCCCCCACTACCCGTTCCCGTGACCCGGATTGGCAAAATGACCGTGGGTGAAGGGCTAACCCTGACTGATCATCATGGCCCGGTGCCCCTACCGGAAAAACTCGGCTGGCTTCACGGCTTGCCATAACCGCACCCACCGCACTATAGCGCGCGGGTGCTTGGGTCGCGGGGGTTCACCCTGTGGCCCTATTCTTTGAACAACCGGGGGAGGGAAACCCGAATGTCTGTAATTGAAATTTCGATCCTGTGCGGCTTGGTTGCCGTTGCTTACGGGATTTATACAAGTCGCTGGCTGCTGAGCAAAAATGCTGGCACGCCCAAAATGCAAGAAATTGCTGCCGCGATCCAAGAAGGCGCGGGCGCTTATCTGGCTCGCCAATACCGCGCGATTGCGGTTGTTGGCGTTGTTGTTGCGGTGCTTGTTGCAGTGTTCCTTGGGATCACCTCGGCGATTGGCTTCGTACTCGGTGCGGTGCTTTCGGGCGTAACAGGCTTTATCGGGATGAACATCTCGGTACGCGCCAACGTCCGCACTGCCCAAGCTGCCTCCGAAGGCCTGCAACAGGGTTTGACGATGGCGTTCCGCGCTGGCGCGATCACGGGGATGCTTGTGGCTGGCCTGGCGCTGCTCGCGATTGCAGGTTTCTTTTGGTATCTTTTGAACGTTGGCGGCTACCTTCCTGGTGACCGCGTGGTGATTGACGCGCTCGTCGCACTTGCGTTCGGCGCGTCGCTGATTTCAATCTTTGCCCGGCTTGGCGGCGGTATCTTTACTAAGGCCGCTGACGTTGGTGCTGATCTCGTTGGTAAGGTTGAGGCCGGAATTCCAGAGGATGATCCTCGCAACCCTGCCGTGATCGCCGATAACGTTGGTGATAACGTTGGCGATTGCGCCGGGATGGCCGCCGATTTGTTCGAAACCTATGTTGTGACGATTGGCGCGACAATGGTTCTGACCGCACTCCTCATCAAGGGCGCTGGCGATCTTTTGCTTCCACTTATGAGCCTGCCGCTGATCATTGGCGGCGTCTGCATCATCACCTCAATCATCGGCACTTACTTCGTTCGCCTCGGCGGCGGTAAGAATATCATGGGCGCGATGTACAAGGGCTTCGGCGTAACGGCGGTGCTTTCGGCGGTCGCGATCTGGTTTGCCACGGCTTACACGCTTGGCGATATGGAAGCCGTCATCGGTGCAAACCTTGACGGCACTGGCGGTTTCACTGGCCGGATGCTTTATTACTGCATGTTCCTTGGCCTCGTGATTACGGGCCTCCTGATCTGGATCACCGAATATTACACGGGCACAAACTACCGCCCGGTACGTTCAATCGCCAAGGCCTCAGAAACCGGCCACGGCACCAACGTGATCCAAGGTCTGGCGATCAGCCTTGAATCAACCGCGCTGCCAACGCTCGTCATCTGCGGCGGCATCATCATCGCCTATCAGCTTGCGGGCCTCATGGGGATTGCCTTTGCCGCAACGTCGATGCTGGCACTTGCCGGGATGGTCGTTGCGCTTGATGCGTATGGCCCCGTCACTGATAATGCTGGCGGTATCGCCGAAATGGCCGGGATGGACGAATCGGTTCGTGAAAAAACCGATGCGCTTGATGCGGTTGGCAACACCACCAAGGCTGTAACCAAGGGCTATGCGATTGGTTCGGCAGGGCTTGCCGCACTTGTGCTGTTCGCAGCGTACACGACTGACCTTCGGGAGTTCTTCCCTGATCTCACCGTCGATTTCAGCCTTGAAAACCCATATGTTATCGTCGGGCTGTTGCTCGGCGCGCTCCTCCCTTACCTCTTCGGGGCGATGGGGATGACAGCGGTTGGCCGTGCGGCGGGTGACGTTGTGAAAGACGTTCGCGCGCAGTTCGCCGAAAACAAGGGCATCATGGATGGCACCAGCAAGCCTGACTATGCCCGCACCGTTGACCTTGTCACCAAGGCCGCGATCAAGGAAATGATCGTCCCGTCGCTGCTGCCCGTACTTGCGCCGATTGTGGTCTATTTCGTGATCAACGCAGTGGCTGGTCAAGCGCAGGCGTTTGCAGCCCTCGGCGCGCTCCTCCTCGGTGTGATCGTTGGCGGTCTGTTCGTTGCGATCTCGATGACATCGGGCGGCGGCGCATGGGACAATGCCAAGAAGTATATCGAAGACGGCAACCACGGCGGCAAGGGCAGCGAAGCCCATAAAGCCGCTGTCACCGGCGATACTGTTGGCGATCCCTACAAGGATACCGCAGGCCCGGCGGTGAACCCGATGATCAAGATCACTAACATCGTTGCGCTCTTGCTCCTCGCAGCACTAGCCCACGGCGCGATGTAAGCTTGTTGCATCATAAGTGACTATAGAAACCCCGTCCGGAGCGATCCGGGCGGGGTTTTTGTTTGGGGATTGTCTTTTTGCTTATGGATATTATTGTCAAATCATAATATTCATAAGCTTCACGATGTTTGGGGATGATTGCCGATGTTGAAATTACTTTTGACCTGCACTTTGGCTCTGGCTTTCATTCCCCAAGCTGTCGCACAAACCCAACCTGCTGCGGCATCGGCGCAACGCCCGGTGAGTGCTTTTGCAAAATTGCCGTTTATGTCCGGGCCGCAAATGTCTCCCGATGGAACGCGTGTGCTGACCAAGCTGGCGGTAAACGGCGAATCCGTACTCAGCATTGTTCCGATCGCCAATGCGGCCAAACCGACGCTGATTGGTCTTGGCGATAATGACCTTATTGACTGGCTATGGGTCAATAACGATTGGGTTGTCGCACGTTTGGGTGATGAAGCACTGATCGAGAACGAATCCTTTTATGTTACCCGCGTGGTTGGGATCAGCGCCGACGGCAAGACGATCAAGCGGCTTGCTGCCCGCGATCCGGGGCAAAATGCCGAAGTGATTTGGCGGGCAACGGATGGAAGTCCGCGCGTTTTGATGACTGTGCAAAAGTCAGTTTATTTTGGGCTCGATTTTTGGCCCTCAGTGGTTGAGGTTGATGTGTCGAGCGGTAGCATCAAAAAAGCAGCTGACTCAGTGACTGGCGTCGCCAACTGGTACGCTGATGCGGACGGCGTTGTGCGTATGGGCATTGGCTATGAAGATCGCACGCGCAAAACGCGCACACTTTACCGCGCGAACGAAAAATCGCCTTTTTCTATAGTGTCGCGCGCTGACGAAAAAGCTGACGAAATGTTGATCCGTCCAGTAACGTTCCCCAAGGATGGCAGTCCAGCTCTCACATTTAGCGATCACGAAGGCTATTTGTGGTTGTATGAGCTTGACCTCGCAACAATGCTACCCGGCAAAACAAGCTTTGGTGTGGCGGGTTATGATATTGATTTCTTTACGAGAAACCCAAAAACTAGCGATGTTCTGGGCGTTTCACTGACGACCAATCGCTCCCGTATGCAATGGCTGGATCCCAAGCTGGCCGCAATTCAGACATCAGTGACTAAAACTCTCGGTGACGGACAATATGCAACGATCATTTCGTATGACCAGAGCCTAAATATCTTTTTGCTTGAAGTCGGCAATGCCGCGCAGGCTGGTGCTTTTTATATCTACACCGCCGCGACAGGAAAACTGGCGCGCTTTGCAATATCGAACGACGCACTGGGGATGGAAAAACTCGGCCCCGTTAGTACGGTCAAATATAAGGCGCGTGACGGGCTTGATATTTCGGGTGTGCTGACGCTCCCTATAGGCCGCGCCGCCAAAAATCTTCCGCTTATTCTATTGCCGCATGGCGGCCCAATCGGCATCCGTGACGCCGAAGGTTTTGATTGGTGGGCGCAATTCCTCGCGGATCGAGGCTATGCAGTTTATCAACCCAATTACCGTGGGTCGGGTGGCTATGGCCGCGCCTTTGAAAAGGCAGGCGACGGCGAATGGGGCCTTAAAATGCAGGACGATCTCAACGATGCGGTCGATCATCTAGCAAAAGTTGGCATGATTGATCCCAAGCGCGTGTGCATCGCGGGCGGCTCTTACGGCGGCTATGCTGCAATGCGCGCAGCCCAGCGGGACGGCGCAAAGTTTCGTTGCGCTATATCTTATGCTGGCGTTTCCGATCTTCAAGCACTGAAAGAATCCAACGGACGCAGCTTTCTGTATGCCAATTCATTACGCTCGTTCTTTGATAAACGGACAGTCGATATGAAAGCGGTGTCGCCGCTCAATTTTCCAGAACAATTTTCCACGCCAATCCTAATCATGCACGGGGCGAAGGATAAGCGCGTGCCCATATCACAATCCCGCAAACTCGCTTCAAAACTCACATCTGCTGGAAAGGACGTGCGTTACATTGAACAGCCCAAGGCCGATCATTTCTTCTCACGTGAGGAAGATCGCCTCCAATTCCTCCAAGAAATGGAAAGCTTCCTCGCCAAGCATAATCCGGCAAACTGAGCGCCCCGCTTCCCTTTTGCGCGCACTCGCGCTAAGGCGCGGCAGAATTTGATGTTTTGATGCTCAAGGAATTGCATGGCTAAGGAAGAATTGCTCGAAATGCGCGGCACGGTGTTGGAGCTTTTGCCCAACGCCATGTTCCGCGTGAAGCTTGAAAATGATCACGAAGTTTTGGGGCACACCGCCGGAAAAATGCGCAAGAACCGCATCCGCGTGCTCGTTGGTGATGATGTTCTGTGCGAACTCACGCCTTATGATCTGACCAAGGGCCGGATCACTTACCGATTTAAGTAAGCGCAGTTTCCGTGCGCCTGATCCTCGCCTCGGCAAGCCCAAGGCGGCTTGATTTGCTCGCGCGGATCGGGCTGGTGCCGAGCGCGGTTGACCCCGCCGACCTTGATGAAACCCCGCACAAGGCAGAGCTTCCCCGCCTCTATGCGCAGCGCATAGCGCGCGAAAAAGCCGAAGATGTCGCCGCGCGCCACGGCGGGGCTGTGATCCTCGCGGCGGATACGGTGGTCGCGGTCGGGCGGCGTATCCTCCCCAAGGCCGAGGATGCAGCCACTGCACAGAAGTGCCTCGAACTGCTCTCAGGGCGGCGGCATCAGGTGCTGACCGCCGTAACCGTGATCGACGCACAGGGCGCCGCGCGTCACCGCCTATCCGTTACAACGCTCGAGTTCAAACGGCTGAGCCCAGCCGAAATCGCGGCGTATATCGCGAGCAACGAATGGCAGGGCAAAGCGGGCGGCTACGCGATCCAGGGCCATGCCGAGGCATTCGTGCGATTCCTAGGCGGCAGCCATTCGGGCGTCATCGGCCTGCCGCTGTTTGAAACGCGCGCGTTGCTGGTGACCGCAGGCGTGCTTGATGCGTGACATCGCGTTTGACGCGTCGCCGGGCGAAACCCGCGCGGTGCTGTTTGAAGACGGGGTTGCGGTTGAGCTTCACATCTGGTGCGAAGGCCAAGCCGCCCCCGGCAGCGTGATCGACGGGAAAGTTATCAGCAAAGCGCGCGCGCGCGCATTCCTCACACTGGCAAGCGGCGAAGAGGCGGTGATCACGCCGCCGCCGCCTGAACCAGAGGGCGCAACCGTGCGCGTACAGATTATCCGCGCGCGCATCAGCGAACCCGGTGAGGTCAAGCTCGCCACCGCCCGCCTAAGCGAGGCCGACCTTTACGAAATCAGCGAAGATCAATGGCGCGCAGGACTTTGCGAACGCGCCGACACGGTGATCAGGGCGGGCGCGGACTTTGATGATCATTTTGATATCGCGCAGACTGGACGCTCCAATGTTGAGGGCGCGACGATCTGGTTTGAGCGCACCAAGGCAGGGCTGGTGTGTGACGTTGATGGCAGTGGCGATGCGTTCGCGATCAACCAAGTTGCCGCCGCAGAAATCGCGCGGCTCCTCCGCCTGTTCCAAATCGGCGGCGCTGCGATGATCGATTTTGTCGGCATGGAAAATAAGGCTGCGCGGCTCGCTGTCGCCGCTGCGTTCGACTCCGCCAGCGCCGCCGACCCGCGCGGGTTTGAGCGCACCAGCATCAACGGTTACGGCCTGATGCAGGTCATCCGCGCCAAGCCGGGGCCGTCGATCCTTGACACGCTGTTTGGCACGCGCCGCGTTTCACTGTGTGATGAGACGCTGATCCTTGCGCTGCTCCGCGCGGCGAGTCGCACGAGCGGAGCAGGGGTACGGCGCTGCATCACGACGCCCGCACTTGCCACACAGCTTGAACTGCCCGTGTGGAAACCACTGATTGCGCAAGCGGCACGGCAAGCAGGTGCGGCACTCGAAATAGTGGCGGACGCCTCAGCGCGCGGCTATGGCCATATCCATGTTACCCAAGTCTAAACCCGCGCACTGCCCACTGTGCGCGAAGCCAACCGCGCCTACGCACACGCCCTTTTGCAGCCGGGGATGCAAAGACCGCGATTTGCTCAACTGGCTCGGCGAGGCCTACCGCGTGCCCGCCCGCCCAGAAGAAAGCGATGAGGCCGATACAGGGCTGGACAGAGACCCTCAAGCCTGACTATAGGCACCGCTCAACGCGCGATGCCGCGTTTGGCCCGGGTAGCTCAGTTGGTAGAGCAGCGGATTGAAAATCCGCGTGTCGGCGGTTCGAATCCGTCCCCGGGCACCATTTTTGGTGGTGTGGCCGAATTTCCGCTTTCGCAGCGATTTCCAGATAGAGCGTCCTCTACAGTTCAGACCAAGTACCGCCGAATGATTCCGCGTAGCGCAAGCAGATGTGATCTGCTGACACAACGATGTCAGTAGCACCATGCTATCGCCTCTCTGCACGTAAACGGGAGATAAGGCATGAAATACACATTTGTTGACCAATTGGTGATGCTCGCTGAACTGACGATACAGCCCGAAAAGCGAGATGCGTTCCTCGACTACACCGTGGAAAATCTGGAGATCAGTCGGTCGGCTGCGGGCAATATCACGTTCGACATCTTGATTGATGAAACGCGCCCTAATCAAGTGATGTTCTATGAAGTCTGGGAGTCGGCAGAGGCGCAGCAAGCTTACATGGCGTGGCGCGTTGAACGCGGCGATCTGACAATTCTGCTCTCATTTTTGGCCGACCAACCCAAATTTACCGCCTTGCAGCGTATTGCCAGTTAGCCAAGGCGACCACTTTTGCTTACCGTGACACAGATCCGATGTTCGTTTCCGCTTGACGCCATCAGCATCCTCCTGACACCCTGAAGTCAGGAGGATGTTATGCGCCGCGCCGAACGCCTGTTTCGATTAGTCAACGAACTCCGCAGTCGCGGCGTTTGTCGAGCCGAAGACCTTGCGGCATATTTCGAGATCAGCGTGCGTACCGTTTATCGCGACATCGCCCATTTGCAGGGTTCCGGGCTGCCTATCGAAGGGGAGGCTGGTGTCGGCTATCTTCTGAGGCCGGGGTTTGACCTTCCAGCGATGACCTTCACCTTTGAGCAGCTTGACGCGCTTGCAATGGGATTGTCATTCGTCGAAGTCGCTGGTGATACGGCATTGTCCGAAGCTGCGCGAGAGGTTCGAGCCAAGCTCCAAGCATCGCTGCCTGAACCCGAAAAGCGCAAGCTCGAAAATGCGCCGTTATTCGCAAGCAGACGAGATGGTCGAGCAGCGCCATCAATGAAAGTCATCCGCCGCGCGATTCGCGAACGCAACATTCTGCATTTGTGCTATGAAGATGCCGACGGAAGCCTGTCAGAACGCCGTGTAAGGCCGCTCGCCATTTGGGCGTTTACCGAAGGCTGGCTGTTTGCGGGCTGGTGCGAACTGCGGAACGACTTTCGTGCGTTCCGTCTGGACAGGATCTCTGCATTGGAAGACACTGGCGACCGCTTCGCCGACGATCCCAATCAAAATCTGCAAGCCTATCTTAACGTCAAAATCTTTGCTGCGCCACGTCAATCCGCCGCAGATGGACTATGATCAGCCCGACGCCGACCACGCTTGGGATCGCCCAGATCGCCGGGTTGAAGACATGATCGGGGACGATTTGGAGCAG
>JAYTPB010000076.1:0-21245 GCA_043747445.1 Sphingomonadales bacterium
CGGGTTTGCCTCACCGGATGGAGCGCGTTCGCGAACATGGCAGCGTTCTTTTTGTCAATGACAGCAAAGCTACGAATGCGACCTCAACCGCGCCAGCACTTGCGGCCTATCCTGCGATCCACTGGATCCTTGGTGGACAGGCCAAGACCGATGAACTTGACGCCTGCGTCCCCTATTATAGCCACGTCCGCGCCGCCTACACTATTGGCGATGCAGGCCCGATGTTCGCCAAGCTGCTCACTCCCCACATGCCCGTCACAGAATGTGTCACACTTGATGTCGCGGTGAATAAAGCGGCCGCTCTGGCACAGCCCGGCGAGACGGTACTGCTTTCACCGGCCTGCGCGTCATTCGATCAATTCGCAGATTATGAAGCGCGCGGGGCCGCGTTCCGCGCCGCTGTGGAGGCTTTGTCATGACAACCACCGCAACTATCGCCCGCGCAAAAGGCCGCTCCGTCACCCGGCTTGGCCGCGCAGACCGTTCAGCGCTTGGGCTGTGGTTTTGGGAGATTGATCGGGTACTCCTGTTGCTCGTCACGATCCTGATTTCGATTGGCCTGATTGCGGTGGCGGCTGCCGCGCCTGCTGCGGCGCAGCGCTACTCAGGCGGTGATGTTATCGTGTCGCCGCTCGCCTATTTCTGGAAGCAGCTATTTTGGGTCGCGCTTGGCCTGCCTGTGATGATCGGCGTTTCGATGCTGCCAACGCAGGTGGCGCGTCGTTTGGCGCTTGGTGGGGCGGCATTTTTCAGCGTGATGCTCGCGTTCGTGCCGCTGATCGGGATTGAGAAAAACGGTGCTATGCGCTGGATTGGGGTTGGCATTGGCCAGTTTCAGCCATCCGAATTTTTGAAGCCGCTTTTCGTTGTCGCGGTCGCGTGGATACTCTCCCTGAAGGCGCAGGATCGCGCGCTGCCTGTCATGTCGATTACGGGCGGGCTGACGGCGGTGATCGCGGTGCTGCTGATGATGCAGCCCGATTTTGGTCAGACGATCATCTACGGCACGGTATGGATGGCGATGCTGATGATCGCGGGAATGCCAATGCGCGTCATCGGGTTCCTTGCGGGCGGCGGTTCGGTCGGCATTGTTGCCGCCTATTTCCTTTACCCAGTTGCGACGACGCGGATCAACAATTTCCTCTTCTCAAGCGGCGATACGTATCAGGTGGATCAGGCGCACGCGACGATCACGGCGGGTGGGCTGTTCGGCACTGGCCCCGGTGGCGGAGAGCGCAAATTCCACCTGCCTGAGGCGCATACTGATTATATCTTCTCAGTGATTGGTGAGGAATTTGGTCTGATTGCGTGCATTTTGGTGGCCTCGCTGTTCATTGCGATTACCGTGCGGGTGTTTGTCAAACTGCTTGATGAGCAAGACCCGTTCCTCGTGCTTGCCTCGGCTGGGCTGGTGAGCCAATTCACCGTTCAGGCGTTCATCAATATCGCGGTCAACATCGGCATCGCGCCGTCAAAGGGGATGACGCTACCGTTTATCAGCTACGGCGGATCATCGATGATTGCGCTATCGATTGGCTTTGGCTTGCTGCTCGCCTTCACGCGGCGTAATCCGTATCTCACAAGATCACCCTATGTTGTGAAGTGGAGCGGGCGATGAGCATTACGCGTCATTTCGTTCTTGCCGCTGGTGGAACCGGTGGACACATGATGCCAGCCCACGCGCTTGCGGCTGAACTGATCGCGCGCGGGCATCAAGTGGCGCTGATCACGGATGAGCGCGGCGCGAAAATTCCGGGGCTGTTTGACGGCGTTCAAACGCATATCCTGCCTGCAGGCCGGATTACCAAAAATCCGATGAGTTGGCCCGGCGGCGCGCGTGCAATCCTTAAAGGGCGGCGAATGGCACTGCGGCTGTTTGATACGTTTCAGCCATCGGCAGTGATTGGCTTTGGCGGATATCCGGCTTATCCAGCGCTCATCGCGGCGCGCGCGGCAAAAATTCCAACCGCCGTGCATGAACAAAATGCCGTGCTTGGCCGAGTCAACCGGATGGTGGCCAACTGGGTGACAGCGATTGCAACATCCTATCCCGATGTTGCGCGGATTGCGGAGAAAAACCTCAAGAAGGTGACGCTCGTTGGCAATCCGGTGCGTGATGAAATCCTCGAACTGCGCGATCAGCCTTACCCCGCAATTGACGGTGAGGCGGTGTTCAGCATCCTTGTTGTTGGGGGCAGCCAAGGGGCGACGGTGCTTTCGGATGTTGTACCCGACGGTCTGGCGATGCTGCCGCCCGCGCTGACCCGGCGGCTGCAAGTAACGCAGCAATGCCGGATTGAGGATATTGATGCGGTGCGCGCGCGTTATGCTGGCCTTGGCATTCCCGCTGATCTGGCAACATATATGACTGACATGCCCAAAAAGCTCTCGTGGGCGCATCTGGTGATTGCGCGCGCGGGTGCCTCGACAATATCTGAATTGACCGCCGCAGGCCGTCCGGCGATTCTCGTGCCACTGCCATCGGCAACTGATGATCATCAAAGCGCCAATGTTCGCGAAATGGTGACCGCAGGCGGCGCGCGCGCGATCCCGCAGAGCCTGTTCACCCCGGTTGAGCTGGCCAAGCAAATGCAAAAGCTTGGGCTTGAACCTGTCGGGCTGACCAACGCGGCCAAGGCGGCGCGCGGCTGTGGTCGCCCGCACGCGACGCGCGATCTGGCCAATTTGCTTGAAAGCCTTGGCCGCCCACCTGTCGTTGATGGCTTGAAGGCTGAAAACTGGGGCGGCGGCGCGCTTGCCGGGGCAGGCGCGTGAGGGGTGTTGCGACTGATATTGGCACGATCCACTTCATCGGCATTGGCGGCATCGGCATGTCTGGCATTGCCGAGGTGATGCACAACCTCGGCTACAAGGTGCAAGGCTCCGACATGGCCGAGGGCTATGTGATCGAGGGACTGCGCAAACGCGGGATCGACGTGATGATTGGCCACGACGCGGCGAACTTACGCGATGCGGTTGTCGTCGTTACCTCCACCGCTGTCAGCCGTAAGACCAATCCAGAAGTTGAGGCCGCTTATGAACGGCGTATCCCCGTTGTCCGCCGCGCCGAAATGCTTGCTGAACTCATGCGGCTCAAATCAACCGTTGCGGTTGCGGGAACGCACGGCAAGACGACGACAACTTCGCTCGTGGCCGCAATGCTCGACAGCGGCGGGATTGACGCGACGGTGATCAACGGCGGGATCATCAACAGCTACGGATCAAATGCCCGGCTCGGCACCTCGGAATGGATGGTGGTTGAGGCTGATGAAAGCGATGGCTCGTTTCTGCGGCTCGACGGCACCATCGCGGTCGTCACCAATATCGATCCAGAGCATCTTGATCATTATGGCAGTTTCGACGCGGCCAAGGATGCTTACGTTGAATTCATTGAAAATGTGCCCTTCTACGGCGCTGCGATCCTCTGCCTTGATCATCCCGAAGTTCAGGCGATCCTGCCGCGTATTCGTGACCGAAAGGTCGTTACTTACGGTTTCAGCGCGCAAGCTGATGTGCGCGGCGACAATGTAACGCCGGTTCCGGGCGGCAATCGCTTTGACGTATCAGTGCGCGCGCGCGACGGGTCTGCACGCGTGATCGAAGACGTCTGGCTGCCAATGCCGGGGCGGCACAATGTACAGAACGCGCTTGCCGCAATTGCGGTTGCGCTTGAAATGAATGTTGATGACGCGCGGATTGCCAAGGGTTTTGCAGGCTTTGGCGGGGTCAAGCGGCGCTTCACCAAGGTTGGCGAAGTAGACGGCGTAACGATCATCGACGATTACGGCCATCATCCAGTTGAAATTCGTGCGGTGTTGGCTGCCGCTCGTGAGGGCGTGAAAGGCCGCGTGATCGCTGTCTGTCAGCCGCACCGATATTCGCGGCTCGGCGCGCTGATGGATGAGTTCGCGCTCGCGTTCAACGATGCTGATATTGTCTATATCGCGCCCGTTTATGCCGCAGGCGAAGTGCCTCTTGAAGGCGTGAGTGCCGAGGCGCTGGTCGGCAAGATCAAGCGGCGCGGGCACCGCGCGGTCAGCGAAATTGGCGGCGCTGCTGATTTGGCGCAAACGTTAGCCAGCGTTATTCGACCCGACGATATGGTCGTTTGCCTTGGTGCTGGCGATATCACGAAGTGGGCGGCTGGCCTTGCGGACGCGATCATGGCGGCGCAGAGATGAGCGCACTTATCGATATGCCAAAGGTAGCTGGCAAACTCACTCCCAATGCCCCCCTTGCGCCACTCGTCTGGTTCAAATCGGGCGGTGCGGCGCAGTGGTTATTTGAACCCAAGGATGTTCAAGACCTCCAGTCATTCCTGCGCGATCTTGATCCGGCAATCCCGGTTTGGCCGCTGGGGCTTGGCTCAAACTTGATCGTTCGCGATGGCGGGATGCCGGGCGTCACCGTCCGCCTTGGCAAGGCATTTGGCAAAGTTTCAGTTGACGGCATGACGCTTACCTGCGGTGGCGGTGCTTCGGGGATTTTGGTATCGAGCAATGCGCGTGATGCTGGTGTCGCGGGCCTTGAATTCCTGCGCGGGATACCAGGCACGGTCGGCGGTTTTGTCAAGATGAACGGCGGCGCTTACGGCCGCGAAGTAAGCGATATCTTCGTTAGCGCTGAAGTCATCCTCCGCTCGGGCGAAGCGCGGACGTTGCTTCCGCGTGACATGGGTTATAGCTATCGCCACTCAATGCTCCCACGCGAGGTGATTGTTGTCGCGGCGACTTTTTCGGGAACGCCGGGCGATCCTGCGGTGATTGGTGCTGAGATGGATCGCATCGCGGCAGAGCGTGAAGCCTCTCAGCCACTGCGATCAAAAACGGGTGGATCAACCTTCAAAAATCCCGATGGTCACAAGGCATGGGCATTGGTTGACGCGGCGGGCTGTCGCGGGCTGACGATTGGTGGCGCTCAGGTCTCAGAGAAGCATTGCAATTTCCTCCTGAACCTTGGCGGCGCGACGAGTGCTGATATTGAGGCACTGGGTGAGGAAGTGCGACGCCGCGTATTCGCGCATTCGGGCGTGACGCTTGAGTGGGAAATTCAGCGCGTAGGGACGAGTTTATGACTGATCATCCAATCCATGTTGCCGTCCTTATGGGCGGCTGGTCAGCCGAGCGCGAAGTCTCACTGATGAGCGGACACGGCGTCGCTGATGCGCTCGCGCGTAAGGGCTACCGTGTGACGCGCATTGACATGGGGCGTGACGTTGCGGCCAAGCTTGCCGAGGCTAAGCCTGATGTTGTGTTCAATGCGCTCCACGGCACTCCGGGCGAAGATGGCTCTGTTCAAGGTATGATGGATTTGATGGGCCTCAAATATACCCATTCGGGCCTCGCGACCTCAGTGATTGCGATTGATAAACAGCTTACCAAATCAGCGCTGATCCCCTTTGGCATTCCCATGCCCGGTGGTCATATCGTTGAGAGCAAGACTTTGTTTGACCGTGATCCGCTGCCGCGCCCTTACGTTTTGAAACCTGTCAATGAAGGTTCGTCGGTTGGCGTTGCGATTGTCACTGATGAAGGCAATTACGGCAACCCGATTGGCCGTGATGTGCCGGGGCCGTGGCAGGAATTTGATCAACTGCTTGCAGAGCCTTTCATCAAGGGCAAAGAGCTAACCGTCGCGGTGCTTGGTGACCGTGCGCTTGCGGTGACCGAGCTTCAGACGAGCACTGGCTTTTATGATTATGAAGCAAAGTACACAGAGGGCAAAACGATCCACATTTGCCCAGCGGTAATGGAACCCGAAGTCTATCAGGCGATGCTGGCTTACGCTTTGAAGGCGCACCGCCTGCTTGGCTGCAAAGGCGCGTCACGCTCTGATTTTCGCTGGGATGACAGCCAAGGCCTCGCCGGGATTTATCTGCTTGAGGTCAATACCCAACCGGGGATGACACCGCTCAGCCTTGTGCCCGAACAAGCGAACTATGTCGGTATTTCGTATGAAGATCTAGTCGATCAACTGGTGAAGGAAGCGTTGCAATGAGCGGTTCGACAATCAAACGCGGTGCTTCCCCGCGCAAACGCGCCGCAATTAAGGGCAAGGCGCGTAAACCAGCGGTCAAGCAAGTTTCGACTTGGGACAAAATTATGCGCGTGATGCCGTTCGATCAGCGCGCGGTTGATCGCTTTGTCACGGGCGCGATGGTCGTTGCCTTTGGCGGGGTTGCAATTGCTGGGGCGACGCTCGCGGGTGTGCCGCAATACATCGGCACTGAAACGGCCATAGCGATTGGCCGCGCCGGCTTTGAGGTCAAACGCGTTGAAGTGACCGGGATTGACCGGATGGAACGGCTGACGGTTTATGCCATCGCGCTTGATCAACACAGCATGGCAATGCCGCTGGTTGATCTTGATAAAGTGCGCGAACAATTGCTCAATTACGGCTGGATACAGGACGCACGGGTCTCACGGCGTCTGCCCGATACGCTGGTGGTTGATATTGTTGAGCGCAAGCCTGCTGCAATCTGGCAGCATAACCAGAAGCTTTCTTTGATTGATAAGGAAGGCATTATCCTTGAGCCAGTGAAGCCGGATCAGCCCGCGCCTGAACTGCCGCTGCTCATCGGGAAGGACGCCAATCTTGAAGCGGTTCGCCTGAATAAACTCATGGATCAAGCGCCCGCGCTTAACCTAACGCTCGCCTCGGCGAGTTGGATTGGCAATCGGCGGTGGGATTTGCAGTTTCAGTCGGGTGAGGTGTTAGCACTTCCCGAAGGTGATGCGGCGGCGGCCACGGCGCTGCTCCGTTTTGCCCGGATTGACGGGGTGCGCCGTTTACTCGGGCGCGGCTTCGTGCGCTTTGACATGCGCGATCCGACGAAGTTTGTGGCGCGCATCAAGCGTGAGCAACAAACGATTGATATGCCAGCAGCAACGACGTCACCAATTGCTGTCGACACGCCCAAAGCCGAACAGGGGAACGAAGCCAATGGCCCAGCCTAAGAATGACCGACTGATTACTGCGCTTGATATTGGCAGTTGGAAAGTCTCTGCGCTGATCGCCGAGCGCACGCCGGGCGGTGATATTCAAGTGCTCGGCACGGGTCAGCGCGAAAGTCGCGGGGTCAAGCGCGGCTATGTTGCTGACATGGCAGCGACTGAATCGGCAATCCGTGAGGCTGTCGAACAGGCAGAGCGCATTGCGGGCACCAATATCGAGGATGTCTGGGTCAGCTTTTCGGGCGGCAGTCTGGTCAGCGATATTGCAAGCGTTGAGGTTGAGCTTGGCGGCAACCGGATCGAGCAGGAAGATATTGATGAACTTCTTGCGGCGGGGCGAAGCACGCTTGATCCTGACGGGCGGATGATCCTTCATGCGCAGCCAACGCTGTACACGCTTGATGGGCTGACGGGGGTGAAGAAGCCGCTTGGGCTTCACGCCGATACGCTTGGCGTCGATATTCATGTTGTCGCCGCCGACGGATCGCCGGTGCGCAATCTGGATTTGTGTGTGCGCAGCGCGCATCTTGAGGTCAAATCGATCATTGCCTCACCCGTTGCCACGGGTATGGCGTGCCTTTCCGATGAGGAGCGTGAACTTGGCGTGGCACTTGTCGAGCTTGGCGCGGGCGTCACCAATGTTTCGCTATTTGCGGGAGGGATGCTCGTCGGGCTGACCTCAATCCCCTTTGGTGCGGCCGACATTACCGATGATATCGCCAGCGCATTCGGCACGCGGCGGCATCAGGCCGAGCGGATGAAATGCTTTTACGGTTCGGCAACGGCGTCGCCACGCGACAATCATGACATGATTGAAGTTGCACCGCTTTCTGCCGAGGATGATGCGACTGAAGCAACACGGATCACGCGCGCACAGTTGATCGCGGTCGTCAGGCAGCGGTTGGAGCATTTGACGGGCGAAATTTCAAAGGCACTCAAGGCACTCGGTTTTGCCGGGCCAATTGGGCGTCAGGTTGTGCTGACCGGGGGTGGGGCGGAACTTAAGGGCATTGCCGATTATATGCAGGGCGCGCTTGGCCGCGCTGTGCGAATTGGACGGCCAAGAGGGCTTGTCGGCCTACCTGAAGCCCATAGTGGATCAGGTTTTGCTACCCTTGCGGGCCTTATTCATTATGCCGCCTCTGACCCGATTGATCTGCGCGCGATCCTGCCAGCGCCAGCGCCGATCATCCCGGTTTTTGGCGGCGGCGTGATAAAGCGGTTGATGACAGCGTTTCAATCAGGCTACTAGATGTTGTGGGGCGCAGACAAATTTATGACAAAATCAAGAAAAGTTGCGAGTCGTTAACTTTTTAGGTGATTCGGCGAATCGAATAGTGCAAAGAGTCAATAGGGCAAAGTACGCCCACATATTTTTTGAAGGGGAATGGACGTCATGAGCATCGAATTTCTTCCGCCTGAAGTGGATGAGTTGCGGCCACGGATTAGTGTTATCGGCGTTGGCGGTGCGGGCGGAAACGCCATTGCCAACATGATCGCCAGCCAAGTGCAGGGTGTCGACTTTATCGTCGCCAATACCGATGCTCAGGCGCTTAACACCTCTGCTGCCGAACGGCGCATCCAGCTTGGTCTCAAAATCACGCAAGGGCTTGGTGCGGGGTCACGCCCTGAAATCGGTCGCGCTGCGGCTGAAGAAACGATTGAGCAAGTCGAAAAGGCACTTGAAGGCGCGCATATGTGCTTCATCGCTGCCGGTATGGGCGGCGGCACTGGTACAGGTGCAGCGCCTGTGATCGCAAAGGCTGCGCGTGATCGCGGTATCCTGACTGTCGGTGTTGTCACCAAGCCGTTCAGCTTTGAAGGCTCACGTCGCAACAAAGCGGCTGAGGCAGGGATCGCCGAACTGCAAAAGCATGTCGATACGCTGATCGTTATTCCGAACCAGAACCTGTTCCTGATCGCCAACCCATCAACAACCTTCAAAGAAGCGTTTGAGATGGCCGATGAAGTTCTTCAGCAAGGTGTTCGCGGGATTACCGATTTGATGGTGATGCCTGGCCTGATCAACCTCGATTTTGCCGATGTCCGTTCAGTGATGGGCGAAATGGGCAAGGCGATGATGGGCACGGGCGAAGCCGAAGGCGATAATCGCGCGATTGAAGCGGCTGAAAAGGCGATCAATAATCCGCTGCTCGACGGCGTGTCGATGAAGGGCGCAAAGGGCGTCATCATCTCAATGACCGGCGGCGAAGACATGCGCCTGATGGAAGTTGACGAAGCCGCTAGCCACATCAAGGAATTGGTTGATCCCGACGCCAACATCATTTGGGGTTCGGCGTTTAACAATGCACTCGATGGCAAAATCCGCGTTTCGGTTGTGGCTACGGGCATTGAGGCTGAAGCCGCGACTTCGGCAGAACCAGCCCGCGTGTTTGCATTCCCAACCGCACGCAAAAGCGATGAGATCGTGCGCACTCCAGAGCCTATGATTGCGCCAGCACAAGTTCCTGAGCCAGTCGCAATCGCCCCCGCTTATGAACCTGCGCCACTGGAAGTATCAGAAGTTGCCGCGCCCGTTGAAACGGTTGCAGTTGTTGAAGCGCCGCTGACGCTTGATCCACCAGAGCCTGCTCCGTCAATGTCATTTGATGATGCGGGTGAAGACGGTGATGAGCTGGTGCTTGATACTCAGTCAATGCTTGATGATCCGGTGGCGAACAATCCTGTGCCGCCAGTAGAAGCGGAGATTGCTGAAGATGCTGTCGCGCCGCGACGCCGTTGGTTGGTCAGCGGAGACGCAGAAGAGGCGGCCCCTGCACCTAAGGCACCAGCATCGGGTGCGACACTGTTTGAGCGTATGTCAAACATCGCGCGAAGCGCCGCACGCGGTGATGCTGATACGCCTGAACAAAACGATCCACTTGATATTCCCCGATTCTTGAATCGGCAAAACAACCAGTAAGGCTTTTGGCTTGAATATTGGGGTGCTGTGAACTGGCTTTTGGCCATTTGACAGCGCCCCATATTCATTTCGTCGTAAATCACCTTGCCTCTTAAGTGCCCCATGGCGTAAACATTTTCTATGGTGCAAGCGAAATCATTCCGTCAGGCGTACTGGCTGGCGCTCTCGTTGATTTTGCCGTGCGGTATGGCAGCAGCCCAAACATTCCCACCCGGAACCGCCACTGTCGAAGTGCCGATATATTCAAATGACCCCGCCGACAGGCTTTCGGCCAATCTCAAACTGCTTTCGCAAAACCCGAAGAATGTCAGTGCGCTTACCGATGCCGGGCGAAGCGCAATCGCGGTTGGCGATTATGCTGCTGCGCTGTCATTTCTGGCACGCGCGGAGGAGCTTGCGCCAAGCAATGGCCGGGTGAAGGCCGCAATAGGATCAGCATTGGTAATGGTTGAGCGCCCTGCCGATGCCTTGCGATTATTTGCGGAGGCGGCGGCGCTGGGTGCGCCGGAATCAGAGATAGTGGGAGATCGCGGACTTGCGTATGATCTTCTTGGTGACAATCGCCGTGCTCAGCGCGACTATCAGACCGCGCTGCGGATTAAGGCCGATGATGAAGTCACCCGCCGTCTCGCGCTTTCGCTTGGCATTTCGGGTGACCGCGATCAGGCGCTACGGATGCTTGACCCGCTGCTGCGTCAGCAAGACCCAACCGGCTGGCGCGCGCGCGCGTTTGTGCTTGCAATGAACGGCGATGTGCGCGGCGCGGAGAGCATCGCGACTACGGTAATGCCCGCTGGCATGGGCGACACGATGCGTCCGTTCTTACGCAAGCTTGCGATGCTGAACGCCGCTGACCGCGCCCATGCTGTGAATTTTGGGACAATGCCGAGCGATACGACGCGTTTTGCCTCGCTGGACACCTCACGACTGATCCCAGCACCTGAACTTGCGCCGAGCGCAGCGGCGGATCAATCGGCAAAGCAGCGCAAGGGAGAGGGGTCATCAAAAGCGCCGCGCCGTCGCCCCGGCAAGGATGACGTAAAAATCACTCCGTCAAAACCTGTGCAAGTTGCCGACGTATCGCAAGTCGGCCCCGGTTTTTCAGATATTTTCCTGAAATCAGCAGCGCCGCAAGCCCCAAAGCCAGATGTGCCAAAGCCGGTTGAGACCGGGCGACTCGATCAACGCGTCGGCACGCGCATTGGCCCGGTTGATCCCGAGCGGATGCCCCCCGAAGTGCGCGATGTGCTTTTGCGCAACGGGGAAAAGCTGCCGCCAAAGGTCACCGTGGTTCAGGGCAGCGAGTTGCCGCCACCTGATCAGCGGATCGCGGCTGCTGTGGTTACACCAAAACCTATTGTCAAAGCACCCGAGCCTGAAGAGATTGATCAGCCGGACAATGCCGTGTTTGAGGTGCCCGCCGCTCAGACGCCTAAGCCAGTGGTTGAAAGCGCGCCCGCAGCAGTTGCAACTGCCATCTTCGGCCCCCCGGCTGAGCAAGCAGCATCAGGCGCAACACAAGAGCCAGTCAAGCTCGCCGTTGTTGCGGCAAGCGCGCCAGCCCTGCCGATTGAAGCACCAAAGCCAGTCGTCACGGTAGCTGCCGCTCCGTCACGCGGGCTAGCGGGATTGTTGAGCGACATTGAACCTGAACCAGAGAGCGCCCCGATTGCGCTTCCAACCGAGACTGAAATGAAAATCGTGAGGATTGCCGCGCAGCGCAAAATCGCTGATGCTGCGAACAAGGTGAAATTGGAGAAAGACGCCGCTGCCAAGGCCGAAAAGACCAAGGCGGACAAAGAAGCTGCTGCAGCCGCTGCACTAGCCAAGCGCAATCCACCGCGTGTGTGGGTGCAGGTTGCTACTGGCGCGAACGAGTCCGGGCTTGGCATCACTTGGAAGCGCCTTCGCGAAAAGGCGCCTGACGCGTTCAAGGGGCTGAGCGCATCCTATACCCCGTTCAAAGCCACCAACCGCGTACTCGTCGGCCCGTTTAAGAGCAACACCGAAGCGCGCTCACTCGTCAACGCCATGGGCAAGGCCGGCATTTCAGGCAACACATTTGCAAGCGAGGCTGGGCAGGAGATCCTCAAGATCGCCTCACGATGAGCCAGCGCAATGTGTGCGCAAGCGATCCCGCAGCAACGCGTGGTCGCCAATATACCGAACAAAACGGCGATCCGCGTGGCCCGCGCACCGCATTCCAGCGTGACCGTGATCGGATCATTCATTCAGTGGGCTTTCGCAGACTGCGCCATAAAACGCAGGTTTTCGTGGCACCCGACGGTGATCATTTTCGTGTTCGCCTAACGCATAGTATCGAAGTCGCGCAGATTGGCCGGACGATCGCGCGCGCGCTTGGCCTTGACGAGGATTTGACCGAGGCGCTCTGCCTTGCGCATGATCTTGGCCACCCGCCGTTCGGCCATGCGGGTGAGGATGCGCTCACCGATGCGATGGCAGGGGCGGGCGGCTTTGATCACAATGGCCATACACTGCGGATAGTCACGGCGCTTGAAACGCCTTATCCGCTCTGGAACGGGCTGAACCTGAGCTGGGAAACGCTTGAAGGGCTGGCCAAACATAACGGCCCGGTGACATCGCCGGGATGGGCAATGGCGGCGGTTGATGCTGGCTTTCCGCTTGATCTTGACAGTCATGCGTCGCTTGAGGCGCAGGTCGCGGCGGTCGCCGATGATATCGCCTATGACAATCATGATATTGATGACGGGCTTCGTGCGGGGCTGATCGATTTTGAGGTGTTGCTAGATGTGCCGATGGTTGCGCGCGGGTGGGACGCGGTGCGCGTCCGTTATCCAGGCGTTGATCCGCTGCGGCTGCGTTCCGAACTGGTGCGTCAACAAATCGGCCTGATGGTGAATGACGTGATCGAAACTACGCGCGCCAATCTGAAATCGGCCGGAGTGGAGTCAGTCGAAGGGGTGCGCGCAGCCGGAACCACGCTTGCCGGGTTTTCAAGCGGAATGGCAGCCGATGAGGCAGCGTTGAAGCGCTTCATGTATGCCAAGCTCTACCATCATCCGCTCCAGCTTGAAGTGGCGGACGCAGCGCGGCAAGTCGTGGCGGGGCTGTTCGCGGCGTATCAAAATGACATCCGAAAGCTTCCTGAGGAATGGCGTGTGACCCTGCCGCACGAAGATCCAGCACGCGCGCGTCATATTGCTGATTTTATTGCCGGAATGACCGATCGCTACGCTGTCGCCCGGTACAAGGAATGCGTTGGCCCGATTGATTTGCCCGAAGGGTTTTGAGCACTGGTGCGTTAACTCAGTCCAATCATTGTCCGGTGGAGTGAGTTTATGGCCCAAACCAGCATCGCGCTTAACCGCTTTGGCCTTGGCGCGCACGGGGATGACCGGGTTGGTGGCGATCCGCGCCGCTGGCTCAAGGCGCAGTTTTCAGCCTATCAGCCGCAGCCTGCGATGCTTGCAGCGCTCCCGACACGCGGCGAAATAGCAGCGCAGCTTGCCGACAATCTTGAGGCTGTGCGCGCTGTGGTTGGCAAGGATGCAACAGGTGAAGCCGCTGACCCTCGCAAAGCGATGCGCAAGGAAGCGCGGCAGGATGCGCGCGCGCAGCATGTTGCCCAAGTCGGCGCGCGGATGCGCATGGCGGTGGTGAGTGACACCCCCTTTGTTGAGCGCCTGGTGCATTTCTGGGCCAATCATTTCGCGGTTTCTGCTGACAAGCTGACGACGGTTGGCTTTGCTGGTATGCTTGAGTTTGAGGCGATCCGCCCGCATGTGCTTGGCCGCTTTGCCGATATGCTGGTCGCGGCCGAACAGCATCCGGCGATGCTGCTTTATCTGGATCAGGCGCAGTCAATTGGCCCCGATAGCCCGCTTGGCAGCAGGGTTGCGGCGCGCGGCGTTCGCAAAGCTGGTCTTAATGAAAATCTCGCGCGTGAGATTTTGGAACTGCACACGCTCGGCGTTCGCACTGGCTACACGCAGGCCGACGTTACTGAATTTGCGCGTGCGATGACGGGCTGGACAGTGGCAGGGATTGGTCGCGGGCCAGTCGCGCGGTTGCTTGCTGGCACGGCTGCACCGGGTGCGTTTCTGTTTGTCCCGCAAATCCATCAGCCCGGTGACCGTACCATCGTTGGAAGACGTTACCCCGCAGCCGATGAGGCGCAGGCGCGTGCGGTGCTTGCTGACCTTGCGGTTCATCCTGCAACAGCGCAGCATATTGCAACCAAGCTCGCGCGTCATTTTGTCGCCGATGATCCGCCGCCTACGTTGGTGGCAAAGCTCAAGGCGGTGTTCCTTGAAAGCGGCGGTGATTTGCCGAGCCTCTACGGCGCACTCATTGATGCGCCAGAGGCTTGGGCACCTGCGCCGTCCAAATTCAAAACACCGTGGGAATGGAGTGTCTCAGCCTTCCGCGCGCTTGGCCTTAAGGAAACGCCTGACCTAGCGGTAGTCGGAATGCTAACCGAGCTTGGTCAGCCAGTGTGGCGACCGGGTTCGCCTGCTGGGTTTGACGATGTTGCGGTGCGCTGGGCTGGCCCTGATGCGCTGATGAAGCGCGTTGAAGTGGCGCAGCGGCTTGCAGCGCGGGTGAGTATCGATGCCCGCGCGCTTGGCCCGAGGCTGTTTGGTGATCGCCTTTCCGCCGACACACAGAGTGCCATCGCGCGCGCTGGCGAGGGCACAGAAGCAACCGCGCTGCTGCTCGTTTCACCCGAATTCATGCGGAGATAATCATGATAACTCGTCGCACCCTCATAAGTAGCAGCCTCGCCGCATTCGGCACAGCAGCACTGCCGCATATTAGCTTTGCCGCAGGCAGCGGTGGCAAACGCCGCTTCATCTTCATCATTCAGCGCGGGGCGGCGGACGGGCTTTACAGCATAGCTCCGGTTGGTGATCCGGGGCTTCGTGCCGCGCGGGCCAGCCTTGTTGATGCGGTGGGTGAGGGGGTGAAGCTTGACGCCATGTTCGCGCTCCATCCAGCACTCAAGCAAACGGCAGCACTGTACAAAGGCGGTGAAGCACTGTTCATCCACGCGGTCGCCTCGGTCAACCGTGATCGTTCCCATTTTGATGCGCAGAACATCCTCGAAACCGGAGGCCCGCGCGCTTATACGGAGAAGGACGGATGGATGAACCGGCTGGTTGGCTTGCTTCCCGCCGCCGAGGGCAAGGCGATGGCGCTTGCCCAGACGTTGCCCGCAGCACTTCGCGGGCCGCGCGCGGTGACGAATTACGCGCCGTCACGCCTGCCCGATGCGTCGCAGGATCTGATTGCGCGGGTGACCGATCTTTACGCGCATGACACGCAGCTTCGTGGGCTGTGGCAATCGGCGATGGATACGCGCGCGCTTGCGGGAGACTTGGGAGAGGGTGCCGGGCGGAGTGGCGCTGCAACCGGCGCGCTCGCGGCCAAGCTAATGCTTCCGGCGGATGGCGCGCGGCTGATGATGATCGAAACCGGCGGTTGGGATACGCACAGCGCGCAAAAGGGGCGGATGAACGGCGGCCTCAACGGGCTTGATCAGATGATCGGCGCGATCAAGGCTGGGCTTGGCGCGGCGTGGGGCGATACTGTGGTGCTGGTTGCCACCGAATTTGGCCGGACTGTGGCGGTCAACGGCACCGGGGGCACTGATCACGGCACTGCGTCGGCGGCGATGCTGTTTGGCGGCGCTGTCAGGGGCGGACGCGTGATTGCCGATTGGCCGGGGTTGCGCAGCAGTGATCAGTTTGAAGGCCGTGATTTGAAGCCAACGCTCGCGCTTGAGTCAGTGGTTGTCGGCGCGGTCGCGGGTCACTTCGCGCTTGATCCAGCCGAGGTTGCGCGGATGCTTTATCCGTCGCTTCCGCCTTTCAAGCGGATTGAGGGGCTGATTCGCATCTGATTACAATAGTATAGCGCAAGAGTGTGATCTGGATCGCTTGTCGCGCGTCGTATTTGTGCCAAACGAATTGCCATAAAATGACGGGCCGTGATTGTCGCATGGGAGATGCGCTATGGGTGGTTTACGCACATTCGCGATCCGCATCGCCGCCGGGCTTGCGGGCAAAAGTGGCTGGTTGAGCGAAACGCTGAACAAATTCGCGATCAATGGCCTTGTCAAAGCGGGGCGCAATCGACCGCACCCGTGGAGTACGCGCAGCAGTTATATTAGCTGGAGCAGCCTGACCGACCGAACCTTCAGCGCGCGGATGCTTCCTGAGGCGCTTAATCCGCAGCCGCTGCCCCCGGTTGAAGATATCGTCCAACTGTTCGTGCCGGAAAGCGGCGGGCAGCGGCCATGCCCGAAATCCACTGCGCTCTTCGGTGCCTTTGCGCAGTATCTGACTGACGGTTTTATCCGCACCTTGCTTTCAAACATTGATGCCGAGGAGGATCGGCGGCGGACGACGACCAATCATGAGATTGATCAAAGCCCGCTTTACGGGCGCACGGTATTCCAGACACGCGCGCTTCGCCTGGGTTCTGAGGAACCGGGGAAGCGCGGTCGCCTCAAATCGCAGATGATTGGCGGGGAGGAATATTCGCCCTTCCTCTATCTGCCCGATGGCCAAACGCTCGATCCCGATTTTGTCGGCTCCGACGGACGGCCGATCCTTGATGCGCCGCTTGGTGAAACAAAACCGTGGGCGGTGAAAACGACGCTGTTTGCGGCGGGCGGGGACCGGGTCAATGCGTCGCCGCAGGTGGCGATGATGAACACGCTGTTCCTGCGCGAACATAATCGGCTCGCCAAAATGCTTGAGGAGCGGCATCCCCACTGGGAGGATGAACGCGTGTTTGAAACTGCGCGTAACATCATCATCGTGATGTTTATCAAGCTGGTGGTTGAGGAATATATCAATCATATCAGCCAAGAACCGCTCCACCTCCGTGCGCTTCCCGACGTGGCTTGGACGGCGAACTGGAACCGACCAAATTGGATCACCGCTGAGTTTAGCTTGCTCTACCGCTGGCATTCGCTGGTGTCGGAAAGCATGACGTGGGCAGGGGAGGCGGTGCCGGGGATTGCGGCAACACTCAACAATAGCGTGCTATTAAAGCGCGGTCTCGCGAATGCGTTCGCCGATGTTTCGGCAAATTATGCCACGCGGATAGGCCTGCAAAATTCGGCAAGCTTCATCATTTTTGCCGAAGAAAAGGCAATCCTTCAGGCGCGCACGAATAAGCTCGCATCCTATAATGACTACCGTGTGGCGATGGGAAAATCGCGCGCAACCAGCTTTGCAGATGTAGTTGGGCGAACAGGCGATGCCGCCGAGCAAGCACGCCGCACACAACTTGCGGCGCGGTTGCAGGCGCTTTATGGTTCGGTTGATAGACTAGAATTTTATGTTGGGCTGTTTGCCGAGCCGACGCAGACCAACGGCGTCCTTCCCGATCTGCTTCAGGCGATGGTGGCGATGGACGCATTTTCGCAGGCGCTCACCAATCCGCTGCTCAGCGAACATGTGTGGGGCGACGAAGCGACGCGCCGCCTGACCTTTACTGACGAAGGGCTTGCCGAAATTGAACGCACGACCACATTGCGTGATATCGTGGCGCGCAATAGCGTTGGCCTTGGTGACCGTTTTGTTGGTATGACACGCAAGGATTGGCGGCGGAGTTAGACATTTTGAACATCATTATCGCGGGCAGCACAGGGCTTATCGGTTCGCTGCTGCTCAAGCGCTTGTCTGGCCATGAACTGACGCTGGTGGGCAGGCGGGCCAATCCGGGTGTACCCGCAAATGTAAGGCAATTGATTGGCGACACAGCCGATTGGCCAAGCTTGATGGCGGACGTCAGATGCGATGTCGCGATCTCTACGCTTGGGTCAACCATGGCGCAGGCGGGATCAAAAGCCGCGTTTGCAGCGGTTGACCACGACGCGGTAATCGCCTTTGCGAAGGCTGCAAAAGCAGGCGGCGCGCGGCAGTTCATGATGGTTTCGTCTGTTGGCGCAAATGCTAAGGCAAGCAATTTCTACCTCGCCACCAAGGGGCAGGCCGAGGACGGTGTAAACGCGATAGGCTTCGCCCGCGTCGATATCTTCCGCCCCTGCCTGCTGCGCGGCGAACGCGGCGGCAAAACTCGCCCGGTCGAGCGGCTGATGATAGGCCTCAGCCCAATCACCAACCTCCTCACCCCGCGCTTGTTCGACCATTACCGCGCGATTGACGCGGGTGATGTGGCTGGCGCGATGGCAAAGTTAGTCAGTCTGGAAGGAGAAGGCGGGTTCGTTCATCACAACCGCGAGATGTGGGCCGCAACCCAAGCCTAATCTCGGAGCGCGTCAAGCTTGACGCGGATTTTGCGCAAGGCGGGCAATAGCTCGCTAAGTTCAGCATTGCTTACCACTGAGTTAATCAGTGGTAGAAGTGGTAGAAGCGCTGATATACAATTTTCGCGCATTGATCGTCCTTCACTTGTAAGCGACACCAGTTTGGCGCGGCCATCTGCTGGATCGGGCCGGATTGTGACAAGTCCAGCGCGCTCCATGCGTGAGAGCGTGCTTGTCATCGTCGGGCGGGTGAGCTGAAACGCATTTGCCAAATCAGCAGGTGATTTTTCAACCACGCTGAGCCGCACGAAATGATTAAGCACGGTAAATTGCGCCTGCGTCATCCCGGCGGGCATGACACTTGCAAGCATGGCGCTCGCAAGCTGATCAATGATCCCGATTTCGTTGAACACTTCAAAGGCAAGCGGATCATCAGTCATGCACGTAAATGAGTCTCCATTGGCCAGCGCGGCGCTGGATCGACTAACGGGCCATAGCCGATCCGCACAAGCATTTGTACCCGTTCGTCCGGCTTTGCGCCAAGCACATCATGAACATTTTTGAACAGCCCTGCGACCTCATGATATTCCTGAAGCGATTGGCTCAAAGGGTGCATCGCCACGCCGAGCATAGTCGCGCGCAAATTGGCCCTTACGTGACGTCGCCCGGCCTCAAGCTGATCAAGGCGACTGTTGCCTGGTGTTATGATCCACACTGCCGCCGGAATTGATCCGTAAATATCCTGCATCATATCAATCCCAGTCTGGAACGATGAACTCGTCGGATCGCCGAGCGCTTCTTGGTCAAGTTGCCCGGTGAGCTTCAGCGCCTCCATCAGCGGCCCTGTCAGCGATATTCCGTCAGGATTGGCATCAACTTGGGTATGGCCAATTCGCATAAGGCGAACGCTTTCCATGTTGGTGCGCGGGGTCATCTGCTCAGTTTTGATCCCAGCCATGGTAATCGCGCGGATTGCCGCAATTCGTTTTGGATCAGTGGTGTATGTTCCATCGGATATCTGGCGCGCAATGCTCTCAGGCACGGGACGGGATAAATCATAAACCTCACGCGTTGTTCGCCGCTTGGTGATCGCGGCGAACAGTGGGTCGCGCGGTGTAGCCTGATCGGGGATAAAGCGCAGGCGCGCAATCGGCCTTGTATCAAGGCGCGGCTGCGGTTCGCCGTCAGGAAAAGGGATTATCTCCATACGAACACCGCGCTGTGCAGCCGCGATCCGCGCAAGTTCAAGGAAGGCACCAAAACCTATGATGATCTGACGATCAAACGGATCGGTTTCGGGCAACCGCCGATCAAGATCACAACTGATCAGCGCGCCGTCACTGCCCTCAAGTTTGATCAGCCACGGCTGGCGGTTGTGCGGATTGGGCGCGAGGATCGCATGGCGAAACGCATCAAGGCGAACATCTTTTGGCGGGGTTTGATCAAGCCTCCACGGATTTGATGCAGTACGCGGTAACCGCGTCACCCGCCAAACCCCCGCACCGCCAGCCAACGCCAGCGTTGTTGCACCTGCGCCTATAATCAATCTCCTGCGCGAAACGGACATGTGGCCTCCGATTAGATATCTAACTATATAGTTTGGTATCTAACTAAAGCCACTGGGTCAACAGTGAATATTATTTGCAAGCGTGGTGGGCGCGGCAAGGATTGAACTTGCGACCCCACCCGTGTGAAGGGTGTGCTCTACCACTGAGCTACGCGCCCACGCTTGCAGAAATCAATCAGCCACAGACGCGCAGCCGAGAGCGAGATCAGTTCACAGCATCCTTAAGGCTTTTGCCAGCCTTGAACTTGGGCTGCGATGAGGCCTTGATCTTCATCGGTTCGCCAGTGCGCGGATTGCGCCCTGTGGAGGCCTTGCGCTTCGTCACTGCAAAGGTACCAAAACCAACAAGCCGGACTTCGTCACCCTTTTTGAGGGTTGCCGTAATCGTGTCAAAAACCGCTTCAATCACTTTGCCTGATTCGGCCTTCGTCACCCCAGCGGCTTCGGCCACTGCACCAATTAAATCCTGCTTGTTCATTTCAAAGCCCCCGTCCCAAATGATCAATACTGAGTCGTTTTTCTCAGTCACAATTTATAGCGGCAAACCTAGGGCTTATGTCAAAGCATTTTCACGATTTGAGCGGCCAATAGGGGTTGATTGACGATGTTTTTTGCCAAATTTAATGCCGTACCGCTTCTGTCGCCCCACTTCCGGCGTGCGGCGGCTGTGCGGCAAGCTCATCAGCCTCAGTCCAGTCAATCGCGACGAGCGGTTCGGCAAGCGCGATGGCAAGCACTTCATCAACATGCTTGACGGGAATAATCGCCAGCCCGTCACGGATATTAGCCGGGATTTCGGCCAAATCCTTCTCATTTTCGGCAGGGATAATCACGGTCTTGATGCCACCGCGCAGCGCCGCGAGCAGTTTCTCTTTGAGGCCACCAATCGGCAGCACCCGGCCACGCAGCGTCACTTCGCCCGTCATCGCGACATCATGGCGCACGGCAACCCCGGTGAGCGTTGAAATCATCGCGGTCACCATGCCAATGCCCGCCGACGGGCCGTCTTTGGGCACAGCGCCTTCTGGCAGATGGATGTGGATATCCTTGCGCGCGAACAGGCTCGGTTTGATCCCGTAGGATGGGCTGCGCGCCTTGACGAACGACAGTGCGGCCTGGATCGATTCGGTCATCACTTCGCCGAGCTTACCCGTGGTGCGCACACCGCCCTTGCCAGGCACGGTGACCGCCTCAATCGTCAGCAATTCGCCGCCGACTTCAGTCCAAGCAAGGCCCGTAACTGCACCAATTTGGCTTTCATCCTCACCAAGCCCGTGACGATATTTGAGCACACCGGAAAATTCGCCGATATTATCGGGCGTAATCTCAACTGATTTAACCTTGCCCTCAAGGATTTGGCGCAGCACCTTGCGCGCAAGCTTGGCGATCTCGCGCTCAAGTGTACGAACGCCTGCCTCACGCGTATAGCCTTGAATCAACGCGCGCAGGCCCGCATCGGTCAGGACAAACTCGCCCTTTTTAAGGCCATGCGCCTTGATCTGCTTTTCGATCAGGTGAAGCTTGGCAATCTCAACCTTT
>JAYTPB010000077.1:0-64726 GCA_043747445.1 Sphingomonadales bacterium
TGGTATTCCGCCGCAAAATTGTGGTTGCCTAACTGCTCTGAATATATTCGCGCAGTGACGCGGCCTCGGCCTCGATCCGGTCAATCCGGTATTTGACGATATCACCAATTGAGACAAACCCGATCAGCTTCCCCCCATCAAGCACGGGCAAATGGCGGATGCGCCGCATCGTCATCAGCGACAGCGAATCGATTGCGCCTTCATCAGGGCCAACGGTGATCGCGGGCGTAATCATCACCTCGGCCACTTTTTTTGACAGGATTGACGGGCCTTCGCGAGACAGGCCGTAAATCACATCGCGCTCAGAAAAAATGCCGCGTACTTCGCCGTCATCTACCACCGGAAGCGCGCCAATCCGCCGTTCGGAGAGCAGCGCTACCGCATCCGCTACGCTCGCGCCGCTGGGTATCGAAATCACGTCATGCTCACGTGATTGGAGAATTGCCTTTATTGTCACCGTCTGGCCCTCCTATTATCAAACGCATCTTGCTGAATTTATGGCAAGGGTACAAGGAAAAGCATGAACATTCCTCAGAGCCAACTCGAAAACCCTGAATATGCGGCGTTTGCATGGGATCGTTATAAGCGATTGATGTGGTGGATGACGCTTGCCTCAGCATTTGCGACGGTCGGCGGGCTTGGCGCGCTGTGGATTATGGCGGGGCCAATCCCTTGGCTGATGATGCTGTTTACAGCACTTGGCATTTTTTTCTCTGTGCTGCTCGCCGCACTACTCATGGGGTTGGTGTTCCTCAGCGCAGGCAGCGGTCATGATGACGTAATTGCCGATCCCTTTGCTGAGCTTGCTGACAAATGACGACCCCGCGCGAACCCGTGCTGCGGATTGTGCCTCAGCGCAGCGATATTAACTCGAACGGCCATATCTTCGGCGGCTGGGTTCTCGCGCAAATGGATATCGCGGGTGGCATCGTCGCCGGTCAAGTCGCTGACGGCCCCTGCGCGACGGTTGCGATTGAAGCGATGAAGTTCATCCAACCAATCCTCGTGCGCGACATCATCTCAGTCTATGCCGAGGTTGCGCGGCGCGGACGCACATCAGTCGCGATCAAGATCGAAGTTGTAGCGACTCGTGATCGCGGCGCGACCAATGTGAGCGTGACCGAAGGGATATTCACCTTCGTTGCGCTTGATGATGAGGCGCGGCCAAGAGTGTTGCCTAGCTGAAAGATGTTTTGTTCCTGCGCCACAATGGCATTGTAATGTTGTAACATTCTATATATGACGCGCCTAACTTCATAATTAGGAAGCGCTCATGATCAAATCCACCCTGCTTGGCGGCATCGCCTTGCTCGCCTTCGCCACGCCTGCCTTTGCCGAGGATGGCAAAACCGACCACGGCGATCATATCGCGCAGTCGAACGACATCATCGTCACCGCAATCTACGCCCGCGACCGGGCCGACATATTGGCGGGCACGTCAGTCGTTTCGGGCGATGATCTGGTGCGCGAGCTCCGCCCCACAATCGGCGAAACGCTCAGCCGTCAAGCAGGTGTTTCAGCGACCTCATTTGGCCCCAACGCCTCACGCCCGGTACTGCGCGGATTTCAGGGTGAGCGCGTCCGCGTGCTGTCCGACGGGATCGGCAGTTTTGACGTGTCAAACACCAGCGTTGATCATCCCGTCGCGATCAATCCGCTGACCGCCGACCGGATCGAGGTGCTGCGCGGGCCGTCAGCGTTGCTGTTCGGATCGTCAGCGATTGGCGGCGTCGTCAATGTGATTGACAGCCGCATCCCGCGCCGGATCACTGACGAGCAAATCCACTTCGACGGCAACGCGACTTACGGCGATGCCGCCAATGAACGATCAGGCGGCGGGCGGGTTGATCTGCCAATCTCATCCAAAGTCATTCTCCATTTTGACGGCAGCTATTTGAAGACAGGCAACCTTGATATCGGCGGCTTTGTCCTGACACCAGCGCTCCGTGCCGCCGCCATTGCCAGCGGTGATCCAGGTGTTGCGGCTTTGGCTGATCTCAAAGGCAAACTCCCCAACAGTGCTGCGCGCACTTATGATGTCGCGGGCGGCCTTGCGATCATTACCAGCAACGGCAATCTGGGCTTTTCGGTCAGCCGTTATGACAGCTTGATCGGGCTGCCCATCCGTTTTTCGGTTGACCCGGCAGTCGAGGCCGAGGCTGTCCGCCTTGATGCCAAGCAGACGCGCGTTGATCTGCGCGGTGAGGTCAATCCCGCGAGCGGCCCGATTGAGGCAATCAAGTTCCGGGGCGGCTATGCCAAATACAAGCATAATGAGCTTGAGGAAGACGGCGCGATTGGCACCACGTTCCGCAATGATGGCTTTGAAGGGCGGCTTGAGCTTGTCCAGCGTGAGCGGAACGGCTGGCGCGGTGCGGTTGGCGGGCAATTCTTCATCCGCGATCTTGTGATCGTTGGCGAAGAGAAATTCCTGCCGCCAAGCGATACCCAGCAATACGGCCTGTTCACGCTGCAATCGTTCGATCTTGGCACCGTCCGTGCCGAGGCAGGCGCGCGCGTCGAGCGATCAATCCTTTCGGCCCGCGAAGACGCAGACCTTGGCACAGCCGAAGCGCGGCGGACGTTCACCGCAATCTCTGGCTCGCTTGGTGCCAGCGTTGAATTCACCCCCGGCTGGCGCATTGGCCTCAACGCTTCATATACAGAGCGCGCGCCATCGCAGGAGGAGCTTTTTTCCAACGGGCCGCACGCCGGAACGCAGGCGTTTGAAGTCGGCAACCCCGGCTTCAAGAAGGAAAAGAGCAAAGGCGCTGAACTCACGCTACGCGGCAAGGGCACAGGGTACAGCGTGTCAGCCTCAGTTTACGCCAATGATTTTGACGGCTTCATCATCGAAAACCCAACCGGGGACATACAGGATGATCTGCCCGTTTTCCTCTTCACCCAGTCCGACGTGCGCTATTATGGAGCCGAGATTGAGGGGACCTTCAAGCTCGCCCAGATCCGCGATTTCGCGATCAACCTTGACGGTGTGGCCGATTACACCCGCGCCAAGGTGCGCAGTGGCGGCGGATCAGTCGCACGGATTCCAGCCCTGCGCGTCCTCGGCGCGCTTGAGGCACAGTCGCCGCGCGTGAATGGCCGCATCGAAGTTGAGCGCGTCAACAAGCAAAACCGCATCGCCGCGTTTGAAACCCCGACCAAAGGCTACACGATGGTCAACGCCTCACTTGGCTTCAAGCCGCTAGGTGAAGACGGCGCGCTCAGCCTGACGCTGTCGGCGAACAACATTTTCGACGTGACCGCACGGCGCGCCGCAAGCTTCCTCAAGGATTTCGCCCCACTCGCGGGACGTGACGTAAGAGTAAGCGCACGGGTTTCATTTTAGCGACACCCTCTCCCCTTGCGGGAGAGGGAGGGAGCCGCGCAAGCGGCGGAAGGGAGAGGGGGCGCAGAGCGATGCACAAGCGAGTGTGGTCTTCCCCCAACAACCCGCGCCCTCTTTCAGTCGCAGACGCGACTGGCCCCTCACCTACCCTTCGGGCACCCTCTCCCGCGAGGGGAGAGGAGTTAGGCTTGACTCAATTCCTTCTTCGCGTCTTTGCGTCTTCGCGCGAAACAAATCCTCGGCCCGCCGCGCTACCCCAATTGAACAAGTTTGCGAAAAAGCCGCTAGGCCGCCTCCGCCAGCGGCTCGCCACTGCCGCCCCCGCCATCACCATCGCTATTATTACCGAAAAACGCGGTTACCGGGCGGTCGAAATAGCGTGCCCATGCGCGCACTGCCGCTTCGTGCAGCGGCTCCACGCCTTCGAATTGATACGCACGCTGGATACGTTCTTCTTCGTCGGAAAGGTCGCGTTGATAGCCATCTTCGCCGAAATCGCCGTCCTCTTCGCCGATATAATCATTCGGCGGCGGGAAATTGGTGTGCCAGCAATCGGCATCCTCGCTGTACCAAACATCCATCTTCGCGGCATTTTCCTCTGGATCGCGGTCGAGATAGGGGGTTTCAGGCTCGCTTTCCATTGCATCATCTCCTTCAAGTTTACACTGTTCATTGGGTTGCGGCCGCGCTGCGATCGCGGGGGCATAGACGCCGAGCATGTCGCTGCGATCGGCGATGAAAACCGCCATTTCCTGCGCCCCGCCACCCGCTTCAATCAGATCAAGGAAGGCCTCAAAGTCCGAGCTGACCAGCCGCGCCATGACCGCATCAAGATCCTCGAAATTTTCGCGCTTCGCCATCCGGTCAAGCCGCGACAGCGTTGACATGCCGAGCCGATTGTCATGACGTTTGCGCGATGTGGAGATGAGCGTGCCGTCGGTCGATCTGACGACGACATCCTCCTGCCCCCAAATTGCGCGTTCGATGAGATCATCCGAAAGCTGCGCGCGGGCAATCAGGATCGCGGCCTCCCAACCAAGGTTGAACGCCGTGCCTTCATTGCGGTGACGCAGTCCGTAAGCCGCGACGCGCGATTTGCCGACCGCTGCGCACGCGCGGGTGATGCTGCCCGTTTCGGCCAATGCCTCAATGTAACGGCGCTGAAGCTCCGGGGTCCAGCGATAATCTGTCGATTCAATCATGCTCAAGCTCCTTGTTATTAGAACATAGTAGGAACGTAAGCGATTCGTTTGCATGTAGGAAAGCGAAAAATGAAGGGGGTCAATTTGCCCCCATTTGCCTCCGCCGCCAAATCGGCTAAGGGCGCTGTCATGCTTAACATCTCTGGCATCACCGTGCGCCTTGGCGGGCGCACTATCCTTGACCGCGCAACGGCTGCGCTGCCGACGGGCGCGCGTGTTGGCCTGATCGGGAGCAATGGTGCTGGCAAAACGACGCTGATGAAGGTGATCGCCAAGCTTGGTGAGGCTGACGAGGGCAGCATTGACATGCCTAAGGCCGCGCGAATCGGTTATATCGCGCAGGAAGCACCAGCGGGGAAGACAACGCCGTTTGAGGCGGTGCTGGCAGCGGACGTGGAGCGTGCCGCGCTGCTTGATGAAGAAACGCACACGCAGGATCATCACCGGATTGGTGAAATTCATGAGCGTTTGATCGCCATTGACGCACATGCGGCCCCAGCGCGGGCCGCACGCATTCTCGTCGGGCTTGGTTTTGACGAGGACATGCAGCACCGCCCGCTCGATAGCTATTCTGGCGGCTGGAAAATGCGCGTTGCACTCGCGGCGCTGCTGTTTTCCGAACCTGATATCCTGCTGCTTGATGAGCCGTCAAACCATCTCGACCTTGAAGCGACGATGTGGCTTGAAAGCTTCCTCAAGGGCACCCGCGCGACGATGGTGCTGATCAGCCATGAACGCGATTTGCTCAACAATGTCGTTGATCATATCCTCCATCTAGAGGGCGGCAAGACGACGCTTTACCCTGGCGGTTACGACGCGTTTGAGCGGCAGCGCGCCGAACGGCTCGCGCAATTGGCCTCGGCGCGGGCGGCACAAGACGCCCAACGCGCCAAGCTTCAGGATTATATCGCGCGCAATTCGGCGCGCGCCTCAACCGCCAAACAAGCGCAAAGCCGCGCCAAAATGCTTGAGAAAATGCAGCCGATCGCCGCCGCGAGCGAAGACCCGACGCTGAGCTTTGATTTCCCAAGCCCTGATGAATTGAAGCCACCGCTCGTCACGCTTGATATGGCCGCCGTCGGTTATGAGGCGGAAAAACCGATCCTGCGCAAGCTCAACCTGCGAATTGACCCCGATGAACGCATCGCGCTCTTGGGCCGCAACGGTAATGGCAAGACGACGCTCGCGCGGTTGCTCAGCGCCCAACTCCCCGCGATGGAGGGCGGCATGACCGTCAGCGGCAAAATGCGCGTCGGCTATTTCACCCAATATCAGGTTGAGGAACTTGACACGACTGACACCCCGCTTGAGCATATGACGCGAATGATGAAGGGTGCATCGCCCGGCGCGGTGCGCGGGCAGCTTGGTCGCTTCGGCTTTTCGGGCGCAAAGGCAACCACATTGGTTGGAAAACTCTCGGGCGGCGAACGTGCGCGGCTCGCGCTCGCGCTGATCACGCGCGAAGCGCCGCACATGCTGATCCTTGATGAGCCGACCAACCATCTGGACGTTGATGCGCGTGAGGCGCTGGTGCAGGCGCTCAACGCTTATGAGGGCGCGGTCGTGATCGTCAGCCATGACCGTCACATGATCGAGCTGACCGCTGACCGCCTCGTGCTCGTTGACGGCGGGCAGGCCAATGAATTCAACGGCAGCCTTGATGATTACACTGACCTGATCCTCAAAGGCGCGGTCAAAACCGACACCCCCAAACGCGACAAGAAGGAAGAGCGCAAAGCCGCCGCAGCCGCGCGAGAAAAGGAAGCCGCCGCACGCAAAGCCGCCTCAACCGCCGAGGCCACGCTCGCCAAACTCACCGAACGGCGCAGCGCGATTGAGCGGGCGATGTTCGATCCGTCGTCGGCTGAAGGGCCGGATGCCAAGCTGTCGATGACTGACCTCATGAAACTCCGCGCCGAAGTGACCGAAAAGATCGACGCGGCGGAAGCGACGTGGCTAGAGGCAAGCGAGGCGATTGGGTGAGGGCGAATCCCCTCCGCGTCTCCGCGCCTCCGCGCGAACCTATCCATCCTCACCGCGCGCGGCGAGCGCAGAATGGTTTCGCGCCAAGACGCCAAGACGCGAAGGGAGTTAACTCTTCTTCGTCGCGACCTTCTTATTCACAGGCGTTTTCTTCGCCGCTGCTTTCTTCGGAGCCGCCTTCTTTTTCTTCCCAATCCCCGGCCCCTTGGCGGCGCGCTCGTCGATCAGCACGGCGGCTTCTTCAAGCGTCAGCGCTTCGGGGGTTACGGTTTTGGGCAGCGTTGCGTTGGTGGTGCCGTCGGTTACGTAGGGGCCGAAGCGGCCTTCCATGACTTTTAGTTCCAGATCGGTTCGCGGATGCGCGCCCAGCACTTTGAGAGGCTCTCGCGCCGCACCCCTCCCCCGTCCGCCGCCCGCTGCGGCCTCGGCGAGTTTGACGACGGCGGCGTTCATGCCCGTTTCAAACACGTCTGCGGTGGTTTGAAGCCGGCCATATTTGCCGTCGTGCATCAGGTAAGGGCCATAGCGACCAATCGCGGCGCTGATCGGCTTGCCCGTTTCGGGATGGTCGCCGATGACGCGTGGCAGGCTGAGCAATTTCACCGCCCATTCAAGCCCGAACTCTTCGCCCGGAATATCCTTAGGGATTGAGGCCATTTTGCGCTCATCACCCTCACCGATTTGGACATAAGGGCCGAAACGCCCGCTTTTCTTGGTGATATCCTGCCCCGTTTCGGGATGTTTGCCCAAGATTTCGGGGCCAGTATCCGCGCCGCCATCCGCAGCCCCCGCTTGCGCGAACTTGCGGGTATATTTGCACTCGGGATAGTTGGCGCACGCGATGAACGCGCCAAAACGGCCCCCGCGCAGCGAAAGCTTACCGTCATTGCAGAGCGGGCACTGGCGCGGATCGCTGCCATCTTCCTTCGGTGGGAAGAGATAATCGCCGAGGAATACGTCAAGCGCGGCGGTAACTTCGGAGGGCTTTTGCTCCATCACCTCGACGGTTTTGGGTTTGAAATCCTTCCAGAATTCAGCCAGCACATCCTGCCACTGAGCCCGTCCGCCCGACACATCGTCAAGGCTGTCCTCAAGCCCAGCGGTATAATCATAGGCGACATAGCGCTCAAAATAACGTTCAAGAAACGCCGTGACGAGCCGTCCGCTTTCATTGGGGGTAAAGCGGTTTTTATCGACGCTGACATAGTCGCGGTCTTTGAGCACTTGCAGCACCGAGGCGTAAGTCGAGGGGCGGCCAATGCCAAGTTCCTCCATTTTTTTAACCAGACTGGCTTCGGAAAAGCGCGGTGGTGGTTGGGTGAAATGCTGCTCGCTCTCGACCGATTTCTTCGCGGGCGCATCACCTGATTTAAGCATTGGCAGGCGGCGCGCGTCTTCATCGCCCGCATCGTCAGTGCCCTCTTCATACAGCGCGAGATAACCGGGGAAGAGGACAACCTGCCCCGTCGCGCGGAGCCCGGTTTGCCCGGTGGCGTCGCTCATTTCAACGGTGGTGCGTTCTAGCCGCGCCGAGGCCATCTGGCTCGCCATCGCGCGCTTGAAAATCAGGTCATACAGCCGACCGTGATCGCCGCTGCCTGCCTTATCCTTGGCGAAATCGGTCGGGCGGATCGCCTCATGCGCTTCCTGCGCGTTCTTCGCCTTGGTTTGATAAATACGCGGTTTATCAGGGACATAGGAGGCGTCGTAACGATTGGCGATGGCGCCGCGTGCTGCCGAAATCGCGCTATGATCCATCTGAACGCCGTCAGTGCGCATGTAGGTAATCGCGCCGTCCTCATATAGGCCTTGCGCAACGCGCATCGTGTGGCTCGCGGCGAAACCAAGCTTGCGCGCGGCCTCCTGCTGCAGCGTTGACGTGGTGAAGGGCGGCGGCGGATTGCGCGTCAGAGGCTTGGTTTCGACGGTTGCAACGGTGAAGCGCCCCGCCTCAACCGCTGCCTTGGCAGAGGCGGCGTCGCCCGCATTGCCAATCGTCAGCCGGTCAATCTTCTCACCCTTATGACGAACCAGACGGGCGATAAAGCTAACGCTATCATATTCCATATTGGCGATAACTGACCAATATTCTTGGGGGTTAAATGCCTCAATCTCACGTTCGCGGTCAACCACCAGCCTCAGCGCGACCGATTGTACCCGCCCCGCTGACTTCGCACCGGGCAGCTTGCGCCACAGCACAGGCGAAAGCGTGAAACCAACCAGATAATCAAGCGCCCGCCGCGCGCGGTAAGCATCGATCAAGTCATGATCAAGCCCGCGCGGCTTGGCCATCGCCTCAAGCACCGCCGCCTTGGTGATCGCGTTGAAGGTGACGCGCTGAACATGTTTGGGCAGCGCCTTTTTCTTCGCCAGAACCTCCTGCACGTGCCAGCTAATCGCCTCACCCTCACGGTCAGGGTCAGTCGCGAGGATCAGCGTGTCAGCGCCCTTGGCCTCGTCTGTGATTGCTTTGAGCTGGCGCGCCTTATCGGCATAGGTATCCCACAGCATTTCAAAGCCATTGTCGGGATCAACCGAGCCATCCTTTGGCGGCAGATCGCGGACATGGCCGAACGAGGCCAGCACACGGAAGCCGGGGCCGAGATATTTCTCAATGGTTTTGGCTTTGGCGGGGGATTCTACGACAACAAGTTTCATAGTGTAAAAGTCTTTCTCACGTGTACGCGCGAGGGTGGCGGAATGAATCAATTCCCGTCAAGATGCAAATGATGATCACAACAAAACGCCTTTTGCTCCGCCGTGCGCGGTTGGATGATGCCGCAGAAATGCATGAAATCCTCTCAAACGACGACGCGATGCGTTATTGGTCATCACCACCGCACAGCGATTTTGCGCAGACGCAGGCATGGATCGCCGATATGGTCGCTGCGTCGGCCAATGCCAGCGAGGATTTCATCATCGAGATTGAAGGGCGGGTTGCGGGCAAGGTTGGCGCGTATCGGCTGCCTGAATTTGGTTATATCCTTCATCCTGATTTTTGGGGCCGAGGATTGGCGACAGAGGCGGTGAGTGCGTTTCTCGGCCATGTCTATCAAACCCGGCCTGATATTGTAGAACTCAGCACTGACATTGATCCGCGCAATGTTGCGTCGATTCGTCTGGTTGAGAAAATGGGCTTTCACAAAACAGGGCGCGCAGAGCGGACGTTTGAAACGCATATCGGCTGGTGCGATAGCGTGTATTTCACTGTGGATCGCGCTGCGATGGCGGGAATTGGGGTCGCCTACGGTGGCGGTCAAGCATTTGACAAATAATTATGTAGCTCCATATTGCTAGTCCCGTCATTCCCGCGAAGGCGGGAATCCATAATCACAGGCTTTGAGAGTATATAGACTCCCGCCTTCGCGGGAGTGACGGATTGGAAATGTAATGACCGAGAACAAAGCCGTTATCGAAAGCAGTTGGGTTGATCCCGACGATGCCCCCGAATGGACGCAGGATCAATTTGATCGCGCCGAAATCCGGTTTGGCAACCACATCATCCGCCCCGCCAATGGCACACTCACCAAGGCTGGCCGCCCGCCGCTTGGCATGATCCCGAAACAACAAGTAACGCTGCGCCTTGATCCCGACGTGATTGACGCGTTCCGCAGCGGCGGCCCCGGCTGGCAATCACGAATCAATGCAGCGCTGCGGAGTGCGGTGGGATTGTGATCACCCCAAACTCACCCGCCCCCCTGCGTGGCGTTCCAGCCGCCCGCCAAGTTCAAGCTCTAGCAGCACCGTTTGCACCGTCGCGGGCGCGAGGCCGGACTGACGGATGATTTCATCCACCTGCACAGGCGCATGGCTGAGCAGGTTGAGCACGACGCCGCGATCATCGTCTGAGGCATCGGCGGAAACGGGTTCAGCGCGGAAAGCTACCTTTGGCGACCCCATCATTGATGCAATTGGCCGGATTGTTTCGAGGACGTCAGCGACTGACTGAATGAGCGTCGCACCGTCGCGGATCAGGGCGTTGCAGCCTTGCGCGCGTGGATCGAGCGGCGAACCGGGGACGGCCATCACTTCCCTGCCCGCTTCCCCTGCGAGCCGCGCGGTGATGAGCGAGCCTGATTTTGGCGCGGCCTCAACCACGACCGTTCCAAGCGCCATCCCGGCGATAATCCGGTTGCGATAGGGGAAATGGCGCGCGAGCGGTTCTCGCCCCGGCGGCTGTTCAGCGATCAGCAGGCCTTGCGTCGCGACTTGTTCCTGAAGCTCTTTATTTTCGGGCGGATAGGTAATGTCGATCCCGCTGGCAATCACGCCTGCCGTGCCGCCGCCGAGCGCGCCCTGATGCGCCGCGCTATCAATCCCGCGCGCAAGGCCCGAGACAACAAGTACTCCTTCCTCGGCCAGCCCGCGCGCCAGATCACGCGCAAAGCGACACGCCGCCGCCGAGGCATTGCGCGCGCCGACGATGGCAATCGCGGGCCGCTCAATCAGGCTGAGATCGCCGCGCACGATGAGTGCAGGCGGCGCTGAATCAATCTCGGCGAGCAAGGGCGGATAAAGCCCCTGCCCAAGGAAGAGATACCGCGCGCCGAGCCGTTGCACCGCGTCAATTTCTGCGGCCACATCCTTCAAGTCAGCAATGCGCGGCGCTTTCCCCCCGCTGCGCGCGGCAAGCTGTGGGATCGCGGCGAGTGCGGCGGCGGCATTGCCGAAACGCGCGAGCAACTGAAAATAGGTGACTGGCCCGATATTGGCCGAGCGGATCAGCCGCAGCCGATCAAGCAAATCCTGTTCAGCGGCGATGCTCACGCTTTCGCGCCAACCTTGGGTTCGCTGCCCGCCCTGATCCGCGCGATATTCTCGCGGTGTTTCCAAACGACGATGACCGCCATCAGCCCAAGCATTTTTGCGGGGTGCCAACCGTACAGCCCAAACGCCGCAATTGGTGCCGCGACCGCCGCCGCCATGCCACCAACCGAAGATATCCGCGTCACCGCCAGCGCGCCAAGCCAAACCCCGGCAAAGATCAGCCCAACGATCCAGTGAAACGCCAGCGATATGCCAAGCATCGTCGCCACGCCCTTCCCGCCGTTGAATTTGAGCCAAACCGGATAGCAGTGCCCCAGAAACGCAGCGAGCCCGCCGATCAGCGCAAGCTCTGGCAATATCATCCGCGCGATGCACACCGCCGCCGCGCCCTTGGCCATATCAAGGAGCAGCGTCGCCGCCGCCAGCCCTTTACGCCCGGTGCGCAGCACATTGGTCGCGCCGATATTGCCCGAGCCAACCTTGCGCAAATCGCCCGCGCCAAACAGCCGCGTGAGGATAAGGCCAAAGGGAATCGCACCGAGCAAATAGCCGATCCCGATGATGAGTGCGATAGTGCCCGAGTCTGAAGTTCCCATGATGTTCGCTTTTAACGCGAGCGCGGATAAAGGCAATATCGGGGTTCAGCCGATTGTTAGCGAATCAAGAGAACTATAGGTTTAAGTTAATCCGTTCGGGCTGAGCTTGTCGAAGCCTTCCCTTCCTCTGCGTGGCAAAAGAAAGAAGAAAGGGAACCCTTCGACAGGCTCAGGGCAAACGTGTTTAATCTAAACTCATTTTGGCCCGATCCCCCAGCACGTAGCGCGGGCCAGCACCACCCGCAGCAGCACGGTCACCCGGATTGTAGAGAGCACATTTCTTGAGCGACAGGCAGCCACAGCCGATACACCCGTCAAGCAGGTCACGCGTCCGGCTTAACTGGGCGATGCGCTCGTCGAGCAACTTGCGCATGGCGGTGCCTATGCTTGCCCAGTCCTTCGCGTTCGGTGTGCGTCCATGCGGAAGTTTGGCGAGTTCGACTGCGATGCCCTCAATCGACAATCCAAGCTGTTGCGCGATGCGGATAAAGGACAAGCGGCGAATATCCGAACGCAGGAACCGCCTTTGCCCGCCACTGCTGCGGAACGGCTCGACCAGCCCGCGCGCCTCATAAAAGCGGATGGCGGACACCGAAAGCCCAGTACGCCGCGCCAGTTCGCCAATTGATACGACATCATTTGCATTCATTCTGAATAGTCCAAAAAATAGCTTGATCTCAACTTAGGTTGAGGTTGTACTTGAGTCGAGTCAACCCGCTTTCGCGCGTAGAAAGGACTCAAATCACAATGACACAGGCATTTATTGAGCATGTAAATATCACCGTTGGCAGCCCCGAGCGAACCGCTGAAATGCTTGAGCACCTGTTCGGCTGGCAGGTTCGCTGGAAAGGGCCATCTGCGCTCAGTGGGCATACGATCCATATCGGAACCGACAGCCATTATGTCGCTGTTTACGCTACCAGCAGTTCAGACGGCACACCGATGAAACATATCAAAGGACAGCCTCTCAACCATATTGGCGTTGTGGTTGACGATCTCAACGCGGTGGAAGCGCGCGCAATATCGCTTGGCCTGACTCCCTTCAGCCACGGTGACTATGATCCCGGCAAGCGGTTTTATCTTTTCGATGGTGACGGCGTTGAATGGGAGATTGTGAGCTATGCCGAAGCGAAATCCTGATCATTCGCCAGGACGTACACTCCACCATGTCCCCGAACACCTGTTCGCCTTGTCTCCGGTCTATACAATCAAGTGCGGGGCGACGGGGAGTTTTCAGTGCATCAACTCAGGCCTTACCCCCTTGCAGGTCTGGTCAGGCCTAGCCTATATTACTTGCATGACACTGGTAACGATCACTGAGGCGAAGGCCAATCTTTCGAAACTGATCGCGATGGTTGAGCGCGGTGAGGAAGTGATCATTGGCCGCGCGGGCAAACCGGTGGCGACGCTTTCGCCACTGAAGACACAACGCAAACCAATCAAGCTCGGTCTGGCTGATGGTCTATGTTGGATGGCACCTGACTGGAAAGAATGGCCCGAAGAAGAAGCGCGCGCACTCGGTATAATTGATTAGTGTGTCTGCCCAACTAACCTAATGCCCGACGACCGCCCCATAATTGTCTTCGATTCAGGCGTTGGTGGCCTATCTGTTATGTCGCATATCCGCGCGGTGTTGCCCGCTGCGTCGATTGTTTATGCGGCGGATAATGGCGGATATCCTTACGGCACCAAAAGCGAAACCGAAATTGCCGCGCGGGTACCAGCGCTGCTTGGCCGCCTTGCCGAACGGTATAAACCGCGCTTGATCGTGATCGCGTGCAACACCGCCTCGACCATTGCACTCGCGCATGTCCGTGCTGCGCTTGACCTGCCAGTGGTCGGCACGGTGCCCGCGATCAAGCCAGCCGCCCTTGCCTCCAAAACGCGGGTGATCGGTGTACTGGGGACTGATGCGACGGTGCGGCAGGCTTATGTCGATAATCTCGTCGCCGAATTTGCGAGCGACTGTGTGGTGATCCGCCACGGCAGCGCGCGACTGGTTGACATTGCCGAGGCAAAGCTGCGCGGGATTACGCCAGACCCTGATGAGATGCACGCCATCATGGCTGGGGTTTACGGCGCGCCAAACGGGGACAAGGTCGATCAGCTTGTGCTGGCCTGTACTCATTTTCCATTGCTCTCCGATGAAATTGCGGCCGCAAGTTGCGCAGGCGTGACGCTCGTTGATAGCGGCGCTGGGATCGCTCGGCGGACGGCGTTTCTCATTCAAGGTCAGGATTGGCCGGAAGCCGCCGAGGGCCGCACCGTTTTCACAAGAGGCGGCGATGATGTGGAGGCGTTGAAACCCGCGCTCGCAACCTACGGCCTCACCCACACCGATACGCTTTGAAGGAACACCAATGCCACTCACTGACGCACAACTGATCGAACGGTTCAACACGCGCCGCCCGCCAACGGGGGTGCTGTTCAAATCGCAGATTCTCGAAGTTCGCAGTGCCGAAGGCTTTGTCCGGATGTCCTATGATATCGGCGCAGAATATACCAATCCCGGCGGCAGCGTTCAGGGCGGGATTGTCACCGCGCTGCTTGATGATGCCGCCGCGTTTGCGGTGATCGTCAAATCGGGTCAGCCAGTATTCGTTGCAACGCTTGAACTCAAAACCACTTTCTTTGCCGCCGCCAGGCCAGGGCTGCTTTATGCCGAGGCGCGGGTGATCAAGCTTGGCAAGACGATCGCGTTTATCGAGGCCGATTTGACTGATCCGGAAGGCAAGCTGCTCGCGCGGATGACGACAACCACCGCGCCGCGCCTGCTTGATAAGCCAGCAAATCTTGTGTGACAGCAATCATTGTTAAGAGTCGTTCGCGCTGGAATTAACGCGCACTCTTGGTTAAGGGCGAAAAAATCAACCAGTGAACCACATGCAGGATGGAAAATCGTGGATTACAGCAAGGTGTTTACCCAAGCAATTGATCGCCTTCACGAAGAAGGGCGCTACCGCGTTTTTATCGACATATTGCGCAATAAGGGCGCTTATCCCAATGCGCGCTGCTTTGCCGGGCATAACGGGCCAAAGCCGATCACCGTCTGGTGCTCGAACGATTATCTCGCGATGGGGCAGCATCCCAAAGTGATCGAAGCGATGGAAACCGCGCTCCATGATGTTGGCGCGGGTTCGGGCGGCACGCGCAACATCGGCGGCAATACGCATTATCATGTCGATCTTGAGGCCGAGCTTTCGGATCTCCACGGCAAGGAAAGCGCGCTGCTCTTCACCAGCGGTTATATCTCAAACGAAGCAACGCTGGCGACGCTTGGCAAAATCCTGCCCGGCTGTGTGATCTTCTCCGATGAACTCAACCACGCGTCGATGATCGCGGGCATTCAGAATAGCGGCTGTGCCAAGCGCATCTGGCGGCACAATGACCTTGCCCATCTTGAGGAACTGCTTGCGGCTGAAGATGCAGACGTTCCCAAGCTGATCGCGTTTGAAAGCGTCTATTCGATGGACGGCGACGTTGCCGACATCGCCGCTGTTTGTGATCTCGCCGACAAATATAATGCGCTGACATATTGCGATGAAGTCCACGCTGTCGGCATGTACGGCCCGCGCGGCGGCGGCATTAGTGACCGTGATGAGGTCGCTCACCGCGTCACGATTATCGAAGGTACGCTTGGCAAGGCATTTGGCGTGATGGGCGGCTATATCGCGGCGGATCAGATGATCGTCGATGTGATCCGCAGCTATGCTCCGGGCTTTATTTTCACGACGTCGCTTTCGCCCGTCCTCGTTGCGGGCGTACTCGCGAGCGTCCGCCATTTGAAAGCCTCAAGCGAGGAACGCGATGCGCAACAGGCGGCGGCGAAATATCTCAAGACCAGCTTCGCCGATGCTGGCCTGCCCGTAATGGACACGACGACGCACATCGTCCCCCTGATGATCGGCGACCCCATCCGCGCGAAGAAAATCAGCGACATTTTGCTCGCCGAATACGGCGTTTACGTTCAGCCGATCAACTACCCAACGGTGCCACGCGGGACGGAACGGCTGAGGTTCACCCCCGGCCCAGCGCATACGGTGGAAATGATGGACGAACTGACGGGCGCGCTCTTGGAGATTTGGAGCCGGATGGAGTTGCGGAAAGCGGCTTAGAATAAAAAGGTCATGAACAATCCGACCATAGATATATTTTCGTCAGTCCCGGTTCATGTTATCCCTATGTTTGAATCTACCATTTTTGGTGGGGCTACCGCCTTCTTTTGGAGTGTTGACAGTCAAGGGTTTTTGATAACCAATTGGCATGTAGTTACAGGACGGCATTTTCAGACGACAGAGACTAATGCCAAACACGCAGGCACACCTAACAAACTACGGATTCAATTTCCTTTAGAAGAAGCGACATCACCACCAATCGACATTGACGTAGAGCTTTACGACAATGAAGCAAAACCAATCTGGTATGTTCATCCGCTCTACAAAAATCATGTTGATGTCGTAGCAATTCCAATCACAAAACCGGATATGGCTCGTTGTTTTGCTATCAACTCAATCCCAACGGTAGATTTAATCAGACGAGTGGGGATGAGAGTTTTTATAGTTGGTTTTCCATTCGGACGCAGCCCTACCGGTTTGCCTATCTGGAAGCAGGGAACTTTTGCAACGGAACCGAGCCTATCGCCTAAATTTGAAAGATATATGTTAATAGATAGTGCCTCTCGGCCAGGAATGTCAGGTTCTCCCGTGATCCAACGTGAGTTTGGTCATATACAAACAGCAGACGGTCAGATTGGAACCGTTAAAGATGGAGACGGCGCAGGAAGCATAGTTGGCATATACACCGGGAGACTGGCAACAAACGATTTCAATGACCCTCAATTAGGCATTGTATGGCCAATTTCATTGGTTGAAGAAATTGTAAACAGCAGATTTGTTGACGACGGAAACTGGTTTAAGGAGGAAGCAACGAGTGATATTCGGAGTAACAAACCATACACTAATCAATGACTTAATGTGAGGTTTTATTAATCGATCCGACTATCAAACAAAAATAATCTCTCGATCCACACCGGGAATGGCAATCTCAACCCCAAACGGAATGACAGTTTTCTTAGTGTAGCGTCCGCCCATCGGGTTGGTCATCACATGCACTTCACGATCATTGATATCGACCACCCAGTAATGCGGCACGAACGCTTTGGCGTAATCCTCCAGCTTAGTCCCCAAATCGATCCGGATGCTGCTGTCGGCAATCTCCACAGCGAGATAAAGTGCGGTACGATCAAAGATTTCACCAACCAATCCAGTATCGCGCAAAATCGCGACGTCAGGTTCACGCAAGATATCTCCACTTAACCGAACCGCCGGTTCCTGCCCAACAATCCAGCCGCCGCTCACATCTTTCATGGCTTCATATAAATTCATGAAGGTTAGGCGTTGTGCGTTCCAATGGGGAATGTTCGCCGGAGACATGCGCGTGATCACTCCATCCACAAGTTCGGTTTTGCCATGCCAGTCAGACAATGGAGGCAATTTCACAAGCTCCATAAATTCCTCGACCGTAAACCGGGCGGGGGTTTCTTCAAGAACGGTCATGGGTGCTAAATTCGCCATACGAAGTCCATACCACATCCCCTGTCGCCAAAAAAGCCCCGGCTACGACACCCAAGCCAGCAACAACGTTAGCCCGCCCAGTCCAACTGACAGCATCAGGCGCAAGCGCATCCAGCCTTCGGGAAGCACCACGCTACGCCCGATAGCGCGGTCAACCATCGGCGAGAGGATCAGGCACACCCCCAGCACCACCAGCGACGGCCCCGGCCATTCGGCTCCGATCACCCACGGAACATAGGTGGCGAGCGCGATCAAGCTTGGCGCAACGGCGGCGGCGTAAATCCAGATCGGCGCGTTTTTCATGCTCAGCGCCTGTCCCCACCACACCCCGCCGAGGAAGCTGAAAATCAGCGCGGCATAGGCATAGCCAACCGCAAGCGCGCTCCAGCGCTGTTCAGCATCAGTTGCGACTAAAAATAGCGCGATGGCTTGCGGCAGCAACCCGGCAAAACCGAAGCGAAGAGCTACGCGGGGGAAGCTGTCTGTCATGGCGTACGAATAACAGGAAATGCCGCTTACACCACTAAGACAAAGCCCTTTAGAAATACTTGTCACTCCCGCGCAGGCGGGAGTCCATCTCCAGATTTCAATCATCTCATTTATCAGGAGATGGATTCCCGCTTTCGCGGGAATGACGAAGATGTTAGACTATTCCACTGGCTTTGCCGCCTTCAAATAAGGCACCGGATCAACGAACTTATACCCCGGCGTTTCGGCGACAAAGTGGCGCAGCCAGTAATTATGGCCCGCGCCGTAGACCACCAGCACCCGGTCACCCGGCTTGGCGACCTGCATCAGCTTTCCGAAAATCTTGGCATTGCGCAGATACCACATCGCGTTGAGATCGGCTCCCGCCTGATCGTCTTTGTCGCCTATCTTGAGGTAAGAATATTCGACGGCGATATTGGTGTAGATGGGATACGTGTTCACACCGATTAGCAAATCGGCCACAGTTTTGATTTTCTGGTCGGCTTCGAACTGCTTCAGATAGGCCTTTACAGGCAAGTTGGCGGTGTCAATCACGCCAGTCTGCCCGTGTTGTTTCGCTACGTCCTGAAGTGCGCCGTAAGGAAAATAGTCGGGCTCGCCATATTTGGGTTGCTCGTCGATGCCGTGGACAATCTTTAGCCCTGCCAGATGGGCCACGCGGTACCCGATCTGATCGGTTTCATTAGCCGCAGTCTTGAGCTTTTCTGGTGTAAATTCAGTGTAGGCCTGAATCGCAAAATCGGGCGCGTCACTCTCGCGCTCGACCATCACACGGGTCGGCTTGAAGCTGAGGAGCGCCTTTGCCACGGCATCAAGTTGCCGCTGCTTTCCGGGCGTCAGGACACTATCGACCTTGATGTTATTCACGTCCATCCCCGGATTGCCAAAATGATATGAGCCAAGCACCATCACTTCGACTTGCGGCTCCTTCGCGATGGCGACGCCGCCAAACCATACGAAAGCAATCAAGGCGGCGATGGGTTTGAACATGATTTCATCCTTTGTGTGTTATTTTGATAACACAGTTATCAAAGAAATAAGTCTTGTCAATCACGTGCTTGGCCAGTGGCGTTTTGCAACAAACTTGTTAAAGCGCACGGGTTCCGATTCACCCGCACAGGATTTGCGCCGCCGATGCAGATTGCCATTGCCTCTGATCATGCCGCCTTGGAGATGAAGGCGGCGCTTGTTGCTCATCTGCGCGCGGGTGGGCATGATGTGAATGACCTTGGCCCGCATGACAGCGCATCGGTCGATTATCCCGATTATGGCTATATGCTGGCCGAGGCTGTCGCATCGGGCAAAGCCGAACGCGGCGTTGCACTGTGCGGCTCTGGCATTGGTATTTCGATCGCGGTCAACCGTTACCCTGCCTGCCGCTGTGCGCTGGTTTCTGAGCCGCTTTCGGCAACTTTTGCGCGGTCGCATAATGATGCCAATGTCATCGCGATGGGCGCGCGGATGATCGGCATTGAAATGGCAAAAGCCTGTCTTGACGCTTTTCTTGAAACGGCCTTTGGCGGCGAACGACATAACGCCCGCGTCGATAAACTTTCCAATCCCTCGTTCGTGAAGGAACCCCTATGAGCACCAATCCAACCACCCTCCATGATGTTCAGCCTGATGGTTTTTTTACGCGGACGCTCGCCGAAACTGACCCCGCCGTTTTCGCTGGCGTCCGCCACGAACTCGCGCGGGAACAGCATCAGATTGAGCTGATCGCTTCAGAAAATATCGTCTCACGCGCGGTACTTGAGGCGCAGGGTTCGGTTTTCACCAATAAATATGCCGAGGGCTATCCCGGCAAGCGTTATTATCAGGGTTGCGCGCCATCGGACGAGGTTGAAACACTCGCGATTGACCGCGCCAAGCAACTGTTCAATGCAGGCTTTGCCAATGTGCAGCCGCATTCGGGCGCGCAGGCGAACGGCGCGGTCATGCTCGCACTGACCAAGCCCGGTGATACAATTCTGGGCATGAGCCTAGATGCAGGGGGCCACCTCACCCACGGCGCGCGTGCTTCGATGTCAGGCAAATGGTTCAACGCGGTGCAGTACGGCGTTCATCCCGAAACGCATTTGATTGATTTTGATGAGGTTGAGCGGCTTGCCAAGGAGCATCGGCCGAAGCTGATCATCGCTGGAGGCTCGGCCTATCCGCGCATAATTGACTTCGTCCGCTTCCGCAGCATTGCAGATGAGGTTGGCGCGCTGTTCTTCGTTGATATGGCGCATTTTGCGGGGCTGGTTGCGGGCGGCGTACACCCCTCCCCGCTCCCGCACGCGCATGTCGTGACCAACACAACGCACAAAACGTTGCGCGGCCCGCGCGGTGGGATGATCATGACCAATGATGAGGCGATTGCAAAGAAGATCAATTCGGCGGTCTTCCCCGGCCTACAAGGCGGCCCGCTGATGCACGTTATTGCAGCGAAGGCCGTTGCGTTTGGCGAAGCGCTTCAGCCTGATTTCAAGCTGTATGCAGCGGCAACGGTTGAAAATGCCAAGGTGTTGGCGGCGACGCTTAATGAACGCGGGGCAAATCTGGTTTCGGGTGGCACTGACACGCATCTTGCGCTGGTTGATCTGACCCCGCTCGGCGTAACCGGGCGTGATGCTGACGAAGCGCTTGAGCGCGCAAGCATCACCTGCAACAAAAACGGTATTCCCAATGATCCGCTGCCGCCGGTGAAAACCAGCGGGATTCGCGTTGGATCACCTGCGGGCACCACGCGCGGATTTGGCCCGGCTGAATTCCGTGAAATCGGCCATATGATTGCTGACGTGCTTGAGGGTCTACGCAGCAAGGGCGAACACGGCGATGCGACGGTTGAGGCAGATGTCAAAACGCGTGTCCGCGCGCTGTGTGACCGTTTCCCGATTTATCAGGGCTTCTAAATGCGCTGCCCCTTTTGCGGCCATGAGGATAGTCAGGTAAAGGATTCGCGTCCGACTGATGATAATGCGGCGATCCGGCGGCGGCGGCAATGCGAAGGCTGCGGCGCGCGCTTCACCACTTTTGAGCGCATTCAGCTTCGCGAGATGACCGTCCTCAAATCTGAGGGGCGCAAGGAAGTGTTTGAGCGTGAAAAGCTCGAACGCTCGGTCACCATCGCTTGTCGCAAGCGCCCAATAGAGCCGACGCAAATTGACCGCGTTGTCACTGGCATCCAGCGCCAGCTTGAAACGCTGGGCGAAAGTGAAATCCACTCAAGCCGGATTGGCGCGCTGGTGATGGACGCGCTAAAAGGCCTCGATAGCGTTGCGTATATTCGCTTCGCCAGCGTCTATAAGGACTTCGCCGAAGCCAAGGATTTCGAGGAATTTGCCGGCGCTGTGAAGGAAGCGGGCGAGGGGTGAACTCATTCCCGCTTTCCTGAGCGAAGTCGAAGGACTAAACCGAGCGAAGCCGAGGTGGTAAGAGGTTTGAATGAGCTTTTGGACATATATCTTACACTGCGCCGACCGCAGCTATTACACTGGACATACTGACGATTTGGAACGCCGAGTAGCACAACATCAATCGGGCGCTATTCGCGGGTATACATTTGATCGAAGGCCGGTTGAGCTAGTTTGGGCAGAAAATTTTCAATCGCGTGTCGAGGCGCAGACCGCTGAGACCAAAATCAAGGGCTGGTCTCGTGCCAAAAAAGAGGCTTTGATCGCTAAAAACTGGGATCGATTGAAACGGTTGGCAATACCACCGCATGAACGCAAAAAAAGGGCCTCGGCTTCGCTCGGTATAGTCCCTCGACTACGCTCGGGAGAACGGAAAAACGTGGCATTGTCTGTTTCTCTCCCTCCCATCATCATCCTTGTCCGCCCGCAGCTTGGCGAAAATATTGGTAAGGCGGCGCGCGCAATGCTCAATTTTGGGCTGACAGAAATGCGGCTAGTCTCGCCGCGTGACGGCTGGCCCAATCCTTCGGCAGGGCCAGCGGCAGCAGGCGCAGATATTGTGCTCGATCAAGCACAGGTTTTTGAAAGCATCGCCGATGCAACGGCGGACTGCGCGCATATCTATGCCACCAGCGTTCGGCGACGCGGGGTGATTAAGCCCGTTGCAACGCCAGCCGAAGCCGCCCTGACCATTCGCAGCGAAGCCGGGCGCAGTGCAATCCTGTTTGGCCCCGAACGCGCAGGCCTTGAAAATGATGATGTTGCGATTGCGCGGACGCTGATTACCGTTCCGGTTAATCTCGAATTTGGCAGCCTCAACTTGGCCCAAGCGGTGATCCTGATTGCCTATGAATGGTCAAAGGGGGAAACGCTTGCTCAGCCTTCCAAGATCGATCTTGATCCGCCAGCACAGCAGGCCGAACTAGACGGCATGATTGGCCAGCTTGACGCTATGCTTGAAAACGCGGGGCATTTTCATCCGCCTGATCGCGCGCATATTGATCGGCAGACGATCCGCAGCATCCTTACCAAACCGGGCTGGTCAGCCCAAGAGGTGCGCACGTTGCGCGGGGTACTCCGTTCGCTAGGACGGTACCCTGAAAAATAGTTTTGAGATGATCGCGGCCCTGTGTTAGTCATTCTTCACAGTTTGTTTTTGGAGTTATTTGACATGATTATTTCAACTGGCTTTTTGGCACTCGCAATGATGGCTGATGCGGCAGCAACTGCGCCTGCAACGGCGGCACCAATTGATCCGATGGAAAAAGTGATTTGCCGTCGTACTTACGAAACGGGCTCGCTGGTAAAGAGCAAACGTGTTTGCCTTACCAAACGCGAATGGGTTCTCGCTGACGAAAAAGGCCGTAGCATGGCTGAAAAAATGGTTGCTGACGGCAATAAGGGTGCCACATTTTAGCAGTGCTTGAGCGCCTATCTTGACTTGAGCGTGTGACCCACTAAACGCGCACACTTCGCAATTGACTCTGCACTCCGGTGAAGCAGATGTCCTGCCCGACTTCTGGTTGGGTAGCGCGGTTCCGGAACTATGAAACGAAACGCACGCAATTGAAGGATATTTTATGTCAAAGCGCCAAAGCGCCAAGTATAAACTCGACCGCCGGATGGGCGAAAACATCTGGGGTCGGCCAAAGTCGCCCGTAAACAAGCGCGAATATGGCCCCGGCCAACACGGCCAACGCCGCAAAGGCAAGGTTTCTGATTACGGCCTGCAACTCAAGGCAAAGCAAAAGCTGAAAGGCTATTACGGCGAAGTCACCGAAAAGCAGTTCAAGAGCACCTATCAGGAAGCTGATCGGATGAAGGGCGATACGTCGCAGAACCTTATCGGCCTGCTTGAGCGCCGCCTTGATGCGGTGGTGTACCGCGCCAAGTTTGCGCCAACCGTTTTCGCTTCGCGCCAGCTTGTCAGCCACGGCCATGTTTACGTCAACGGCGTAAAGTGCAACATTGCATCACGGCGTATCGCGGTTGGTGATGTGATTTCACTTGGGACAAAAGCACAGGAAATGGCGCTCGTGATCGAAGCACAAAGCCTGCCAGAGCGTGATATTCCGGATTATGTTGTGACTGACGGCGCATCTAAGGCAACCTTCAGCCGCGTACCTACACTTGATGAAGTGCCTTATCCAGTGAAGATGGAACCCAACTTGGTTGTCGAATTTTATTCGCGCTAATCGGATTTACATTCTATGAAAAGGCGGTCTTTATGACCGCCTTTTTTGTATATGCTGTTATTTTGAAGCCGCCCAGTCATCAGTATTTTGATGTAGCACCTTACATCTGTGGAGGTGTGGCAATTTTACCATAGTTTCTGCATAAATTATAATAGCGTTCAATCTTGTTCATAATTCTGACATATTTCTATCAATAAGAAATCGTCTGCCCACTATAGGGGGTTAACAATCTTGGAGATAATAATGCGTAAAATTGCTCTTGCTACGGCGATCGCCACAATGACTATCGCTTCACCAGCCTATGCTGCTGGAGAAGCTCGTATAGAAGCGCGTGGCGGTATTGCTTTTGCACAAGGCGCCGAAGAAGCTTTTGCTGGGGCTGCTGCGGGCTATGATTTTCATGCAAACAAAAGAGGCTTTCTTGGGATTGAAGGTTCGGTAGACAAGGTACTTCAAAAGGGTGCTGACGAATTTTATACCATTGCTGTGCGTGCCGGCGTAAGAACCAATGACAAGACAAAGCTTTACGCTCTTGGTGGCATTGGCTTCGCAAACGGCGGCAGTGACTTCCTTGCTGGTGCAGGCGTTCAGCGCAAGTTTGGTGACAAGGCCTATGGCAAAATCGAATATCGTCGTTCATTCGGCTTTGTCGATGTCAACTTTGTTGGCGTTGGGCTTGGTATCGCGTTCTAACTCAGCGCCTACAAGGCAAATGCAAAAGGGCGGTCTGGCAACAGCCCGCCCTTTTTCGTTGTGCGCAAGCGCAGTCTTTGCCATCACCATACCAACAGTTGAACGGCCAAGGATAATGATATGAACCGATATATGCTCACGCTCGCGCTCGCGGCCACTATCGCGCAGCCCGCTCTTGCCGCTCCGCGCAAGTCAGTGGTCAAGCCCGCGATATCGGTGAATACACTCAAAACTGTCACGCGGACGCTGTCTTCCGACGCTTATGAAGGCCGCGCACCGACCTCCCCTGCTGAAGCCAAAACCATCGCTTACATTGCAGAGCGTTTTCGCGCTGCCGGCCTCAAGCCCGGCAATAAGGGCAGTTGGTATCAAAAAGTACCACTTGTTGAGATCACGTCCGATCCCAAGATGGCGCTTTCAATCAATGGTGGGAAAGAACCGCTAAGCTTCGCCTATAAGACCGATATGGTCGCCTCTTCATACCGCGTCGTGCCGCAAACCGATATTAAAGATAGCGAGGTTGTCTTCGTTGGTTATGGCATCAACGCGCCTGAGCGCGGCTGGAATGATTATGCCGGGATCGATGTAAAGGGCAAAACGGTCATCATCCTGATCAATGATCCTGATTATGAGATGAAGGATTTGAACGGCCCGTTTGAAGGGCGGGCGATGACCTATTATGGACGCTGGACTTATAAATATGAGGAAGCCGCGCGGCAGGGCGCCGCCGCCGCGCTTATTGTCCATGACACTTTCCCTGCCGCTTATCCGTGGGGTGTGGTCGTCTCAAGCTGGACGGGTCCGCAGCTTAATCTTGATGCGACCAACAATCATATGGATGCAACGCAAGCCAATGGCTGGATCACGGGTGAGGCCGCCACCAAGCTGATGGCATCGGCAGGCAAGGATTTGCCAGCGCTGATGGCCGCCGCAAAGCAAAAGGGCTTTGCCGCTGTGCTGCTTGGTCTGAAAGCCAATCTGTCATTCGCAAACGAGATCAAGCGTCAGGCCTCAAACAATGTCGTCGGCATCCTGCCCGGCAAGACACGTCCGGGCGAATATGTGCTGTATTCGGCGCATTGGGATCATCTTGGGCTGTGTGAGCCGATCAACGGCGACAATATTTGCAACGGCGCGCTTGATAATGCGACGGGCACAGCAGGCCTGATCGCGCTTTCCGAGGCGCACGCCAAGGCAGGCGCAGCGGGGCGTTCAATCGTCTTCCTTGCAGTGACTGCCGAAGAGTCCGGGCTGCTTGGTTCAGCCTATTACGGCGCAAACCCGATTTATCCACTCGCCAAAACCGCTGGCGGGATTAACATGGATGGGCTCAACGTCATTGGCCGCACGCGTGATGTGACGGTGATCGGCAAGGGCAAATCTGAACTTGAAGCGATCCTTGCACGTTATGCCAAGGGGCAGAACCGCACACTCGTTCCCGAAGCCGCGCCCGAAAAGGGCAGCTTCTTCCGCTCGGATCATTTCAGCCTTGCCAAATACGGTGTGCCAATGATCTATTTCGACAGCGGCGAAGATTTGGTGACTGGCGGTGTAACGGCAGGCGCAGCCGCGTCAGAGGATTACACCACCAACCGCTATCACAAGCCGCAGGATGAATATCGTGCCGATTGGAATTGGGAGGGTGCCGTCGAGGATCTCACGCTCAACTATCAAATCGGCCGCAACCTCGCAACGATCACGGCCTGGCCCAACTGGTTCCCAAGCGCTGAGTTCAAGGCGATCCGCGATAAGTCACGCGGGGGGAAATGACGCTCAGTTCAAAAGACATGGAATGCCTAATCGCTTGGCCTGAGCCGCAAACCGCTAGTCGCGCGTCCAGATGATAATAGCATCGTTGTGCTCAGCGGCTGCGATCAGGTGGGCATCAACAAATCCCAACCCAGTTCCATTCAAGCCGTTATCGATCACGCAGTCGTAAAACTTAGCCTCGCTAACAGGCTCGATGCGAGGGAGTGAGGCAAGCAATGCGATCACTTTATCAAGTGGCCTGATGTTTCCCATGATCAACTCACCAATGATATATGGGTGAACAAGAAGGTCATTGAGAGTGAGCAATTTTGTCAGTTCAGGCTCTTCATCTCTGAAATGATCGATCCAGACCGACGTATCGACGAGGATCATATCGACGGACGCTCGCGTGGCGGTACGATAAGATCAGGCATCGTCCCGCCGAGCGCAATCAACTGTCGCGCTGCCTCACGTGCGATAAGCGCCTTGAGTCCCTCCGACACAAGCTGATCCTTATCTGTAATACCCGTAAAAGCTCGCGCACGTTCCCAAAGGTTCGCATCAGGCGAATATGAGTGCTGCGACGTAGATTGCCGCTCAAACTCAACGCACTTTTGAACTAGGTCAACGCGTCGCTTGCGCCAACCTGCGCCTGCCCACCCTGTCACCTGACTATGCCCCTTCCCCTGCTGGTTTGCCCACCATGCGCTGTGACGATATGCGCTGGGGGGAAGAGGAAAGCCTAAAATCTGTTCAACTTCTTCAAAACTGGCTTCCCATACGGACTCGTTGCGGCCACGAAGAAATTGTGCAAGCGGTTCATATCGTGACATAATCGAATCTCCTTGAACTAAGATACTAACTATAGTTGGAACTATGTCAAAATACTATCAATCCCCTGAATGGGAACAACATTCGTCTGTATGGATCGGCTTCCCCAGTGCTGCTGACCTGTGGCTAGACGATCTTGACGGTGCGCAGGCTGAAGTAGCGGCGTTTGCGCGCGCAGTACATTCTGTTGGCAAGGGAGAGCGCGTTGATCTTGTTTGTGCCAATGCCGCCGCTGCTGACTCGGCGCGCGGGTTGGCGGGAGACTGTGCAAACGTAATCGAAGCGCCGTTCTTTGATATTTGGTTGCGAGACACTGGGCCAATTATGGTTCGCGAGGGTGACGGTTTGGTTGCGCTTGATTACCGTGGCAATGGCTGGGGTGGCAAATATCCTTCCCCGCTAGATGATGATCTTGCGCGGGTGCTGTGCAGCGCGGCTGGCTTGCCGCGCGAGCTGCGTGACTGGGTGCTTGAAGGCGGGGCGATTGATGTTGACGGGGCTGGGCTGCTCGTGACGACTGAGCAATGCCTGTTCAACCCAAATCGCAATCCTGGCCTCATGCGCGAAGACATTGAAGCGCGGCTCTGCGCCGATCTCGGTGTCGAGCGCGTTCTCTGGCTTGGTGAGGGGCTGGTCAATGACCACACCGACGGCCATGTAGATAATCTCGCGCGCTTCGTTGCGCCGGGGGTATTGGCACTCCCAATCGCGCGCGGTGATGATGATCCCAACGCACACATCTTCGCCGATGCCAAAGCGCGCGCACTCGCATTTGGCGTAAAGGTCGTCGAAATCCCCTCGGTCGGCCGGTTCACTGACGAAGACGGTGAAGCCATCCCAGCCAGTCACATGAATTTTTATATCGGCAATAAGGTCGTTGTCGTCCCCACTTACGGCACCCCAAGCGATGTAGAAGCAGTGGAGGCCATTGCCACACTCTTCCCCAGCCGCGAAACCATCGGCCTGCCCGCCAACCATATCCTGACGGGCGGCGGCAGTTTCCATTGCATTAGCCAGCAAGTGCTCGCATCATGAGCCTCATGAAAGTCGCCGCACTACAGCTTGCCCTTGGGGGTGACACCCTAACCAATATTGCCGCAGTCGAGGCGCATGTGCGCGAAGCGGCGCAGCACGGCGCACGGATCATCCTGCCGCCCGAACTGTTTGAAGGGCCGTATTTCTGCCAGACGCAGGACGAGCGCTTTTTCGCGACTGCTGCGCCTACCGCCGAGCATCAGGCGGTCAAGGCGATGCAAGCACTCGCGGCGGAGCTTCAAGTCTATATCCCCTGCTCCTTCTTTGAGCGTGAAGGGCCACATTATTATAACAGCCTCGCGATGATTGATGATGCGGGCGAGATTATGGGCGTCTACCGCAAAAGCCATATTCCCGACGGCCCCGGCTATAACGAGAAATTCTATTTCCGCCCCGGTAACACTGGCTTCAAAGTGTGGAACACGCGCTACGGCCGCGTCGGCGTCGGCATTTGCTGGGATCAATGGTATCCCGAAACCGCGCGCGCGATGATGCTGATGGGGGCGGACGTGCTGATGTACCCAACCGCAATCGGCGATGAACCCGCCGCCGAAGACCTCGACACCTCAAGGCTCTGGCGGCGCGCGATGGTGGGCCATGCGGTCAGCAACGTCGTTCCGGTGGTGGCAAGCAACCGCATTGGGGCGGAAGGCGCGATGAACTTCTACGGCCACAGTTTCATCACCAATGAACGCGGCGATTTAGTCGTTGAATACGGTGCGCAAGAAAGCGGCGTCTTGGTCGCGGAGTTTGACCTTGAACTGGTGAGGAAGCACCGCGCGACCTTCGGTTTTTTCCGCGATCGGCGGCCTGATCTTTACGGGCGGCTGGTGGAGGATGTTTGAAATGTGGGCAGCAGAATTTGCAATCGAGGGTATCCCATTATATTAGCGATTTAGTATGATTTCGCAAACTAAAGTTACGCCCGATGGTACGGCTAGCATCGCTAAAGATAGCGCTGAGATGACGACGCTAAGCGTGGCACAAAAACGACTGCGGCCAAAAAACCTATTTCCGCCGACTACAATTGATGACATTCGGGCCATACCTCGCTGGGCAGGCCGGGTTAGAACTGTTGAGGAAATCAGCAGCTTGAATGAGGATGCCTTCCGGCAGATTTTCGCCGAGCAGAAGCGCAATGTGTGCGGCTAAAGTAGATCGCATTAAATCTGGATTATACCGTCATTGCGAGCGAAGCGAAGCAATCCAGTCCCACCGTCGCTACTGGATTGCCGCGCTTCGCTCGCAATGACGATCCAATCAACTTCACTTAACACCCCACCGCCGCCGCGAACACCGCCTCAAACATCTCAACCGTAATCCGTCCAGTGTTCTGATTATACCGCGAGCAGTGATAGCTATCGATGATCGTGCGGCCATCAAGCATGTGATGCACCGCGCCGTGGGCGAAGCGGTGTTTGGGGAGTTTTGCGCCGACCGCCTTCACCGCCGATTGATGCGCGATTTGGCCGAGCGCGATGATCGTGCGCAGATTGGGGAGTGCTGCAAACGCACTCGCCAAATGGGGGCGGCAATTGCGGATTTCTTCGGGGTTTGGCTTGTTTTCGGGCGGCAGACATTTGACCGCGTTGAGGATGATGACGCCGCTCAGCACCCGCGCCTCATCCACCAGCCCGAATTTGGCGAGCGTCGCCCACAGCATGTCACCAGCGCCGTCACCCGTAAACGCAAGCCCGGTGCGGTTCGCGCCGTGTTTGCCGGGAGCAAGGCCAACAATCGCGAGCCACGCCCCCGCATCGCCAAGTGCTGGTACTGGCGCATTCCACCATTCCGGGAATTGTGCACGGCAGACCGCACGCGTTTCGACCAAGCGCGGGCAAAGCGCGCAGTCCGTGTGCGGTTCGGCATTTGGGATAGGGCTTTCAATCAACATCCGTGGCGCATAGGTACACCGCAAGATGCGCACAAGCTACATCATCGCCCTCGGCTCCAACCGCCGTCATCCGCGCTACGGCGCACCAGCGCATGTACTGGCAGCGGCGATGGCGATGCTTGATCCGGTCGCGCGCTCACGAATCATCGCCAGCCGCCCCATCGGGCCTTCTCAGCGCGCCTATGCCAACGCTGCGATCCTGATCGAGAGTGATCTGCCCCCCCCTGCCCTGCTGTTATATCTGAAAGCGATCGAGCATGGTTTTGGCAGGCGTACTTCGGGCCAGCGCTGGGGGGCGCGGGTGCTTGATCTTGACATCATCCTCTGGTCGGGCGGGGTCTGGGCCGATAAAGTGCTCACTATTCCTCATCCTGCCTACCGCCAGCGGCGCTTTGTGCTGGGGCCACTGTGCGAAATTGCGGCGCGGTGGCGCGATCCACTGACACATTTTTCTCCACCACAGCAAAAAGCCCGCCTTGACCGCGCACGCGCACGCGTCTAGGCGACTGCTTCCACGCGACAATGCGTCATGTGGGCCCTTAGCTCAGTTGGTAGAGCAACTGACTTTTAATCAGTAGGTCGCTGGTTCGAATCCAGCAGGGCTCACCACCTGTGAGGAAAAAAATTCCTCTGATTCGGATATTGGCACAGCCACTGTCAGCGCTTTTTCGTAATAAACTGATCATTTGGCATGTTAACCATGTGCAATATTGTGTGTCGCGAACGTACAATGTGCAACAATCGGATGAATGCAACGTTTTGGCGGAAATGTGCTGCAATCGACACCAATTTGGATATGATGACGCGTCGATTGAAGCTGATTTTCAACAACGGAAACAACTTCGCGCGAAAGCTCCTCTTTCGGTCGCAATCGACACGATGATGCTACTCCAAGTTGCGCGCTGTCCCGCGTGCAAACGGATTATTGTGTGGATTTTGCCAATGATTCAAATGTGCGGTGATGATCAAATCAATCGACCCTCGCTTGAGGCCACAAAACATGAAATCATCGCTTTATTACCGCGATTGCGTCGGTTCTGTGCGGGGCTAACGGGATCACTTGATGCGGGCGATGATCTCACTCAATCTACCGTTGAGCGCGCACTTCGGCGGGTTAGCCAGTGGCAAGAGGGCACCCGACTTGATAGCTGGATGTTTCGCATTGCACGCAATATCAACATTGATGAGGCGCGCGCGCGCATTCGCCGCACGGTACAATTTGACAGCGAAGTGATTGACAATGTGATTGGTGAGGACGGCCGCGACATCACCGAAAACCGTTCAACGCTTGCCTCCGTCCGCACCGCAATAACCACGCTTTCAGATGAACAGCGCGATTTAATGCGGCTCGTTGTTTTAGAAGGCAAATCATATCGCGAAGCCGCAGAAATGCTCAACATTCCGATTGGAACAGTGATGAGCCGGCTGGCCCGGGCGCGGCGCGCGATTGATGGTATTGTCAATAATGTTGAGTAAGATACCGGTCGATGCCCAAGTCAGGTGAGCGGCTGCGCACGTCGCCCAATTTTTCATTATCGTTGACTATGGATGGTCGGGCTTATGTCGCCAAAGAGGTTGAGCCCTATATCCAATATTGGCTGTCAGATCGCGAGCGGCTGCTCTTTGCGCTTTTTGCCAAAAAAGGCGGCTGTTTGGTCGATAACGCGATTGCCGCCTGCCTCACGCTGAACGGCAAGGCTGATGACCCGCGCGCACCTACGCGGCTGGCAAAGATAATCGCAGGTATGAAGGCCGCAGACGTCCTGATCGGCGCACGTGACGATACCTCACGCTATGATGCGCAGATTGCAGAAGCTTACCGCACTTACCGGCCATTCCCGCCAGAGCTTGCCGCGCATTTGGTGCAGGCGGCGGGAATTGACCGGGTTAGCGCAGTGCTTGATTTGGCAGGTGGGCCGGGCAGCCTTGCGCTCGAACTCGCCAAAACGTCAGATCATGTAGCAATGATGGAACTTTCGCGCGGCTTTGTGGATGCCGCACGCAAGGCCGCCAAAATGGCTGGCGTTTCGCTCACTGCACTCCACGACTCTTGCAATCGGCTCGTATTTCATGACGAAGAATATGATGTCGTTACCGTATCACAGGCGCTGCACTGGCTAGATGATATAATGGTGTGCAAAGGCGTGGGGCATGTCCTTCGCAAGAACGGCAGCTTTTTCGTGATCCAAAGCGGATTTAGCTTGGGCGATGATCATCCGCTGAGTTACATCTTAGGTGACCATACCCCGCTTGGTGACAAACCTGCGCTCAGCTTTGCCGGGCAAATGGCGGCGCTCTTGCGGCGCTTGACACTGCTTTTTGAGGCGCTTGATATGCCTGATGTCGAACGTATCGTTCCCGCGCAGAAATGGGGTTCGGATGCCGCGCGGATCGTGCCGGTTGCAGCCACACTCTTCACCCAACAGCGCCCGATTGGCCTTGGCTTTGCCCGCGCGTTCCTAACGCCAACACATATTGCGCCAACCGGCCAATCCCCGACACAGTTTTGGGAGACTCTGGAGACACGGTGCGCAAATGCGAACGCTGAGGATCTGATGGCGCGTCAGGATTGGGCGATCCTCCACTTCAAACGTGGCGGCGATGCGACGACCGCGATAACGGTTGATCCAGCTTCAGTGATGCACATAGGCTGGGACGGCCCGCCGCTCGGCTAATAACCTGGGGGTTAGGGATGCGCGATCACAACCAGCGTCTTGGCACGCCTGAGCGCGCATTGTAGACACAAATCGAGCGTTTCGGGGTCAAGCGCTGCAAAGCTTTCATCCATAATCGTGAGCTGCGCATTTTGGAGAAGCGCGCGCGCGAGGAAGATGCGGCTGCGCTCACCGTGTGATAATTGCCAGCCAGTTTCGCCGACGCGTTGATTGATGCCTGCGGGCATCCGCCTGAGAAGCTCTCCAAGGCCAAGTTCTTCGCATAGCGCCTTCGCTTCGGTAATCAACTCATCGGGGGCGGGCCACTGCCGCCCCATTAGTAAATTGAACGCAACCGAGCCTGAAAGAATATGGTTTTCATGAAACTGCGGCGCCGATGTTGCGAGCCGGTGCCAGTCGTCACCCAGCGTATGGCGGTCAAGCCCATTGAGCAGCAGCAGCCCCGAACCCGGCATCTGCAAGCCTGAGAGCAATGCTGCAAGCGTGGATTTGCCGCCGCCTGAAGCGCCCTGAAGCAACACGCGGTCACCCCGGTTGATCACAAGATCGACCCCGCTCAAAACCGCGTCGCCGCTTTCACTATATCGAAAGCCGACTCCCTGCGCGTCGATCAACCGCGTGGTCGGCGCGCCGAATTTGACTTGATCATCGGTAATGTAGGTCGCTGACGAACGGCGGACGTGTGCGGCGTGGAACATCTCGGAGACTTGCCCCCAGGCAATCGCCGCGCGCGAAAGTCCAGTCAACCCGCCTGCAACTCCAGCGAAAGCACGCTGCGCCACAAGAATGCCGCCTAGGCTGATTGCGATTGATGTCGGCGAAAGCGCCTGATCATTAACGAAGTTGGGGATGAGCCCGACCAGCGCGAGCAATATCCATCCCGTTGCCAGGACTGAGGTGATCATTATGCCCGCCGCATCAAGCGACTGCGAACTGATCAGATAATTTTGCAGACCGATATCATCACTGGCATTGCGCTGTCCGGGGCGCTCCTGCGCAAGTCGCGTGCGGTGGCCAACCATTGCTTCAATCAAGTCATGCGTCATATCCAGCCGCCCAAGCGACCACGTGCGTAGCCGGATATAATAGCGCCAGCTTAACCACAGTGCGACGCCTGACCACAGGATCAGCAGCGGCAGATGCGCGGCACCTGCCGCACCTTGCGACAAAATCCACGTTGCAAACATTAACTCCATAATCGCCACCAGCACTGAAACCCCGCCGTTAAGCACGAGCGATTCGAGCGCTTGCGATTCCATCACGCGGCCCAGCAAATGGCCAATGCCTTGCAGCTTGATCGTGGCAGAATTCATGCCAAGCGCGCCTGCCAGCAAACGCGATTTGAGGATACGCCCCGTATCAAGCGCAAATGCGGCATTAAACCATGCCCCGGCAACGCGCCACGGCACCACTGTTAGCACCAGCAGAAACCATGCGGCAAACCAACCAAGATCAAGCCGCCCGCCAAGTGCTGCTGAACCAATCAGCGCCCATCCCGCGATTTCAAGCACATAGATCACCGCAAATACTGCAAGCAACGCGCCAATCTTGCGCAGCACCCCGGCATGGACAAGCTGATGCCAGAAACCGTTCGATGCCGATAACCGCAGCAACCAGATCGAGCCAACCCGCGCCGAAGACAGTCGTTCCCGCAGCATCGCCGATTTTACGGCGTCATGACGCTCTGGCTTGATCGCGGCAGCGGCAAGGAGGCTATCAATCTCAGGGATGAGCGGCGCTTCTTTATTCCAGCACAGCGCCGTGCGTAGATGATCAATGCGTGCGGTACGTATGTTAAGGTCAGGAGTCATCAATTGCGGCGCACCCCGCTTCGCACCTGCAAGCACGAAAAAGCCTGTCCCTTCAAACACAGAATTTAGGACGATTGCCGGGCCGCCCGCGCGCAAAAATTGCGGGATTGCGGGCACCGCTTCGTCAATCGACACGGCCTCAATCCGCAAACGATCTGACGCCCATTCAAACCAGTCCGAAACTTCGCGACTTTCTTGTGCGGCAAATGAGGGCGGGACAGTGAGTGGCTCGGCCAGCGCCTCCCGGCAAAGCCCGGCTTTACGAGACAGTGCCTCAACCGCTTCGCCGAGCCGTTCAAGCGGCCACCAGAATTGACGCAAATAGTCAGCAGCATCATCGGGCAAATTTGGCATTTCATCATACCGATAGATCATGCCTTCGGGCACCTTCATGCCGCTTGCTCTGCGTCTTGGATGCGTCCGCCGACCATATCAATCCGCCGCCAATAATCGCCGCGCCAAATTTGATCGGCAACGGTGGTTTCGGCTTCGAGCAGATCGCGGTAACGTGAATTGGTTACTGCAAGTTCAGCCGGGGCTCCGTCCTCAACGATCCGCCCATCTTCGACCACTAAGACCCGCCCGAATGTCATCGTTTCGCTGACATCATGAGTCACGCAGAGCAGGGTGATAGCCTTCCACCATTGCCGCGCTTCCTCCAAAAGAACATGCCGCTGGCTGCGATCCATTCCGCGAAACGGCTCATCAAGCAGCGCGAGCCGCGTATGGGGGGAGAGCAAAGCCCGGCCAAGCCGCACCCGCTGCCCCTCACCGCCGGAAAGCAATCCGCCGCCTTCACCGAGCAACGTCTGCAAACCCTGCGGCAGTTTTTGCGCCACCCCGCGCAATTTGGCAGCGTCGATAACGTCGCCAACTCGGTCAATCGCATCGCTTTCTGCGGCATAGGTCAAATTATCAAGCAGTGAGCGGTTCCAGATTTGCACCGCTGGATCAACCCAAGCGCACTCCTGACGCAGCGCCTCAATCGCGCGCGGGCCAAGCGGCGCACCGTCAACAAGCAGTTGACCCTGAGCCAGCCTGTGCCAGCCGAGCAAGACCGCAAGCAGCGATGATTTGCCCGCACCCGAAACCCCGACAATTGCGACATGCTCACCGGGTGAAATCGTCAGGCTTACATCGCGCAAGATTTCGTGGCCGCCCGCAAGCACCGTTGCACCAGCAACCTTTATGCCAACCCCGCGCGTCCGCTTTTGCATAAGTGGCGCGGGCATCTCTTCATCTTCAATCTCTTCGGGAGCATTTAGGGGTTCGAGCAACCGCAGCAGCACATTGCGCTGGGCCGGATATTGATGCGCAAGGCTTGCGATGCGCGCGCCCGTTGCGGGCAGTTTGAGCGCCCAGAAAATCAGCAGCAAATCCGATCCGCTGACTTGACCGCTCGCGCGGAAATGGCTGATCAGCAGTGCTCCTGCAAGTCCAGTACACACCAGCGCTTGAACCCCATCAGAGAGCAATGTCAGGCGAATCCATCCGCGCAGCGACTGTGCCCATTCTACCAACAGTCCCTCATGCTGAGCCTGCACACTGCGTTCGGCGCGGTGTGCGCGTACCGGGGCAAGTCCAAGCAACGCATCAAGGTAGAAGCTGTGGAGTGCGCCCGCATGGCTGCGCACGCGCAAATCACGCTCATTCAGCAATTGCTGGGTGAGGAACGGCATCCCCATTGCCGCCACAACCAGCGCGATTACAAGCCCGATACTATTCGTCGCGATCAGGCAGACCGCGATGAAAGTGAAGATCAGATCAAATACCGCTTGGACAAATTGCAGCCCCGTTGAGGGGACGCCGCGCGTGATGTGAATATTGTGATTACGGTCGGCCATGTCGCTGATCGGGCGGCTTTGGAAATAGCGATCATTGAGGCGCGGCAGTTTGGCGAGCAGCGCCATCCTCAGCCTCGTTTCAAGTTGCCGGCCCATTCGGAGCGTTTCACGCCCGATTGAAACCTCAATACCAAGCAAAATCATGACGAAAATAATCAGACCGATTCCTGCCAACAACCGCTGCGACGGAAGCGCAAGTAACGCAGCGATATCAAATAACCCGCGAAACAGCAGCGCTTCAAGCATGAGTGCCGCCGCCGCCACTGCCATCGCAACGACCAGCATTACGGGCGTAAACAAGCCGTCCTCACGCAGCATCCGCCATAAATTGCCGAACGGCGAAACTGGCGTTTCGCTGAGCGCTGCGGCAAGTTCAGTCGAAAGCGGCGGCCTGTCTTCAGGCGTGTCATGATCAACCGCGCGCATCCCGCTAACCGCGAGCAGCACTGCGCCTTTCATGAGCAGTTTTTCAAGCGTGGGATCGGTATTTGAAGCGTCGGGAACCGCAGACCAATATGGCACTGGAATCATTTTGAAGATGTCATCTCCGCAGTCGCGCGTGTCTTCATAAAGCGCACGAATGACCTGCTGCGCTTCGGCACCGGCTTCCACGCCCTTGGCGTTCACAAGTGTTTTAACAAGGCGAACGCTGGCATCAAGCGCGCCAATCGGAAACCAGTTGGGGCTGGATAGCGCGGCATCTATCATCGCTTGTGCCGCCGCTGGATCAACCCCAAGTTCGGCGAAACGCGATTTGAGCGGGGCCGTAAATTCCTCGGTTTCTACCCATTCGCGCCAATCCTGTGCATCAACGCTTTCTTCGTGGCGGTAAATCTCACTGTTAAAATTGCGTACCGTTATCCAGCGGCGGCCAACCGCTGGGTCCATGATCTGAAACCAGCGGCCATGCCGCCGCCACACCACCACAAAATGCGTTGCGGCTTCGGACGTTTTGGAAACCACGACGATCGCAGGCAATATATCAGCCGATTCAAGCGTCACATGATCCACTGGGATCAAACGCTGTTCGGCAATCAAGCCAAGATCAGAGGCAATATCCTCAATCGTATTGATTGATGTGCCATCAACATCGGTCTGGCACGCCTCACGCAGACGGCCATAGCTTGCCGAAACATGATGACCCTCTAGCAAGCATTTGAGTGCGGCAGGCCCGCAATCCATAGTTGAGGTTTGGACAACTTCAGTCGCGAGCCAGCGCCGTTCGCGCGGTTTGATCACCGCTGCATTCACCGCGCGGGGGCCGCCGCTTTGGATGGCGGCGCAACGCTTTGGCCAATGGTACGCAGCAACAGCGCTGCGGGCGATGTTCGCTCAACGCGCACTTCAATGATGCCGGTGAGGCCGTGGCGCAGTATGACACCGCGCGTTGTATCACGCCCGGCGGCAAACTCGACGCGCAGTGATTTTCCGCGAATTTCGCCGGCAACGCGCAGCACTTGCGCCTCCACACTGCCATATTGCGCCCACGGAAAGCCATCAAGCCGCAGCGTCGCCCGTTGACCCGGCTTGATCCTGCCAAGCGCTGTCGCTGGGTCAAATTCAGCAACGATCAGCAAATCCCCGTCAGGCACTACCGTTGCAAGCTTTTGACCCGGCGATACAAAGGCACCGGGACGCAGCGGCAAGACTTCAGCGATCACTCCGTCAATCGGCGCACGCACCTGTCGGTTTTCAATTTCAAGCCGCAGTTGAGCAATCTGATCGCGCGTTGCCGCCATCTCGCTTTCGACCGCAAGCGCGGCGCGCGACAGACTCTCAATCTGGGCCTCGCTCTCACCACTGCGGGTACGGGCGGCCAGCGCAAGCCGGTTGATATCGGCTGATAGCGCATCACGTGTTGAGGCGGCCTTGCGCGCCTCAATCGCCGCGCGCATCGCCTCAACGGGTGCAGAACCGCCGCTCAAACTATCGGCGCGTTGCCGTCGCGCGCTATCCTGCGCAAAATCGAGCGTAGCACGCGCTTCACTCAATCGCGCCTGCGCGGCCTGTATCTCGGCTTGCGAGGATCCTTTGCCATCGATCAGCGCGCCTTTGAGTGAGGCACTTTCGCGGCGCAGCGATGTTGAACGTGACGGCAAATTGCGCAGCCGTGCCTCAGCCTCTGACAAGCGCAATCGTTGCGCAGTTGAGTCAAGTTCAACCAACACCTCACCCGCGCGCACCCTTTGCCCGATTACAAGTCGCGACTCAGCCAAACGCCCCGATTGAATTGGTGTCACTTCGCGCGGGGCCGAGCCAACCTCAAGCCGTGCCGCGCGTGAGACTTCGTAGATTGTCACCCTGCCGAAACTGAACCAAATCAGCCAAGCCAACAAAGCAAGCCCGATAATACCGAGCGCGATCTGCACAAACCGTGATGAATCAACTGAAAGAGAGCGCGTCGTGCGGGAAAATGGCGTTGGCAAAAAGCACCTCTGATCCGTGATGATGAGGCAGCCATCTTAACCCGGCCATTCCGCACTACGGCCAATGCTGGTCAGATAACACACTTCGTCTAAACGACTACAACGCTGATTGCCGCACTCTATTCCGCTTTGACACAAATTTTACTGTTAATAACATAGTGTAAATAACATTAAATTAGTAGGATTTGGATAATTTTATTAACATCATGGTTAACAGATAATAGGCCATAATAAAATTACATACTCTCTGCCAATATAATTGGCTATATTTAATATCAACGGGAATAAGCTATTTGATTAGCCGTTTTATCAATTCAACGGCAATCGTGAAAAGAGCCTATGGACGCTTCCGATACAGAGAACCAATCGCTCATTGCGCAAACCAGCTTCAACCATATTGATTTGGGAGATGCCTATCTAGAGTCTTCAGAACAGCGGCCAGCCAAAGCAGCGCGACAACTTCGTGAAAATGACGAGCTCATTTTCCCGCTCTCAAAGAGCGCTTATACGCAATATTCGGAAGACCCAAGCGAGCCGCTAGAGTTCCGCCTCTATTACGGTACCAAAGAAATATGTTTCGATGATCCGGCGCAATTTGCCTTTGGTGAGGCGCTTGCCAAACAGTCGCGCTTCATGGCGGGGGATGCGCTTAACTGGGGTCAAACTGATTGGCCGCGCGTGCGCGAAATGCTTGAAGATTTGATCGCGCATGACGTGTTGCATTATGCTGACGAAGATATTGAAGCCGTGCTGGCGATTGACCGGGTTGATCGCGAATCCCCCTTGCCGCCTGCCGAACTTGATGCGCCCTTGATATGGGATGACCTAGAAAGCGTTATGCGCAGGCTTACGGGCAAGCCGCTTGAACTTGGCAATCTTGAACTTGTTGTTCCCATTTTCCGCGTTGCTCACATGTATATGGATACTGACGGTCGCCAGGTTGGCGAAGCCAATGTCTTTCCGCCCGCATTCCGGCTTGATCGCCCGACCCAGTGGCGAACATGCACATACAGTGGCACACGGTATCAGCCTGACCGGCCAATGAATGTCACCGCGCTTAAGGTGATGCGGGTGCATTGGCGGCAAATGATGGCGGTTCTGCTTCAAGTGCGTGAGGGGTATTTCAAACGATTTCCCGATGCGCGGAATGGCTGGACGGTCGGTGATCTTGAACGCGCCTCAGTTGCAGTCCTTGCACTGCCTAGCTTCATGCTGCTGCGGCAGGATAATCCAGTCGAAAACGGCAGTCTTCATCCCGTATTATCGTCAATATTCCGCGTCACCGACGGGTTGCGGATGACGATGCACCAAATGTTGTTCGTGCCCTTTGGTGAGCCAACGCGCAGACCCGATACGCCAATGACGGCGGCAGAAGCCTATGGCTATGCCGAACGCAATCACTCGCTGCATTCAGGCCACGGCGTGTGCGCCGGGCCGCAGTTTATGATTGAGGAATTTCTCGCTGTTCTGTTGGATGGCGCAGAACCCAAAAGCGGAATGCCGCGTGCGATTGATCCTGATGTTCAGACGGCGCTTGATTGCCTCGAACAAGCGATTGATTACGGGCTGCTTGGCCTTCAAGCTTTTGCGACGATCTTCTCGCTTTGGCCGGCAATGGCGAGCGGCTATCATGATCTGTATCTGGCGCTCAATGGCTGGACGGGCGAGCGATCAGCAACTTTTGATACGCTTCATGCGCGGTTTGAAACGCATGATGACCATATCACGCGCGGTACGCATCTTGCCAAAGAAGAATGGCGCGATGATCGCATCATGGTTTACGGTAATATGTATGCCAAGTGCGGGTTTGGCCTGACTGGAGCAGCCCCCGCGCGCACCCTGCGTGAGCGGTTGAGCGAAGCCGATCCGTATCAGACGCTGGCGGTAACCGCACAACTTACTGACGCGTTTAAGCGCCATTTTGCCGATATGCCATCTTCGCTTGCACTCTCACAACAGCTGGCAGGCATTGTAGCCAGATTTGTTGATCGCACGCAGGCAACGATCAAGCTCGCCGTGGAAGTGCAGTCGGGCATCAACGCTCTGCTTGGCCGCACACACCCAGCCCGCCGCTTTAGCGCCGATGACATTAACCTCCACAATCTGATGCAAGGTGATGGCAACGACACCTTGCGGTATCTGATTGATGAAATTGGCAGTCTGCTTGGTATCACGATTGCAATTGATGCCGTAACAATAAAAATTACGGACAAAGAGGTTGAACCCACGACACCAAAAGAAATTCAGGTGGCATGATGCTACCGGGATAGTCACGCACCCCCGCGTGACAAATTAGGAAGGAATGACTGATGAAAATCAAAACAAATGTTCGCGCAGGACGTTGTGCCAACCCAGAAGATTGCCCGCCACCACCCGTTGGTCGCTGCGTTGGTATTGTTCTTATTCGATAATTTAATTGATCCTAATAATATGAAAGTCGCAAAATCATGAATATCAAAACAAACATTCGCGCAGGATTCCCTTTTCCACCCCCAGTAAGTCGCTGTGTTGGTGTTGGCGGCGGTGGCGGCCCTATCCCAAGCCCATATCCAGTTCCTGAACAAGTGATTTGATATCTAAATTGCAAAGGGAAAGATTATGAAAATCAAAACCAACCTCCGTGCTGGCATAATCGAACCACCACCCGTTAGCCGCTGCGTTGGCATTGGCGGCGGCGGTATCCGCCCGACGGTTGATCGTCGCTGAAATACATCAATGAAATTCAGGCGGCATTGCGCTGTCAGAATAGTCACGCTTTGGCGTGCAAACTAGGAAAGGAATGAACAATGAAAATCAAAACAAATGTTCGTGCTGGTATTGCTTATCCACCACCAGTAAGTCGCTGTGTTGGCATTCGCCCTATCGCAATCTAAATTCTCTAAATCATTAATTTTGAAGGAATGAAAAATGAAAATCAAGACAAATATTCGTGCAGGCGTTGCTTATCCACCACCAGTAAGCCGCTGCGTTGGCATTCGCCCATGCACTAATTGCCAGCCTGTATAAATCATCAACTCCTTTACAAGGAATATAGTGATGAAAATCAAAACAAACCTTCGCGCCGGTATCGCATATCCTCCTCCTGTTAGTCGCTGTGTTGGCGCTGGCGGTGGCGGTGGCGGCGTCCCGGGCCCATGCCCCGGCTGTCTGCCAGTTTAGGCTGTAATGTCTCAAGTAGAAGGAATATAGTGATGAAAATCAAAACAAATGTTCGTGCCGGTACACTTTATATCCCACCTGTAAGCCGCTGTGTTGGCGCTGGCGGCGGCGGTGGCGGCGGGCGCGTGCTTCCAGTCTGATTTACATGAGGGGGCGGTATATCTGCTCCCTCAAAAACCTAAAACAACATGGAGAATATCATGAAAATCAAAACAAATGTTCGTGCGGGTCTTCGCGCTATCGACAATGATACGCCACCACCACCTGTTGGTCGCTGCGTTGGCATCTAATCCTGATGAAAGGAATTTGACATGAAAATCAAAACAAATGTTCGCGCTGGTCGTCTTCCAATTGACATTAATGACGATTTTCCACCGCCACCTGTTGGTCGCTGTGTTGGTATCTAACACCACAGTAGCGAACAATGAACTGGGGCGGTCAGCGATGGCCGCCCTAAGTCGTTCCCATCGCAAAACCTGTTGATCAAATGCGCTTAACCTCCTTTCACAAAATTTGCTTGATCTCTGGAATAATATTTCCATTTTCGACATCTCAAGCGGAGGTTCCACCGTCTCCACCTCAGACGCCCTCGTCATTTTATCAGGTGCCCGCAAACACCCCGCTGACTCCGCCACCTGTCAAAGAAAAATGGTGGGCGATCTTTGTCGATCCTGCGCTTGATCAACTTATTGATCGTGCAGAACAAGGCAATACTGATATTCAACTGGCAGTGGCGCGATTATCGCAGGCACGCGCGCAATTGCGCAGTGCGGCGGCGGAACAACTGCCGCAATTGAGCATTGGTGGCAACGCATCAAAACAAACTGGCGCGCTCATCAATGCGGCGGGCGGCGGTGGTACGCTCTACAGTCTTGGCGGCAATCTGTCTTATGAGCTTGATGTGCTTGGTCGTCTTTCCAAGACCAAAAAGGCTGCACGACTTGATACAGCCGCAGCAGGCGAGCTTGTTCGCGCGGCGCACTTGCTGATCCAGGCTGACACCGCGCAAGCTTATTTTGAAATACGGACGCTTGATGAGGAACGGGCGACGCTTGCAGGGGCAGCCGCCAATGAACGCGCTGCGCTTGAAATTCTCGAAGAACGTGCGCGTAATGGGTTGGTGTCCGAACTTGACGTCGTTCAAGCACGCGGCGAACTTGCGACGATCAATGCTGATTTGCTCGCGCTTGATCGCAGGCGGGCCGAGGTCGAACATAGCCTTGCTTTTCTAATGGGGGAGGTGCCGTCAAACCTCAATATCAGCGGCGCTGCAATTGCTCCGCCGCCGCAAATTCCTGCTGATATCCCAAGCGCTGTGCTGGCACGCCGCGCCGATATTGGCGCGGCAGAACGACGGCTTGGTGCAGCAACACTACGCGTCGGTGTCGCAAAGGCATCATGGTTGCCTCAGCTTAGCCTGACAGGATCACGCGGCTATGCCTCACCCTCGCTTGGTACTTTGCTGCAGTCAGTCACGCAAAATTTCGGGGTTGGTTTTCTGTTGTCGCTGCCGTTTCTTGATGGCGGGCGGCGGGCGGCGGCGGTGAAAAGCGCGAAGGCCGATGTTGAAGTGGCGGCAGTTGAATACCGTGCGCAAATACTCACGGCCTTTCGCGATGTGGAAAATCAGCTTTCGGCGGTGCGCCTGCTTGATGATCAATCATCGGTTATCGCAACCGCAAGTGCCGCCAACCTGCGCGCGCGAGATATTACCGAAGCGCGCCACCGCAACGGCATGATCAGCCGCCTTGCTGTGCTTGAAGCCAACCGCACTCAGTTGCAAAGCGCGCGCGATGCGGTTCAGAACAAGTTCGCACGCTATGTCGCGACCATCGGCCTCATCCGGGCACTTGGTGGCGGCTGGGGAAACGGCGAGGTAACAAAACTCGGCGCAGCTACTTTAACGCCCGCCTTTGCCCGAACGGCCAGTCAATAACCCCACCTGCAAATAGCGCCCACCAGACGAAGACCGGCTGAAACAAAAGCCTTGGGCCGTGATAGCCCCAGCCCAATGTTGATCCGCCAATCGCAACGCTATCAATCGCATGTTTGATGTTCGCGGGATAAACGCACACCGCATAGAGCGCGAGCATAACGCCAGCCACGTAGCGTAGCCGCCCTGTCATCAGCGCGATCGCCCCTGCAATTTCGCACACGCCCGTCGCGAGCACGACGAACCTTGGTTCAGGCACCCACCCCGGTACAATTGGCACGAAAAACTGTGGCGCGATCAAATGTCGATAGCCCACATAAGCATAAATCAGCGCAAGCAGAGTGCGCACTACCCAACGCTCAGGAGATTGTATGTTCGTCATCCTGTTTCTTTCTTCCAAAAAAGCATATATTTCTGTGGATTAACCATAAATCACAGCATAGTGATAACTAAGCGTCGGCCAAGCGCGGGGCAACAGCGAATATGGCCGATAAGTAATGCGTAAAAACGTCTCGCTAACTATAACAGGGGTCAAACGACGATGGCAGCGCGCAAGAAAATTGCGGTCTTAGGGGGTGGCATAGGATCATTGTCCGCCGCATTTCATATCACGGAAAAGCCCGGTTGGGCCGATGAATATGAAATCACTGTCTATCAGCAAGGGTGGCGGCTCGGCGGAAAATGCGCAAGCGGGCATGACATGCGCCCCGAATTTGCATCGCGTATCTATGAACACGGCCTCCACCTGTTCGCAGGCTTCTATCACCACAGCTTTGATCTTTTAACGCGCGCCTATGCTGAGATTGATCGCCCCGCCGATCATCCCAACCGCACCGTCTGGGATGCGTTTACCGGCCTTGATGAATTCACCGTGATGCACCAATATCCGCAGCCTGATGGCAGCATAAAATGTATCCCTTGGTACATCAATATGGAGCCCAACGCGCTGGTGCCCGGTGAGGCGAGTAGCGCACTTTCAATCCCGCAAGCGATTTTCAAACTAGTCGGTGAATTGATTAAGGTTCAACCGCCCAAGAATAATTTTTTCCAGCCTAATTCAGCCATTGGTCGCGATGATCCGCCGCCGCCGCCCGAAGCACCAGATCCCAGCTCTTTCATTGGTCGCGCGTGGCATGCGGCCAAAGAACTAGTCGAACATGTTGTTGAAGAAGTAACTGAAGAAGCCGCCGAAATTGGTGCCCACCTCCTGATGCGGACGATCATACGCGGGATTGAAAGCCATTTTGCGGCGCTCGCCAAAGATACCCCTAACGCAGACGAGGCACAGCCGATTTGGGATTTCCTGATGGCGGCCTATTTCGTCCAGACTGTGGTTCAAGGGGTGCTTGCCGATGACATTCTTGAAAAAGGCTGGAACTCAATTGACGATGAGGAACTCAGCGGCTGGCTTTACCGTCATGCGGTTGTGATCGCTCGCGATTATAAGGATGAGGATGATCCCTACAAACGCGCGCAGGCGCTGATTGACTGGGCACCAGTGCGATCCTGCTATGATTATGTCTTTGGCTATGTGAACGGCGATCCTAACAGCCGTGCAATCGCTGCAGGCACTGGTATGCGCGGGCTGCTTAAGCTTGCGCTTGAATATCGCGGGCATTTCTTTTGGGAAATGCGCGGCGCAATGGGCGATGTCGTGATCGCACCCGTCTATCTCGCGCTGCTTAAACGCGGGGTGAAGTTTGAATTTTTCAACCGCGTGATCGCGCTGCGCCCCGATGCTGACAAGACCAAGATTAACAGCATCGAAATCCTCAAACAGGCAGAGTTCAATGACGGCAACTACCGCCCGTTGATTGATGTGCCAGCTGAGGGATGGGATGTCTCGCTTGAAGGCTGGCCCGAGGAGCCGCTGTGGGATCAACTTAAAGACGGCGAAAGCTTACGCGGCACAGACTATGAATATGCGCGTGAAGCAGTGCCGCCTGCGCCCAATCATATCCTAAAACGCGGCGAGGATTTTGATGAGATCATCCTCGGCATAGCGGTTGGGGCGCTCCATACGATCTGTTCGGACTTGGCCGATCAAAAGCCGCGCTGGAGCGCGATGCTTGACGCTGTCAAAACCTGCCCGACGCTTGCGCTGCAACTATGGTTTGATCGCACGACTGAAGATCTTGGCTGTCCGTCACCGGGACGGACGCTGACCGCGATGGTTGAGCCGTTCAGCACGTGGGCGGATATGACGCATCTGCTTTCACGTGAGCCGTGGCGCGGCGAGCATCGCCCCGCCTCAATCGCCTATTTCTGCGGGCAATTGCCGCCAGATATTCCGCGCGATGATCAGGCGCACAGCCTGCTCGGCAAGCACGCCAAAATCTGGCTCAAGGCCAACGCCGCCTCACTCTGGCCGCGCGCGACGCCAACCGGCAGCGTAACCGGGTTTGACTATGCGCGGCTCCACGATCCCAAAAATGGCAGTGGTGAGGCGCGCTTTGACAGCCAATATTGGCGCGCGAATATCAATCCTTCTGATCTCTACGTGATGTCAGTTCCCGGCAGCACGACCAAACGGCTGCGCGCGGATGAGTCAGGCTATGACAATCTGTTCCTGACCGGCGATTGGACGCGCAACGGCCTTAATGCGGGTGCAGCGGAAGCGGCGGCGATGGCGGGTGTACAATGCGCGCACGCCATGATTGGCGATAAGAGCGTCGTGCTTGGCGAGTATGATCTCTGATGCGAAGCCAACATCCTTGTCTCGTCTGCGGAGCGATTGTAAAACCTTGACCATGCTTGCTGAACCGCGTTCCGCCGCCGCCAACTTGCTTGAACAGCTTGGCGGCGAAGCTGCGCGTGATGACGCGTCAAAAACGGTTCAGGTGACGGCGGCTGTTCTCATTGCCGACGTTTCGGGCTTTACCGCGCTCACCGCGACGCTTGAAGCGCGCCACGGGGTGCGCGGCGCGGATATCCTTTCGGCAACGATGGATCGGCTGCTCGGCGGCCTTGCTGAAATCGCCGAAAAGCATGGTGGGCTGGTCGTTGATTTTATTGGCGATGCAATCCACGCGCTCTGGATCGTGAATGACACGCAAACGCTTGACCAAGCGCGCGCAGCAGCAGCCGCAGCAGCCCAAGTCATGCTTGGTTATGCAGCCGCGACTGCCGAAGGCCAGCCGACCACCCCCATCCGCATAGGCATCGCCTGCGGGCCAGCGCAGCTTGCAATGATCGGCGGCTTTGACGGACGCTGGGAACGACTTTCAATTGGCCCCGCGCTGTTCAAAGCGGGCGAAGCCGTGGCGCAAGCACCAACAAGTTGCTGCCAAATTGGTGATGATCCAGACTGGCAGAGCCTCGCCAGTCAAATCAACGCCGAAAGCAATGGTGCGGGATGGTGGCTGATACGCCGCGACACCGAGAACATGCCAGCCCTAGAAATTGGTACCGCTTTGCAATCGACTTCAATTGACGCGATTGCTTGGACGGCTGAACTGCGGCTCGTCACGGTGATGTTCTGTCGCCTCGTTCCCGCCGACGAAATGGCGCATGTTTCGATTGAACGCGTTCACCGCCTCGCGCGCGTTGCCCAGCAAATGATTGAACAGCACGGCGGTTTGATCGATAAGATTCACGCCGATGATAAGGGCATTTCAGTCGTCATCGCGTTCGGCATTCAAGGCGCGCAAAATGAAGGCGAGCGCAGCATCAGCGGCGGCACTGCACTACGCTGTGTGCTTGCCGCGATTGACCTGCGCCATGCGCTTGCTGAGCTTGGCACCGACACCGCAATCGGTATTGCGACTGGCAAAGTCCGGGTTGGCGTGGGCGACGTCGGGCATGGCAGTTGCCACACAATGTACGGCAACGCTGTAAACTTTGCCGCGCGCTGTATGCAGGCGTGTCGCGATGAAATCCTCTGCGATGATATCACGCGGGGTGCCAGCGCCGCCTCAGTCAATTTTTTCAGTCCCGAAGCCCGCCAGCTCAAAGGGCTTGAGGACAGCGGCGCAATCTACGGCGTCGGCGGCGTCAAGGAAGAACGCGACGCGATTCTTGTCAGTGATATTTCAAAAATTGCCGGGCGGCGGCGCGAGCAGGCGGCAATCAGCATTTTCCTTGATAGCGAAGCGGTAGACCGCCCGCGCACGATGATCATCGACGGTGATGATGGTTCGGGCAAATCTCGGCTGGTGGGCTTTGCAGTTGAACAGGCTTCACGTCGTAAGCTTGATCCAATCGTGTGCCGCGCCAGCCTGCTTGGCACGAAATCGCCGCTGTCGGCTTGGCGTGAACCGATGGCGTTGCTGCTGCGCCGCTATGCCCGCGACCATAATTTTACGCTCGGCGAAGCACAGGCCGCACTGGTGATTGCAGCAGGCGGCACCGAAGACGAAGTTGCACTTGTCGGATCGCTGTTCGGGCGAGAGAGCGCCCCGAACCTCACCCCCGATGGCGAGGTTGATGCGAGCACCGCCAAGCGGTTACGCAGCGGCGTGGCGGCGGCGCTTCTTGGCGAAGAACCGCGTCTAATCATACTTGAGGATGGCCACTGGCTTGATGATACGTCAATCGCGCTAGCGCGGGATTTATTGCGGCTGCTAACCGAGCTCCATATGATTTTTGTTGCGCGCAAGCCCGTGCCGGCGGCAGTAACCAAGGCAGCGGGGGCAAACTTCGTTTCGCTTTCGCTCGCCAATCTTGATCGCAGCGAATGCGCCGAACTCGCGGTTGGTCTACTCGGGACATTTGATGCCAAGCATCCATTTGTCGATTGGCTTCACGCGCGCAGTGCGGGCAATCCGATGTTTTGCCGGGCGCTGATTGCACTGCTTCCAGGGGACTTTGCAGCGACAGCGCTGAGCACGCCTGGCGCATGGCGCAAAGCGAAGGCATCGCTTGAATCGGCGGACATGCCCGCAACGATTGAGGGCGCACTGCTCGTGCGCTTTGCCAATTTGCCGCCGACGCAGCTTGGCTTGCTTAAGGCGGCAAGCGTTGTTGCTGACCGTTTTAACGCGGCGATGCTGGTGGCGCTTGGCACACCCTCATCACCTGAACAGATTGATCTTGATCTGACCGCATTGGTTGACGCGGGAATATTGAACAGCGAAGGCAGTGCTGAACGCCCCGAGTGGCGCTTTTCCGAACAGCTCACGCGTGAAGTGATTTATAATTCGCTCCCCAAACAATTACTCGTTCAGTTGCACCGGCGTGCGGCGGAATATCTTGAGCGCCCGTCAGACGAGGCGAGCAAGGGTGAGGCCGCACAGATTGCGCATCACTGGCTTGAGGGCGATATGCCTGCGCAAGCTTTCTCTCCGCTACGCAAGGCAGGCGTTGAGGCCAAGCAAGCCGGTGCCTACGCTGCCGCCCTGACACTTTGGAAAACCGCGCTTGATTTGATCGATACCAACCGTGCGGGCGCGCGCGGCAAAGGGCCATACCGCCGTGCGATCCTAAACCGTGATCTTGCCTTTGTCTCGTGGCGATTGGGCGAACCCGCACAGACCATCGCTTATTGCTATGCCAGCATGGAGGGATTGTGGGGCGGCGCGCCGACCAGCCAGACCGGCTGGAGGACGATGCTCGGCAGGGAATCGCTTTCGCTCGGCTGGCAAATCCTTGATCCCTTGCGGCGCGGACAGCCAAAGCAATCCGCCGAGGCGCGGCTCAAGGATCGGCTGCGGCTTGGCAATTCGGTGCGGCTGATTGAGGCGTTTTACTTCTCGGTCGGCGCGCTTCCTGCCGCCACGATGGCGCTATATGCTGCGCGCACGGCTGAACGGCTTGGCGAAACCGCCTTTGCCGCGCGCCCTTACGGCTTTCTAGGCTACCTTGCTGGAACACGCGGCCTCAACCGCACCGCACGCTTTTTATTCAACCGTAGCCGCAAAGATTGCATAGCGGAAAAGGACTGGTCGAGCCTCGCGCAGAGCGTCAACGGTGAGGCGATGTATCATTTGTCAAACGGGCGGTGGAACATCGCGATCCGCCGCTCACGCTTTGTCGCCGCGCTCTCGCGCAAACGCAACCGCAACGCCGATATCGCCAGCCCGACCACCTTCATCGGGCTTGGGCATTTGATGGCGGGATCGTTCAAACAAATGCGCACCGCGTTTGAGCAGGTGGAGGCGGTCGCCTTTGCCAAATCAAACGATCATTATCTGCTGTTCCACCGATCAGGTTTTGGCCAAATTGAGCTGGCCGAAGGTCGGCCCGAAGTGGCTGAGGTTTTGCTGATCAATGGGCAGGCCCTCGCCAAGCGTGTGCGCGATTTGCACTCGTCGTTAATAGTTGAGGGTTTGCTCGCGGTCGCCCGCGTCAGGCTTGAGAAGGTTGATAAGGTCGCGGCGACAGCAGAGGCTTTGATTATGCAAGCAGAAGCAACACCAATGATCAATTTTGGATCATGGTACGGCTTTGCCGCTGTCGCCGAAGCACTCGTAGGTGTGTTTGCAGCACGCGGCCCCGGCAAAGACGGCGAACACCGCGCCCGCGCCAAGCGCGCGGTGACGTTATTATTCCAGTTTTCAAAGCTTTACCCTGTCGCGGTGCCGCTCGCATCGCTATTTTCAGGGCAATATGCGATGCTTTGCGGGCGATCTGACCGTGCGCTCAAACGCTTGCAGATCGGCATTCAGGCAGCCGAAGCCGCTGACATGAAATATGATCTGGCCCGGCTTTATGCAGCCCTTGGTGCTATGCCATCGCTTGAACTCCACATCCGCGCCGAACACCGCCGCCAGGCAGGCATATGGATGGAGCGCTGCGGGCTTGCAGTGCTTCCACCCCTTCCACTCACCCTCACAAGCTGAAGGAATTCATGATGGCCAACCTCCCCCCCTACGTCAGCACTGGAGACCGGATCGTCGGCTGGGGGCCGTATCTTCAGCAGGGGACGATCCTCCACAATTTCTGCGTGAGCGGTGATAAGGATCGCATCCAGCAAAAGCTTGATACGATGTTTGCCGAACCATCGGGCGGCGAAGTGCGTTACCACCCGATCACGTCAAAACTGTTTCTATCGGTGGCCGAAATTGCGCGGATTATCCCGCAAAATCCGATTGATTATCAGCGCGGTGGCGTTTCCGAAATTGATGTGACGATCTGGACAGTGGCGCACCGCGAAGGGGCCGGCGTGTTTGAATTGCGCTGGATTCCGCTGTTTTTGGCTGTTGATAATGACTGGGCGATGGCGACGGGGCGCGAAGTGTACGGCTTCCCCAAAGAAATCGGTCAGTTTACGTTTGACCCGCAAACGCCCGATCCGTCGGATGGCCGGACGTTCCTCGTCAATGCCTTTGCAATCCCCAAATTCTCACCGCAATCAACGCCGACTTGGCTCCCGCTGTTTGAAATCCGCCCGCAGGTAAAAGACACGCACGAACCCAAGGGCTTCTGGGACAAGATTGAGCATTTCGCCGATGAGGCGGTTGAGCGTCTCGGCGAAAATGTGGTTGATGTCGCGCTCAAAATCGCGAGTGAAAAAGCGATTGCGCGCGCGATCAAGGGAGAAGCGGTGATCCTGCCCTTCCTCAAACAATTTCCCGACGTCGCTGACCCGACGCGCGCCTGCTATCAGGCGATTGTTGAGGCGCCGACGACGATCAACACCTTCCGCCGGGGCGGGGTGACGACGCCGCAATATGATGTGCTGGTGCACAGTTATGACAGCCACCCCTTTTTCAAAGAGCTTGGCATCAAGCCCGAAGTTGAAGATGTCGGGCGCGGAATGTGGGTCGATTTTGATTTTACGATGGATCTTGGGGTTGAGCTTTGGAAGGCTGATACAAGCGGGTAATCGCTGCGAGGTCGTCCACCGTGTCGACATCGGCCATTGACCATGTGTCAGCTTCAATCAGCATTGCCCCCGCGAGCATAGGCTTTGCCCCCTCACTGCCCGAAAGCGCAGCAAGCCTTGCGAAGTGTGCGCGCGGGAAGAGTGCTGGCGGCATCGCCACGCCCTGAACCGATGACGCGATAACGCGCGGCGCATCCCCAAATGCGCGAACCATCGCGGCGATATGTTCCGAGGTGATATTGGGCATATCGGCAAGGCAGATGAGCAGTGCGTCGGCATCACTATCCTGCGCTGCCTGCGCCGCAAGGCTGACTGAACGTGACAGCCCAACGTCCGGCCGATCATTGGCAACCGCCGTAAAACCGAGCGCTTTGAATTGATTGATCAAGGCGATATGCGCTGGGTCAACAACAACCAGCCGAGCGTTGAAATCAAACCCGGCGAGCCGCGCCGCCGTCATCGTTCCAATCATTTGACCATCGAACGGTGCCTCCAGCTTACGCCCGCCAAAGCGCGATCCGCGCCCGGCGGCGAGAACGGCGAGGGCGATGTTACCGCAATCCGTCATTAAAACTTTTCACAATCGCCGCTGCAACTGAAAGCGCAATTTCTGACGCGTTGACTGAATTGATCGACACCCCGGCTGGCCCCTCAATTCGCGCGAAGGCAGCCTCATCGACCCCCGCCTCAGTCAGCCGCACCCGCCTCGCGGCGTGCGATGCGCGTGATCCAAGCGCACCAATGTAGGCGGCGGGCGATGCGAGCGTAGCGATCAGTGCGGGATCATCTATCTTTGGATCATGACTAAGCGTGACCACCGCCGTTCGGCTGTCAGGCGCGAGTGCCGCCACCGCGACATCGGGCCAGCGGTCATCAAGCATCACACCGGGGAAACGCGCCTGCGTCAAAAAATGCGCACGCGGGTCAATCACTGTCACCGCGATGCCAAGCTGACCCGCGATGCTCGCAAGTGACGCGGCAATTTCAACCGCGCCAATGATCAACAAGCGCTTCGGCGGCGCGTAGACATTGACGAACGCGGCATCGCTGGCCGTCGCCACCACGCGGCTCAATCCGCTTTCCAAATCAGTGCCGATCAGCAGCGTTTGCCCTGCCGCCTGCGCCTGTGCGATGCCGTCAAACAATTCTGCCGAGAAACCCGCTTCACTTACGGGCTGCACCAGCACAGCGATGTCACCACCGCACGGCAGGCCAACCTCCCACGCCTGCGCATTGGCCACACCGTAATGGCGCAGCGCAGATGGCGCACCCGCAATCACGTCGCTGGCCAGCGTCAGTATATCGCCCTCAACACACCCTCCCGAAACCGAACCGACGAAATCACCGCCTTCACGCACCAGCATGTGCGTGCCGACCGGACAGGGAGCCGAGCGCCACGTCTGCGTCACCGTTGCCAGCGCCATTTTGGCCCCGCGCCAGTCCTGCGCTGCTGCCAATATCCGCTTATGGTCGGCCATTCCGATCATGAATGCGCGCTCGTCGAAAATTGTCTCATGCCTTGCGAATATTGCTATCCGCGCGAAAGGCAAGTTGCTAAACGCAATCCAAATTGGGGCGCATGTCGGAAAGGGCAGCGGACGATGGCAATAGAATTGAACGTCAACGGAAAAGCGGTGAGCGTAGAGGGCGATCCAGCAATGCCGCTCCTTTGGGCGCTGCGTGAGGATTTACAGCTTACCGGCACAAAATTTGGTTGTGGCATTGGCGCGTGCGGCGCGTGCTCAGTGCATATCAATGGAGAGATTGCGCGATCATGCTCAGTCACGCTCGGCGATGCTGCGGGCAAGAGCGTCGCCACGATTGAATCACTTGGCGGTGGTGAAGGCCAGCTCAGCAAGCTCCAGCAAGCATGGATTGCCGAGCAAGTGCCGCAGTGCGGTTACTGCCAGTCGGGCCAGATCATGGCGGCGGCGGCTTTGCTCAAGCAAACTCCCAATCCAACCGATGCACAAATTGATGGAGCGATGACCAATATCTGCCGCTGCGGCACATACCCGCGCATCCGCAAGGCGATTCGCGCCGCACTCACACAGGCTTAAGGGAGAAAACGCATGGGCATCAAGCGTAGGGCTTTCCTGATCGGCGGCGTAGCAGTGGTTGGTGGCGGCGTTTTTGCGCTCCATTGGATGAACAGCAGCGCCGCAACCAAAGCGGGCGCAATGACCGCGAAGGCTGGCGAATCCTCCTTTACTGGCTGGATCAAGATTGCGGCGGATGACATAATCACGCTCTATTCGCCGCACATTGATTTCGGGCAAGGGTCGCACACTGCGCTTGCGCAGATGCTTGCTGATGAGCTTGATGCTGATTGGAGCAAAATGCGCACAGAGGCGGCTCCTGCTGAAATGGCGTTTGCCAATACCGCCCTTGGCAAGGGCTTCATCCTTGGCGCAAAGACAGTGCCTGCGATCCTGACGCCAACGGTCAACGCTGCATTTGGCGCGATCGCGCGCTATATGGAATTGCAGATTACTGGCGGATCATCAGCAATCCGCGCGACGGGACAGGCGGGCTTTCGCGTGATTGGTGCGGCGACGCGCGAAGCGTTGGTCGCAACGGCAGCAAAGCGGCTCGGTGTGCCCGAGACTGAACTCACGACAGCGGATAGCAAAGTTACCCATGCTAAATCGGGCAAATCACTGCGCTACGGTGAACTGGCGGCAGAGGCCTCCGAACGCTCGCTCTCAACCACGCCGACGCTCAAGACAGCGAAGGATTTCAAATATATCGGTAAGTCACCTGACCGCTTTGACATCCCGGCTAAGGTCGATGGATCAGCACTTTACGGCATTGACTACACCATGCCCGAAATGCGCGTTGCAACGATTATGGCCGCGCCGATCCGTGGCGGTAAGCTTGAAAGCGTTGACCCAGCCCCGGCAATGGCAGTGAAGGGCGTTGAGAAGGTTGTGAAACTTGAGAATGCCGTGGTGGTGGTTGCCAAAGGCTACTGGGCCGCAAGCCAAGGTCTGGCCGCACTCTCCCCCAAATTCAGCGACGGTGGCAACGCGGGCATGTCCACCGCGTCAATCTTTGCCGAACATGATAAGCTGCGCAAAAGCGGCAAGCCCGAGAATGAGGCCATTACCGGCGACGTGGAGGCGGGCTTTGCAACCAAGGGCGCAAAGCTGCTGACCGCTAATTTCAAGGTGCCCTTCCTCCACCAAGCGATGATGGAGCCATTCGCACTCACCGCCCATTTTAAGGACGGTAAACTCGATATTTGGGGCGCGAGCCAGGCTCCGCTCGGGGCAAAAATGGTCGCGGCGAAGGCAGCGGAGCTCAGCGGCGATGATGTGACGTTCCACCCGATGATCATGGGTGGTGGCTTTGGTCGCCGTGCCCCGCAATATAGCGAAGTGACAAGCCAAGTCGCCCAGCTTGCCAAACAGCTTCCCTATCCGGTTAAGCTGATCTGGTCACGTGAGGAGGATGTCCGCCAAGGCGCGTACCGCCCACAATGTTCGGCCGCACTCAAGGCAGCGCTCGGTGCCGACGGTATGATTGTTGCGTGGCAATGCGATTATGCGCAGGTCGCCGATGCAGGTGGTGAGGCGAAATTGCCCTATGATATCCCCAATATTGCGCTCAATCATTTCACTTATAAAACCAATCAGACTGACGGGTTCTGGCGCTCGGTCAATTCAACTCAGCACGGCTTTTACACCGAGACATTCATGGATGAATTGGCGCAGGCAGCGGGCGTTGATCCGCTTGCGTTCCGCCTCAACCATCTGCCCAAGGGCTCGCGCTATGCCCTCGTGCTTGAAGAGGTTGCCAAGCGCTCCGGCTGGGGCACGCCGCTGCCCGCTGGCGTTGGCCGGGGCATAGCGCTGGTTGAATCTTTTGGCACGATTGCGGCTGAAGTTATCGAGGCAAGCGTGCGCGAAGATGGCTCCCCCAAGGTGCTACGCGCGTTTGCCGTGGTTGATTGCGGGACGACGGTGAACCCGAAAAATGCCGAAGCGCAGATACAAGGCGGCCTGATCATGGGACTATCCTCAGCGATTGGTGAGGCGATTACGGTTGAGGGCGGCGCGGTCGTCCAATCCAATTTCAGCGACTATCCAGTTTTGAAAATGGAAGGCTCTCCTACCAGCATAGATGTTCACTTCATCGAAAGCGGCGCACAAATGGGTGGCATCGGCGAACCCGGCACCCCGCCCGCCACGCCAGCGCTCATTAACGCGCTGTTCGCGGTAACGGGCAAGCGGCACAGGACATTGCCATTGGCGGCGTGAGTGGGCCGGGAATGCAGAACTATCTCGCCCATATTGCGCTGGTCGTCGCCGACTATGATGAGGCAATTGCGTGGTACACCGATATCCTCGGTTTTACCTTGGTTGCTGATGAGTATCAGCCAGATCAGGACAAGCGCTGGGTAGTCATAAAACCGCCCGGTGCGCCGGATGGTGCTGCCTCAATCTTGATCGCCCGCGCGTCAAATCCCGAACAGAGGAATTTTGTCGGCAATCAGGCGGGTGGGCGCGTGTTCTTGTTCCTCGCCACAGATGACTTCGAGCGCGACTATGCCGCATTTAACGCGCGCGGCGTTCGCTTCGTCCGTGATCCGCTTAAAGCGGCGTATGGCACGGTTGCGGTTTTTGAAGATCTCTACGGAAACCGTTGGGATCTCATCGAATTTGCAGACACCTCAAAAACTGCTTGATCAATCTCAATTGTTCTTTATATGTTCCAATCAATCGAATCGCTACTTGCACGATTTGATTGACCGTTAGCTCCCCTTGCTGCGGTGCCCCTCCCCTGCCGCGCGCCTCCCCTCCTCCCTTTGTGCGCGCGCAGGGTGGGGCTTTATTTAGGAGGTTTTACCAGCGAAATTTGTTCATGAAAAACCCAAAAGCTTGTAATCTTTGTAATCTTCGGCGACTCTCCCGCCCTAAACGAGACAAGCCCTAACAAAACACTGTCTTGACAAAGCGGCGCATTCAATTGCCTATCGATCCCAATACGCATGGGAGGATGTGATCATGAATAGGCGCGGCGCTTGGCTTGCTGTTATCGTTTCGGGCGCGCTTGCGCTCAGTGGCTGCGGCGCGAAACCGGGCGATATTGATGCGGCGCGGTTGATCGCGGCGAACAGCGATAATGCCAATTGGATCACTTATGGTCGCACTTATGATGAGCAGCGGTTCAGCCCACTGAACGACATCAACGAGCGTAATGTGGGTGATCTCGGGCTGGCCTGGTATGCCGATCTCGATACTGCGCGCGGCCAAGAAGCCACGCCGATTGTGATTGATGGCAAGATTTACATCACCACCGCTTGGTCAAAGGTCAAATCTTACGACGCGACCACGGGCAGGCTGCTCTGGGAATATGATCCCAAAGTTCCCGGCGAAACCGGGGTTAAGGCGTGCTGCGACACCGTGAATCGCGGCGTCGCGGCGTGGGGCGACAAGCTCTACCTTGGCACACTTGACGGGCGATTGGTCGCGCTTGACCGTGAGACGGGCAAAGAAGCATGGTCAAAAGTCACCGTTGATCAGTCAAAGCCCTACACGATCACTGGCGCACCGCGCGTGATCGACGGCAAGGTGATCATCGGCAATGGCGGCGCAGAAATGGGCGTGCGCGGCTATATTACCGCTTATGACGCTGGTGACGGCGAAGAATTGTGGCGCTTCTACACTGTTCCCGGCAAACCCGGCGAGGCCGATGAGCCCGAATATCTCAAAAAAGCCGCAGCGACTTGGAACGGCGAATGGTGGGCACAAGGCGGCGGCGGCACCGTTTGGGATGCGATGGCCTATGATCCTGAGCTTGACCTGCTGTATATTGGCGTCGGCAATGGCAGCCCGTGGAATCAGGCGTATCGCTCCCCTGGCGGCGGCGACAATCTCTATCTGTCTTCAATCGTAGCGTTGCGCCCAAAGACCGGGGAATATGTCTGGCATTATCAGACAACACCGGGCGAAACATGGGATTACACCGCGACCCAGCATATCATCCTTGCTGACATGACGATTGACGGAAAGCCCCGCAAAGTCCTGATGCAGGCACCGAAGAACGGCTTTTTCTATGTGATTGACCGTACCGACGGCAAGTTTATCTCGGCCAATAATTTCGTGCCGGTCAACTGGGCGAGCGGCTTTGATCAGGCGACCGGCCGTCCGATTGAAAACCCCAAAGCGCGCGTTGATAAAACAGGCGTACCCTATCTCGTGACACCGGGGCCGCTTGGCGCGCACAATTGGCACCCGATGGCCTATGACCCAACGAACAAGCTGGTGTTCATTCCCGCCAATGAGACATCATTCCCGTTTATCCCTGAAAATAATTGGAAAAAATCAGCACAAGGCTTCAACGTAGGATTTGATCTGGCGGCAGGGGCTATGCCTGCGGATCGCGGCGCGCGGGCGATTGCCGCTGCCATTACCAAGGGCGCGCTCGTTGCGTGGGATCCGATTGCGCAGAAGGAAAAATGGCGCGTCAAATTTAATGGCCCGTGGAATGGCGGCGTGCTCGCAACGGGCGGAGGCCTCGTCTTTCAAGGCAACGCAACGAGCGAATTTGCTGCCTACGCCGCGAAGGACGGCAAGAAGCTGTGGTCATTCAAGGCCCAAACCGGAGTCGTTGCTCCACCTGCGACCTATTCAGTCAATGGACAGCAATATGTGGCGGTGCTTGCCGGATGGGGCGGGGCCTTCCCAATCTCATCGGGCATCCTCCACGACGTGTCGGGGCCAGTCCGCAATATCAGCCGCCTGCTCGTGTTCAAACTGCGCGGCAGGGCAAGGCTTCCCGATATGCCTGAGCTTGCCGCACTTCCGCTTGACCCGCCAGCGTTTAAGGCAAGTGCTGAAGTTGCTGCCGCCGGCGGCGCGCTTTACGGTCGCTACTGCGGCGTATGCCACGGTGACGCAGCCATTGGCAGCACCGTCCTCCCCGATTTGCGCAAGAGCGGCAGCCTCGGCGATCCCAAGACATGGCAGACCATCGTTCATGACGGCGCGCTCAAAGCCACTGGCATGGTCGCTTGGTCAAATGTGATGAAGGCCGATCAAATCGAAACGATCCGCCAATATATCATCAAACGTGCCAATGAGGATAAGGCGCTTGAGGCGCAGGAAGCCAATGTGAGAAAGATTGTTGTAAACTAAATATCTGCGGCCAAAGTAAGGGCGTAGCGCCGTGATGCGTTGGGAATGAACGCACCGCTACCCGTTACGTTAAAGCCAAAGGTATTGGTGACGTTGGAAACGTTGAACCGCACGAGTGCCGACGCCTTGTCGATCTTAAATTTATAACGCGCGCCAAGGTTGACGATGGCGCGTGTGGGCACAACCAGCGTATTCGCGGCATTTGCTGTGCGATCACTTGTGCCAATGAACGCAGCATTGAGCGACAGACCTTTGACGCCGGGCACCTGATAATCCATGTTGATATTGGTGTTGCGCACAAAAGTACCCACTGGTTTCTTGCCGATCACCCCGCGATCAACCTCTTCGCCCGACACTTCAGCATCAAGCAGAACATTCCCGAAAACGAGCGAAAGCCCCGGCGCGACTTCGCCAGCGAGCGAGAATTCGATTCCCCGATTGCGCACCATGCCAAGTTGACGAAAGCGTGACGTTGCATCAAGATTGAAATACGGCTTTGACACATCAAACAGCCCAACCACTGCCGTCACGCCTTTACCGATCTTGACGCGGACGCCCGCATCCTTCTGTTCAGTGCGGATCGCGGGCGGGGCTTCGTTGCGATTGATCGCTTCAAATGGGGCGACCGGGCTTTCCTCAAGCCCGCGCGTATAGCCGCCGTAGATCGCGACCTTGTCGGATAGATAAGCCGCCGCATTCGCGCTCAGCAACAGCGGCTTCGATTTGGTAACGGGAAAGATCACACTCGGGTCAGGATCAATCGTTTCCTTGCGGTAATCGGTTTTCTGGATGCCAATGCTCAGCTCACCAACCTTGGCCCAGCGCCCCTGATAACCGATCCCCGCCGTGACTTGTTGAACGCCGTCACGCGTTTTGGGGCCAATGACTGAGACGGGCTCATCACGGAAATCCTGAACGCCGATCTGACTGACCCCGAGATCAGCAATCGCCGCCCCGCCAAAGCGCCGCGCCTGATCACGTGCGCGCAGTGACGCAATCAGGGTGTGGCGGCGCGGGCCATCTTTGAGCGTTTTGGCAACGCGCAGCTCGCCCGAGGTTGAGGCGAACTTGTTATCACCGTCCACCACCACCTGACGACTGCCAACGCGGCCTGCGCGGTCTGTATCAAACAGCAGATCGATATGATCCTCGCGTATTTCCAATGCTGAACGAAACACCCCGAGCCGGACATCAAGCCCGAACGGATCAGCCTTCGCCACAACGCCGTAATTATAGACAACCCCGCCAAAATCAGAGAATTTCTGGCCTAAGAAAATGTCGCGGCGAATACGGTTTGGCAGGAAAGCACCATTAGTGAAGATCAGCGACTGGCTCTCCTCATCCTTGATATCAATCAAACTCCAGAACGGGATGATCTCAACCCCCTCACGCGGCTTATACCGCCCGAGCGCACCTACGGCATAGACATTAGTAGAGTTCTGGAAAGGTGAAACCTCCTGAAAATACCCTGCTCCCGCCGCAATTCCGAGGCGATCTCCGTCCAGCGGAAGCTGCGCATCAAACTCGCCCGAGCGCCCACCAAATGGGCCGTAATTGAGCGCAACTGAAACGAGGTTTTTCGCGCCCGGCCGCCGCAAGCTATAATCAACAATCCCGGTCGGCGCTGGAAAGGGATAGCCCTGCGCCGAAATCCCAACGCGGATTGACGATCCATCGGTAAGGCGATCCGTCAGCCCTGATTGCTGATCAAAAAACAGCCCTTCAATCCGAACATTGCCCGCATCAATCGGTGAGAAGCCGCGCACATCGCCGGGGTTGTAAATGCCGATCTGTTCATCGCCCACCGTCTTGCCAAAGGCATCGTCAGATTGGGTGACGACATTATCGTCGGTGCGCTGCGCAAAGGCTGGCGAGGCTAGTGCAAGCGTCAAGGCGCAAGCGATTGTGAGGTCATATTTTTTCATAAACATCGTCGAGCGCAACACGATTACAGATGTAATTTCATTTCGACGAACATGATATTAGGTTCGACCAGCAGCCTAATCTGAACTCATTTGCGCTTCGAGCGCACGCGATACCGCCTCTGGTGATCCAGTATATCTGGCAAGTCGTGCGTAAATAATCGGGATTAGGATGAGTGTGATAATGGTTGCGAGTGAGACGCCAAAGACAATGACAACACCGATCGCGCCGCGTGCAGCCCCACCTGCTCCGCCCGCAATTGCGAGCGGGATCGCACCAACTACAGTCGCGATAGAGGTCATTAAAATAGGTCGTAATCGCCGGGTTGCGGCTTGTCTGATCGCATCAATGATCTCAAGCCCTTCATCGCGGAGCTGATTAGCGAATTCAACGATGAGGATGCCATTCTTCGCCGCGAGGCCAACCAGCATAATCACGCCAATCTGGCTGTAAAGATTGAGCGACTGGCCCGTAATCGCAAGGCCAATCACCCCGCCCGCCACCGCGAGCGGCACCGTGGTGATAATCGTGATCGGGTGAACGAAGCTTTCAAACTGCGCCGCAAGCACAAGATAGACAAGGAAGATTGTCACAAAAAATACGAGTACTATCGATCCGCCTGTTTCCTTAAAGGCCTGACTTTCGCCACGATAACCGACCGCTTGGACTTCAGGCGCGTCTTGGGCTAGCGCTTCAAGGAAGGTGAGTGCCTGTCCAATTGAATAGCCCGGCGCGAGTGCCCCCGAAAGCGTGATCGCGCGCAACTTGTTAAAGCGGCCAAGATCGCGCGCGCCCGCCGTTTCCTTAAGCGTTACGAGATTGGCAAGCGGCACCAGCACGCCGCCACGCCCACGCAACTGAATCGACGCAAGATTTTCGGGCGAGGCACGGTCAGCGGCCTCGGCCTGAACAATCACGCGGTACTCCTCACCGCGATCAACATAGGTCGAAACACGGCGAGACCCGAGCAGCGTCTGGAGCGCTTCACTGACATCACTAAGTGACACCCCGAGATCGCCCGCGCGCGCGGTATCAACATCAATCAGGATTTGTGGCTTTGTTTCCTTATAGTCAGCGTCAAGATTGACGATTCCGGGATTATCGCGCGCCGCCGCCAATATCCGGTCACGCGCTACGGTCAAATCAGCATAGCTACCCCCGGCGAGCACGAAATTGATCGGTTGTCCGCGCCCGCGCCCGATGGAGGAGCGCGCCGTCGCATTTCCGCGCACGGCGGTTTGCTGCCCGATAATCTTATTGACCTGTTTGATCACATCGTCAGTCGTTTCGGTGCGTTCCTCCCAGGGTTTGAGGAAAAAAACGAACACACCGCTGTTGAAATCATCACTCGCGGTAAAGGCGCCCGGTGTGCGCTGAATGATCGAACGGACAGTGCCTTTTTCAAGCAGTCCTAGCACGGGCTTGGAAATCTCAAGCATCGTGCGATCCATCGCCTCATAGCTTGTGCCTTCGGGCGCTGATACCGTTGCTTGCAGAATGCCAACATCTTCAGTGGGCACCAGTTCGGATTTGAGCGTGGTGAACAGGAAGCCGCTGCCACCAAGAAAAACCAGCACACCGATCAGCGCAAAAAATGGCTTCACAATGACGCGATCAAGCAGGCCAGAATAGCGCCGCTCAAGCCGCTGAAACCCGTTATCAACCCAGCGCGCAAAACGCCCGCGCTCTTCATGGCGGAGCAGTTTTGAACAGAGCATCGGCGCAAGGCTGAGCGCTACAAATCCCGAAAACGCGACAGCGGCAATCATCGCGGCGGCAAGCTCACGAAACAGCAGCCCGGTCTGCCCTGCCAGAAACATCACTGGCACAAACACCGCGCAGACGACTACCGTGGTTGACACAACCGCGAAAGCGACTTGCTGTGTCCCCTTGACCGCCGCGACCAGCGGCGGCTCGCCCTGTTCGATCCGGTGATAGACATTTTCCAGAACAACAATAGCATCGTCAACCACCAGCCCGATTGCAAGGACGAGCGCCAGCAGAGTCAGCAAGTTAATCGAAAAACCGAGCAGCCAGAGCACCGCAAAGGTCGCGAGCAAGCAGATCGGCACCGTCACCGCTGGAATGAGCGTCGCGCGCCAGCTTCCCAGAAACAGATAGATGACGAGAACAACGAGGATCGCTGCCTCAGCCAGCGTTTCCCAAACGCCGTCAATCGCACGGCCAATGAACAGCGAGTCATCCGATCCAATGGCGAATACCATCCCTTGCGGCAGTGTTGGCTTGATCGTCTCGGCAAGCGCCTTCGCGCTTTCGGCGACTGCAAGCGTGTTAGCGCCTGATTGACGGACAATCCCCATCCCAATCGCTGAACCGCCATTCAAACGAAATGCCGAATACGGATTTTCAGCCTCAGTCTCCACGCGCGCAACATCGCCGAGGCGAACGAGATAGCCCCCTTCCCCGCGTGAAACGACCAATTGCCGAAACTGCTCGGGCGTCACAAACGGCCGATTAACCCGCAGCGTGACATTCTGATCAGGCGATTCAATCCGGCCAGCTGGTAGCTCAACATTCTGGGTGCGCAGCGCAGTTTCAATATCACTTGGCGTCAGGCCAAAGGCTGCAAGCTTTCCCGGCTGGAGCCAGACGCGCATCGATGGTCGCGCTTCGCCGCCGACAAAAACCCGCGCGACGCCGTCAAGCGCTGAAAAGCGGTCAACCAGATTGCGGTCGACATAGTCACTGAGTTCAAGTCGCGTCCACCCCGGCCTTGATACAACGATAAACAATACGGGCTGCGCATCGGCATCAACCTTACGCACTTCGGGCGCAAGCACTTCCTCTGGCAGATCATCGGCGACCCCGCCCACGCGGTCACGCACATCGTTGGCGGCACTATCAACCGTGCGACCCGGCGCGAATTCGATCGTCACCTCCGAACGGCCATCGCGCGAACGTGAGCTAATCGTCTGAATGCCCTCAATCCCAGCAAGCGCATTTTCAAGCACTTGGGTAACGCGCGACTCAACCACAGTTGCCGCAGCGCCAGTGTAATTGGTTTCAACCGAAACAATCGGTGGTTCGGTATCAGGATATTCGCGGATCGGCAGATTAAGATAGCCGACCGCTCCAACGAGAAGCAGCAGGATTGCCAGCACAGCTGCAAACACGGGCCGACGGACGGAAAGATCGGAAAGCTGCATCTCTAGCTCAGCGCGCGGCGGCTGCTTTGCCGGGCGGCTTATCCCCTGCAACGCGCACCTTTGCCCCTTCGGACAATTTGACAACGCCTTCGGTGACGATCTTATCGCCGGGGTTTAGCCCTTGCGTCACTTCGATCAGATTGCCGTCGCGCCCGTCGGTCGACACCGCGACGCGAATTGCCTTGCTGTCCTTACCAACGGTGTAAACATAGCGTCCATCACCTTCACGCACCAACGCCAATTCGGGTACAGCGACTGCGCTACGCACCCTTGATTGCAGCGCTACCGAAAGCAGCATACCCGGCTTCAAACGCCCACCGCGATTGGGGATTAGCGCGCGCACCGTCACAGCACGTGTCGCTGGATCAATTACGGGATCAATCGCGCTAATCGTGCCGCCAATCGGCGTTTCGGGAAATGCAGCGGCCCGCGCCAATATCGGCTGGCCAACGCGCACTGCGCCGAGCAATGTTTCGGGCACTGAGAAATCAAGCTTGATCGTGCTGCTATCGCTGATCGTTACGATTTCGGTGCCAGCACTGACGACAGCGCCAACCGATATCCGCCGTAGGGACACATAGCCTGAGAATGGCGCGCGGACGACGCGGTCTGCGATCACCGCGCGTGCTTCGCTTGCCCCGGCGCGTGTAGCGGCTACCGAGGCCAATTGTGCGTCAAGACTTGATTTGGTGGCAAAGCCGCGTTGGCGCAGTGCCGATATCCGCGCCAATTGCTGCTCTGCTTCACGCGCACGGGCTGCGGCACTGGCTAGCGATGCGGTTTCCTGACCCTGCGCAAGGACTGCGAGCACTTGCCCCGAACGCACATAATCGCCGTCCGAAAAGCCAAGCTGCGTAATCCGCTCTGTCACTGGCGCGGTAACGGTGACCTGTTCATTGGCGGTCGCTGTCCCTACCGCTTCATAACGATCCGAAAACTCATGCGCCGATACCGCCGCAACATTAATCAAGGGCACCGGGCGATCAGGTTTTTTTTCGGCCGCGCTGCACCCGACCACTGATAAAATTATCAAAGAGAGGAAAATAGGTCGCATAACAAAACTTCATTCGGGCCTTCACGTAGAATTTGCAAGCGATCCTTGCTGCGCCGCAACAAGAAATTCGATA